>CANJZW010000126.1 GCA_947479475.1 Chthoniobacteraceae bacterium
GCCGAATGAAGAGTTTCCTTTCCTGTGTTTGGTATTACCTTGTCTCTATTGCGTTTTTTACAGGACTACCCATGGTCGCGGTGTGGGTGCTGGACGTTGTTCCCCGGTTTTTCGGGCAGTAGTCGCGAATCTGCGAGCGACGGTTGGTTTTTCGAAACACTCCGATGGCCTGCCTTCAAGCATTGAGGTTGAGTCGGAGTTCTCTCACGTCGATTTTCTTTCCGTGAGCCGCGGCAGGCGTCGGCAAGGAAGGCCGGGGCTTTGGACGCTTGCGGCGTCGTTTCAGCCCGCCCATGGAGTGCGGATCGCACCATGATTTGGCGATAATCAGAGCACGGACGCTCTGTTGATTCAGTGCCTGCTTCTTTAGCCCCAGTTGGTTATGGATTCAGGCAATTTTTCTTTTGTGTAACGCGAACTGTGCAAAGATTTGCCGCACCTTATTTTCGGCGCTTCTTTTATGCCTACGCTTCTCTTTGGACTCTTGTGCGGGTTTGGCCTTGCGGCTCTGCTTACTTTGCTGATCGGCGTCTATTCAGTCGGCCCCACCCAAAGGGGTGTGATTACGACCTTTGGCCGCGCCCAACGCTTGCGCGGAATGACCGGTGACGATCCGGTGTTGGGCGGGTTGCTAAGCGAAGAAGAAAAGACGCGCTACAACTATCCCGTCGTGCGTGTGATTACCCCAGGCGGACCGTATTTTAAGTGGCCGTGGCAGACGTTATATAAGGTGGACATGACCATTCAGACGGCGGATATCACCTGGGACCCTGAAGTGCGGCAGTCGTTTATCGAGGCGGTCACCAGAGACAATCTGACGGTGCAGATTTCTGGCCAGATCCGCTGGAAGCCGTGCGAACGGAACCTCTACGCCTATCTCTTTGGAGCGGCACATCCATCGGCGCACGTGGTGGGTTATTTCATTTCAACCTTGCGGGACAGAGTCGCCACGTTCGACGGAGAGAACGCCGAGGGATCTGTGGAAGGGGTATCGATCAACGATTTGCGCAGGAATCTTTCGCTGATCAACCGGCACATGGAGGATGCGTGCCGCAAGACCGCCGCTCGTTACGGGATCGAATTTGACGCCGCGCTAATCACCAACATTGATCCGCCCAGCGATGTGGATGAGGCGCTTGCCTCGATCAATACGACGCAGAATCAGGTGGCGGCGGCGGTCAGTCAGTCGCGTGCTGATGCGGAGACGAAATTGAAGATGGCGGAGCAGGCGGTTCAGATTTCGCAAAACAGGGCGGAGGCGGAGGCCGCACCGCTTCTGGAACTCGCGAAGACGTTGGGTGCCATGCGGAGCGGGGGCGGCAACGAAGCCTTGGAGAGTTATTTACGCAATGCCAGCCTCCCGCTGAGGGAGAGGGCGGCCGAGACGATTTTGAAGCTTTGAGCGGCTTGAAACCGGCTGTTCCCAAATAATACACGGATATTTTACCATGGACTTTCTTGCTTATATTCTCACCGGATTGGTCCTCACGGCCTTCGGTTCACTCCTGCTGACCTCGGTGGGAAAAGGACTCGAGCTTTGGCGCGTTTTGCCTGAGCGGACGGTGCTTGTTTACACTTTTTTCGGGAAAGTCATCGGCAAGGTTGAGGAGCCCGGACTCTTTCTGCCCATCTTCCATTTTGGGCCCAAAGCGCTGCTGTTCCCGCTTTTTGGGAAGGCATATAGCGTGAGCACGCAGCTGCAACAGTCCTACCTGCGCAACCAACTCGTAAATTCAGAGGAGGGCGCGCCGATGGGTGTGGGCGTTTGGTTCGAGATGTTCGTCAACGATCCGGAAGCTTTTCTATTTCGCAACTCCTACCCGATGGGCTCGCTCAACGCGAACGTGGCCACGGCGGTGGTTAAGCAGCTCTCGAATCTGAAGCTTGATGTGCTTTTGGAGGATCGCGATGCCCTCTCCCGTAAGGTGCGCGAGGAAGTTTCGCCGACCTCCTCTCAGTGGGGCTTTGCGCTCGGGTCAACCTACATTCGAAAAGTAGCGTTCAGGGATCAGGGAATGATTGCGGAAATCCAACGCAAGGTCGTGAACCGTCTGCGGCAGGTCACGGCGGCAATGAAGCAGGAGGGGGACAACACCGTGGCGATTATTCATTCCGAGGCGGATAAACAGGCCTCCCAAAGGCTGGGGCAGGCGCAGGCCGTGCGTCCCGAAGTGGTGGGCCGCGCCCTGGCAGAGATTCAGCGTGAGCCGGAGGTGGCGCAGGCGCTGTTCCGGTTGCTGGAGATCAGCGCCACATTGAAAGGCTCTGGTAAAATCATCCTCACTGAAGCGAGCACCGGGCTGATCCTGAATTCATAAGGTTTTGTGGGTGCCCTGCAGTCCCCCTCACACAACGAGCGGGACACACCCCTCCTCCCGCTCCTGCGCTTGGGTTGATCGCCCTTCAATCTGCAAAGATGCCCCTCTCCGCGGACTACGGCCCGAGGTGTTTTTGTAAAAAGGCGCGGACCCATTGCATGCGAGTCTCATCGTAAAACTCTGCCCCTCCGTGCCGCGCCCCGGCCAGAGTGTGCAGTGTTGCGTTCACCCCTGCAACGGTGCAAGCCCGCTCAAACTCCTCCGACTGCTGCAGGGGCATCTGCGGATCCGCATCTCCATGAATGAGCAGGATTGGCGGGTCCTTTGGATCGAGATGCACCACCGGGCTTGCCAGTCGCGACAGGGCGGGTTTTTCCACCGGCAAGCCGCCCAAAAGCAGTTGCAGGGCGGGCTCCCTGACGCGCAACCCGTACTCGGTGGACTGCGAGAGAATGGTGTCCAAATTCGAGGCTCCGAAAAAACTCACGATCGCCTGGACGCTGCTAGAAACGTTGGCGCGCCCGCCCACGTCGCCCTCCAAAGCGGCCACCCCGCTTGAGACTCCCACAAGGGCCGCCAAATGCCCGCCGGCGGACGAGCCGATGATTGCCATCCGGCTGCTTTCGATTCCAAGCCGCGGACCCTCCGCGCGTAAAAACCGGATCGCCCCTTTGATGTCGTGCACGTTGGCAGGAAACGGCGCCTGAGGGGTCAGGCGGTAATCCACGCTTGCGACCGCATATCCGGCACTCACGAGGGACAAAATGGGGCAGTCTTCCTTCTGTCCGGCCCGCCAGGCGCCCCCATGCACGTAGACGACCAGTCCGGCCTGTTTGCCCTCGGGTCTGAAGAGATTGAGCTTGAGTGAAAGCCCGTTAACGACGCCGTATTCCAGGTCCCGCTCCACCTCTGCGCGAAGGGGGATGCTGGAGAGGGCAACGGAGAAGAAAAGCAGCAGGAACGAGGAGAGACGGAGAAACACAGGAAGCGGAGAGGTTAGGGGAGGAAGGACGGCATTGTGTCCGTGGAAGGAATGGAAGCGATGTCTAAACGGCGAAGGTGTGATCTGAGGGAAGGCGCGATGACGTCCGAACGGGAGGGGACATGTTTTGGAAAACGCTGCGCCGCTGGTGCTGCATTTTGTTAAGGCTTTTTCGTGTTCACCTCCGTAGCGAGAGATGAAGGGCATCCCACTGATCTGGCGGCCGTAGCTCCGGGGCTGACTCCGGGGCTGGCGAACGGAGCTGGCGAGCGGGGTGTCGAACGGTGGGATGTGTTTTCAAACGTTTTACGTTCAACGTGAATTGCCCCAGCCACGCCTCAAAAGAAGGGGTCGAGAGTTAAGCCTGAAATAAAAAAACGAAGGATATGAAGGTGAAGACGGATCAAAACAGGAATGCTGGCGCTCAAATCGCTGCCAGCTCTTTTAAATCGAATGACTCCAAGGAGGGTGTAGGGCACCTTCTGTGGTGCGCGGCTGGCACATTTGTTTTTCTGCTTCTCAGTAGTTGCGCGGGTTGCCCCATGGTCGGGCATGAACGTGGGCACTGCTGCCAAAAGACGCCGCAGGCGAATGTAAAAAAGGAGGGGCTGCGAGCGCAGGCGCAAGAGCCTTATCGTGGAGACAGCATCCGCCTACAGGAAGACTTGCGGCGGGATGCGCTGCGCAACTATCGGTAAAAAAGCAGCGCAGCAGTCCCGTGTGGGCGGCCGGCTTTCGGTGAAGAGAGCCGCCCTGAAGAAAGGCGCTTCACTGTGGAAAAAGGTTCACTGTGGTTCGGGGTTGGACGGAAGGCGATTCTTCGCGTGAACGTGGCGCACCGGCAACGCGACGGCAGCGCGACGGCAGCGCGACGGCAGCGCGACGGCAGCGAGCGGAGGTGGGAGGCGGGTTTCAATCGGTTCGAATTGGTTTAATCGGTTCTTATGGGTTCTTATGGGTTCTTATGGGTTCTTATGGGATGGGGGTTTGCGCGTTTGACTCGCGGCGCGCTGGGCGCTTGGCTTTGAGTGTCCCTTAGCCCATCCCGATTATGCTTACTTCCGGCACTTTTGCTCCGCCCCTCTCCCAACGCGCCACCCGTGTACTTCTTCTTGGCTCCGGGGAACTGGGCAAGGAGGTGGCCATCGAGCTGCAGCGGCTTGGGTGTGAGGTGGTGGCATGCGACAGGTATGCAAACGCGCCGGCGATGCAAGTGGCGCACCGCAGCCATGTATTTTCGATGCTCGACGGCGAGAGGCTGCGGGCGGTGGTGGCTCTGGAGAAGCCGGATCTTGTGGTGCCGGAAATCGAGGCCATCGCAACGGATGTCTTGATCGAGCTTGAGGCCGCCGGACAGCGGGTGATCCCGACGGCGCGTGCGGCGCGTCTGACCATGAACAGGGAGGGGATTCGGCGCCTGGCGGCAGAAGAGCTTGGGTTGCCAACCTCCCCCTACCGATTTGTGGCGACGGCCGGCGAGGCGCTTGAAGCCGGCGAGGCGCTCGGATTTCCCTGCGTGCTCAAACCATTGATGTCCTCCAGCGGACACGGGCAGAGCCTGGTCCGCACGGCGGGCGAGATGACGGCCGCTTGGGACTATGCACAAAAAGGAGCCAGAGCAGGGGCCGGTCGCTGCATCGTTGAAGGGTTCATCCGGTTTGATTACGAAATCACGGTGTTGACGGTCTCGGCGGTGAACGGCGTTTTCTGCTGCCCACCAGTGGGGCATGTGCAGATTGATGGAGACTATCGGGAAAGCTGGCAGCCGTGCCAGATGTCCCCGGAGGCCTGGGACAAGGCACAGCGGGTGGCTCAAAAGATTGTCGAGAGCCTGGGAGGCTTCGGCCTCTTTGGCGTGGAGTGTTTCGTCTGTGGTGATGAAGTGATTTTCAGCGAAGTGAGTCCCCGCCCCCACGATACGGGGCTGGTTACGATTGGAAGCCAGGCGCTCTCCGAATTCGCCTTGCATGCGCGCGCTATCCTTGGGCTTCCGATTCCCGAGGTGCGTCTGCTTCGCCCGGCTCACAGTGTGGCGTTGCTAGGGCATCTTGAGGGAATTCCAGTGATCTCTGGAGTGTGCGAAGCTCTGGCTATTCCTGAAAGCCAGATCCGGCTGTTTGGTAAACCCGAGTGCCACGGACACCGGAGGTTGGGGGTGGCGGTGGCCACGGGCGAGACGCCCGAAGAAGCCCGCGATCGAGCCCGCGCAATGGCCGCTTGTATCCAAATTCAAGCGATGGAACCTTAGGGTAGCGGATCTTCCCTCCGCTGGGGCAAAGCCCGTCCGTTGCGTGGAGGAAAGCCTGTCCCTTTCGTGGGGGAAAGCCTGTCCCTTTCGTGGGACAAGGGCCGTCTCCTTCCTAGGACGAGGATCCTCTTTCACTCATTGGAAGAACCGGATGACATCACCGATTGGCTTGATTGAACGAACAGGGTCTCTGGTTCAACAACCAGAAGACGCGTCCTGCGAGTGGGGCAGTAAGAGCTAAAGTGAGGGATTAGACGCTGCAGGCTCGGAACCTATTCGCAATGCGTAGCTCCAGGCCAAGATTCTTACGACACAGGTGTGACCCGCGATGACCAATGGCAGGTCCAGACCCTCATGGAGTGCCTCGAAAAGGCCCGTGTCGTGCTTTTCTCAGAGCGTTCACCCGCGGACCGAGCGCATGCCCGGGCAGCGTATACAAAGGACCCAATCCGGATGATCCACCATTTTGTGGAAGCTCGGGGCGGCTCCCCCTTGGGCGTTGCGATTTTTGCGGAGGGGCGTCTGTCGATTGCCTGCCCACCCGCGTAGCGGACTCCGTCCGGTTTTGGAGGTCGCGTGAACCGTATTGTTGCGGGTGACTGTAATTCCCTTGAACCTTGAGGTGGCATGCCGCCCGCCCAGGGGGGGAGGCTCGTTAGGCGGGAGGGTTGCGGGGGGCGCCGGATACTCTCAAGTGGTGCTGCTTGCTGTGGAGCTGATTTCCTGTCAATCATGGGACGGTTCAAAGAAGCCGGATCGTTCCAAGAACGGACGAAGCGGTGCTCTTCCTCGAAGCCTTCCCCCCCGATCCCAGATCAAAACCAAAACAAAGGAAACGAACCCGGCCACAGGAACACCTTCCTTAGGATTCTGGGCGGGATTCAAGCTCTGGATTAGTGCAACCTCCTACTGAAATGCCAAAACTGAAGGCTAAGCTCCTCAAACACCTCAAATCCGAGATCTATTGCAAAATCGGCGTGTCAAAAATTCACGGCGTCGGCGTTTTCGCCCTTCGGGAGATTCCAAAGGGAGCCACTCCCCTGCGCGGACCCAGGCAGCAGCGCGAGATCAAGATCAAGATCAAGGAGATCGACGCATTTCCAAAGCCGCTTAAAAACTACATCAACGGGTTTTGCTTCGTCGATGAAGACGCCATCTTCATTCCCTCCGATGGCCTGAATGCGATGGACATGGCCGCTTACCTCAACCATTCCAAAACGCCCAACCTCCGTTTTCGAAAAGACGGCATCCTGGTCGCGGTCAAGAAAATCAGGTCAGGCGCCGAGCTCTTTATCGATTACGATGTGAGTTTTGGCGAAACGCACTATTTCTAGACCCACTCCTTGAGTGGGGGCGCGAAGCCAGACGCCGGTGAGGGCGCGGCCGCAGGCAGCGCGCCGTCCTCCCCCCTTAGACGGGTGGTTTTTCCCGCCTGGTACTGTTCGGCTGCGGCCCTATTCCTTGCGGTTTCGGATGATCACTCCCGGGTTTTCCCGGTAAAGTTTGTTCCATTCCTCCGGTTTGAAATCGACATGAAGAGGCGAGGTTGTATCCAGAGCCAGGGGATGTGTTTCGTCCGTCAGAGCAATAGCGAATATCGGCTCGTAATCGGTGACGAACAACGCTTTGTAACCGTAATCATCCACCGGGCCGAGGTTGTAAAATTTGAAGTTGTTACGGGCCGCCCAGCGGCAGACAAGTAAACAGGCGAAGATGCCGGGTGAACGGTTCTTAAACTTGCGGTTCCACTGGCAAAAACTTCCGTAAACCTGGTCATAGGCGGGCATCAGGATGGAAAAGTCCGTGAGCACTAGTTCTCCTTCGGAATCGTGAACCCTAATGACGAGCACATCGAGTTTGCGTACATAGTCGAGAAGTCCCGCGACTTCGCGATCATCGATCTCGCAGCTCTCGAAATGGGAACCACCCATTTCATAGACGTTCTCCAACGTCAGCATGTGTCCAGGCACCACTTCCTCCGTGCAAACGAAGTTACGGAACTGCTTTTCCATTTCCCGAAACTTTCTGGCCCGCCGAGGATCCTCCTCAAACTCGGGCGAAGCGACATTCACCATACCGTACCTGTCGTTAATGGGCACCCCAAAGTTGCTGTCCGGAGGCAGCGCATAAACGATGAAGGGGCGGTTCACGCTGGCCAGCAATTCCTCATCCACTGCGATGTAAGGGCATAAAGCATCCCACCGGCAGGTGAAGTAAGGAATGTCGTTGTGGTAGCTTTCAACGCACAGATTTTTCGATGTCCAGCTCTGGTAACCGACCTCTCGAGAGTGAGGGGTCGTCCGTTTCTTTGTCCGGCCTTTAAATGCCTGATAATCTATTTGATGCATGTGTGTTATCGAACGTTGACTGAAGGGAGTTTCTTCAGTTCGAAGTAGGCTTTGTCTACACTGAAATTTCTTTTCAAGAACGCGGCTTCACTTTCCTTAATCTCTGCAATCACTGTCTTCATTTCATTCAAATGATGGAGTGCGTCACTGCCGGGTTCTGACAGTTGTCGCACATACTCGGGCATGAGCGGACATTCTTCATCATAGTGGAAACGGCCGTCCGCAGGGTTATACGCAAGGGGATAAAGCTTGCAGCTGAGTGGCTTGGTGTCGCCAAGAACGCATCCATTAGCACCCAGATGCTCGCATTCACTCTCAATGCAGATACTCCGATATTTACCTTTTTCTTGTTGGGTGAGACTCACTTCAAGAGGCGGAAAACCGGGATCCACATGACAGCAGCTTCGACACTCGGCACAATAGTCAAACAGCATCACTAGTACTTACCAAACAGATGCATTTCTTCCTACGGGAAAATGAAACGAAAATGAATTTCATGCACTCCTGTAAGACCTTGATGGTCCCTTCGAGTGCGCAGACTTCACGAGGCAGATTTTTTTACTGAAAAACACACACCAACAAGGCTTCGAAACATCAGGCAGACCGAAGTTAGAAATATTACCTTAACCATCTCCACCAAAAACGTTAGCGCTGAATTTTTCGGAAGCTAGAATGCTTTAAAAGCGTCATCACTGAACGACCTCAGGCAAATCAGCTTTCCCCAGTGAGCATCCTCGGGTTTACGAACCATGGGCTCGGAGCGTTGGCCCACGTGAAGACAGCCGCGTTGACTGCGGTAAGCGAGGTGCTGTCCTCGCGTTTTCGCAAGCATCGCATGCACCTATATGGTGCTTTGGTAATAGCCGTCGATTGCTCCCGTTTGTTAATCGCATGTTTTCCGACGAAGTGCGTTTAAAAACCCACTCCAGAAGCGTCCAATCGCCAGGTGGAGGCCCCTGTTTTGCGGTCTAATCGGCCATTAAAAATCTATGCATCCAACTGTTTTGCAGTGCCTTATTGCAGCGCACTTCAAAATCAGGCGACGGTTTGCAGAGCTTGTTTTGTCCGAAGCCGCAGCCTTCTGAGGCGAAGCGGCCGAGCGTTTAAACAGCCCAAACACGGGGGGCTTATTTGAGCACGAGTGAGCGGCTGAAATCGCACAGGGTCTATCGTCGAGGCCGCGGCATGCCGTAGATCGTCTCTCAAACCGTCTTTTTACTCTGCCTCTCTAATCTCCTCATGCCGTTCGGATGGTATGGTCATTTGAAAACGATGGGCGACCAACCGTGGTCTGATGCGGCATGGCTCCGTTGGGGCATCGCACTGTTTGAATACCTGTTGCAGGTGCCTGTAAATCGGATTGGATTTACGCTGCTTTCGCTGCCCCAGTTCAAAATCACAAAGGAGGTTATTTTCATCGGGGGGGCATCCCGTTTGCGGTGCTGATGAAACAACCGCTCAAACACGACTTTCTCTGGGCAGGGTTTTGTCTGCCTGATGCAGTCTGTTTACATTCCGGGGTTGATCGATTCGCGGCCGGCCTCCAGTGCGAGCAGGAAACGCTTGCGCTCCAACCCGCCTCCATAGCCTGTAAGCGAACCGGTTGCACCGATAACTCGATGACAGGGAATTACAATGGAAAGGGGGTTGCGTCCACTGGCCATTCCCACAGCGCGCGCCGATCCGGGGTGGCCAATGACCCGTGCCAGTTCGCCATAACTAATGGTCTCGCCATACGGAATTGACCACAGCGCCATCCAAACACGCGACTGGAAGGAAGTACCCATGGCTTGGGTGGTTAGTGAAAATTCGCGCCGTTCACCGGCGAAAAACTCTTCCAGCTCGCGCTGGGCCTCGCGGAAGGGGGCGTGATCGTTCACCGCATCAGGTGGCCGCGGCGGTTGGTGGCGATGATTTTCCATGAAGACTGCCGTGAGCGCCTCCTGGGTGCCGCGCAGATGGAGAAAACCGATGGGGGACAAAAAAGCGGTGTAGTAGTTTTTACTTTTCATTTCGCCGGAGCCGCGCGTCGTCCAAGATGCGCGTGATATTTTCCCTTTCAGCTTCTTCTTTGAGTTGCAGCTCGGCCTTGTCGAGTGCCAGAAGAACCTTCTCCGAAAGGGCGGGTTGTTGGTCCAGGATGCGATAAAACTCTCTCAGCTTGGCCGAGTTTTGGCGGGGGGCGACTACCGCTTGGTACCAGTTCATGTGGTCGCGAATCCGACTGAGCCGGGCCGAGACACTTTCCCGTTCGAGAGTGGCTTCGCGTAGCCGAAGGGGGATGCCCTCGGTTTTTCCACGGGCCAATTCCCCGCACACAGCCGCGTAGGTTGCAATGACTGCGCCGTACAAAAAATGCCCCCTTTCCTGGAGGAGAATCCATTCCAGCTGCCTTGTCGCGAGAATCGAGCGGATGCCGGGAAAGCGGAGGAAATCGGAGAACTGTTCCAGCGGGAGACTCAGGTGGCGGCCGGTCTCGGTTTCGGTGAGGTCGAATTGAAGAAGCCGTTCGATCTCCAACTGTGTTTTTGGACCGTCCAGGGAGACGATTTCGTCCTGTGTGCCGTAGGCGGCGATAGCCAAGGTCCACTCTTTGGTAAGGCTTGCTTCTGTGTTGCCCAAGAAGGGGAACAGTTTTTGGATGCTTCGCAGCGGATCCTGCGTGAAGTCTGTTTTCAAAAGCGCCCAGAGGCCTGAGCGGTTTTCGCTGCGATTGGTGAGCATCCAGAGCAGGCAGCGCGCGAGGGCTATTTCTTCCTCAGAAGAGACGGCGACATCGTTCTCAGGCCTGGCCAGAAGAAGGAGGGGGGACGGGATCCTACCGCCCTCCAAAACAGGCCTGAGGCGAACGGGCGAAAAGCGGGAATCAGGGTGGTGGTGTTTGTGGAGAACTGCATCCACGAGCCAACGTGGCGGGTAGAGGACGGGCTCCAGCTTGTCGCTGCCGCCCGGGGAGCTGGGGCGCTGGGAGAGTTCAATGATAAGAGCCGTCAAAATCGCGCGTTCGACCTGCGGGGAAGCCTCGCCCTCCAGCGGAGCGAGACGCAATTGGAGCTTGAGACCGCCCGGGTCTTCGATCACCTCCACCTCGGGCGGGATTTCGGGCCGTTGTTGAGGATTCAACAGCAAAAGGAGAGGCCGGGCGGTTGGATACCTCTCTAGCGGAAGGTAGAGCGCCTTTAGCAAGGATTCCCGAAGCTCTCCCGCAAGTTTCAAAACGGCGGCCCGCTGTGGAAAAGTGGCCCCCTGTACGAGCAACTGGTGGGACTGGTCCATCGTCTGAACCGCACGCACAGGGGGAGGCGCCGCGCCAAGCGATTGCGCAAGCACGGCAAGGCTTAAAAAAATGGCGGTTGCGCAGCGCATGGACCAGAACGATTTAAGTAGCGCAAAAGCGCCCCGTTTACAACAAACGCCACTCAAATGTGAGAGCGAACAACCGGGCCGTTTTTTTAAGGCGGCACTAGCCGAAGAAACGGCGCGCTTATGCCGACTGGGTTGTCTCAGTGGACTCAGCGGACTCAGTGGACTCAGTGGACTCAGTGGACTCAGTGGACTCAGTGGACTCAGTGGACTCAGTGGACTCAGTGGACTCAGTGGACTCAGTGGACTCAGTGGACTCAGTGGACTCAGTGGA
>CANJZW010000127.1 GCA_947479475.1 Chthoniobacteraceae bacterium
ACCCGAGTTCCGCAGTTAAAAAAGTCGTTTCTCTCATTTCAAACGGCTTACGTAAAATTTTAGCCGTTTTTCTCCACTACATTCTGCACCGTTTTTGAGCGGCTTGGCAGACGAAGTCCCAAGTGGGACAACAGCACAGCCACGTCGTCCTCCGGTTTCGCTACCGTCCGCAGGCGTACCTTTACCTCCAGATCCCCGCGCCTCACGGGCACCACTACGTCCATCGATTTGATCGTTCCAAAGGCATTGACCAACTTACGCGCATTACTCCCAAGCCCCTTGCCTAGCATCCACATCTCTAAAGACCGCCACAGCGCTAGGCTTAAAAAGCACACCAATAAGTGCGCCTCCACGCGTTCTGTCTTCCGATGATAAACAGGCCGCAGGCCGATGTCGCTTTTTGCTGTCCGGAAGGCGGCCTCTGCCTGGGTGAGTTGCATGTACCAACGCCATAGTTTTGCAGGGTCTGTTTCCATACAGTTTGTACGCAGTAAATACGCCCCTTTGGCCAAATCGCTTTTTGTTCCCTTTTCCAAGGGGCAACTCAACTGCAGCCCCGTAGCTCGCTGCTTATCATCCCTTAGCACGACCACATCCAAGAGCCGCGCCGCCGCTGGATTGCGCCCCTGCCAGCGGCCGATCCGGCGTTCGATTTTTCCAAGATCCGTCTCCTTCTTCTTACTTTTTCGCAATGTCGCGTCGATCTTGAGCAACTCCTCCGTGAGTCGGTTCATCTGCCGCTCAAGCATCGCTTTTTCTTTTTCGCCACGTGCCTGACTCCTGCACAGCACATACTTTTCGCTCCCGTCGCCATCAGGATGCGCCACCACTCTCGCCTCAAGCCCGTGCTGGACCACTTTCCAGTTTTCCTCTTCGGCAAGCTCCGCTTCAAAATGCCGTAAATCCGCCTTTGGCGTGCCCACGATATAAAGCGCTTTGCGTTGCCGCAAAAAATCAATGTTCGCTTCACTCACCATCCCGCGATCCATCACCCAAATACGCTCCGCCTGTCCAAAACGATCCTCCATTTTACGCACAACATCCTCCACCGTTGTGACGTCGACACGATTGCCTGCGAAGACCTCATAGTTGAGCGGCAACCCTTCTGGCGTGCACACAAGCCCGATGCACACCTGCTTACAGTCGGACCGCTTGTCCCGACTATAACCCCGGGCAGCCTTTGTATTGCCAAGCGCCTGTCCCTCAAAATACGTGCTGGTAACGTCGTACAGCAGGAACTCGAAGCGCACTCCAAACCAGTCCCTATAGCGCTGCATGAGATGCTCGCAGAGCCGGTCCTTGTGCTTTCCAAGATGATCGAGCCCACGGTAAAGCCGGTCGTCGTTGATGAGTTCAGGCGCGATGCCGCTGAGATCCTCAAGGGCGGTGCGCGCATACCATTCTTCGGCCACGCCAAGTTCCGAGGCTTGCCCGCAGAACTTGCCAGCAGTCAACACGGCCGCTACCTCTGCCCAAGGAACGGTTTCCCGGCCGCAGTCCATGAGTTCGGAAAGCAGATCATGAAGACCAAGCCGCCTCCAAAGGGCCAAGGCCAAGTACACGTTCCCAAATTCACGCACCCGTTCGAGCGTCAGATTAGCCAAATCAGCCAATTCCCATTGCGCGCAGGCGTGGGCGCTTGGCGTGGCTTTTGCCTTCTCGAGCAGAAGCTGCCGAGGTGCAGGCTTGCGGCCCTCCAGTAAAGCCTCGATGTCCTCCCAGCCAGCGGCAAGATCTTGCTCCGAGAGCTTGCCTAGCGTCGCAACCACGCGCTGCCGAGGGCCGAGTTCGGTGCGCACCGTCTCGCACAAAGTCCAGTATTCATAGACCTCGCCGTTGGCGCTTTTGCGGTTCTTGCGGAGAAACATGAGGCCATGTTCCGCGCTTTGGATTTTCTCAACAAGGGGGTCTTCTCCACTACACGCACTTGCGCCGAATTTTACTCTGTGAGCTGTTCCGGTTTTAGCGACTGCTCTCTGTAAATTTTTTCATCCCTCGCACCAAACTGCGGAACTCGGGTTAAAAACTTAGATACCCACGGCTTAGAAGCCGTATTTTACCGTTACTATTTGTTGGGAGCGGGGGCTGAAGCCGGAGCTGGAGCTGGAGCTGGAGCTGGAGCTGGAGCTGGAGCTGGAGCTGGAGCTGGGGCTAGGGCTGGGGCTGGAGCGGGTGCGGGTGCGGGTGCAGGTGCGATCACCGGCGTAGCGGGGACTACGGCGGGGAGCGTTGGAGGTCCGATGAGTTCCTGGCCTTCCTGCAATGCTTCGTTGGCGAAAACGGACGTCGGGAACTGGCTCTGCAGGCTTTCGTACATTGCCTTTGCCTCTTCATTCTTGTTCTGGATTCTATAAATGCGAGCCGTACGCAAAAGCGCCACAGGGGAGGCGATTCCTCGGGGTTCCAGGGAAACAAGGCGGCGATAGGCGACGAGGGCTTCCTCCTGTTTACCCTGCTGTTCGAGGACAGAACCGACCGCCAGATGCACGGTTCCGAGCAGTGGGTGTTTTGGGTTTTCAGAGATGAAGGTGTTGAGGGTTTTCAGAGCCTCTTCTAGCTTGCCCTCAGCGCGCTGCTTTCCGGATAGCAGCAGGGCGGCGTTTCCCGCGGCGGGCATCCCGGCGTGGTCTTTCATGAAAGCGGCGAGTTGCTCGGGAGTTTTTGCCAGAGCAAAAGCCTCGGCAGCGGCCTGCCTGCGCTGGTATGCGACCAGTTCAGAAATGGTGTACCCAACCATGACGGCCAACAAAGCGGCGATGCCGGCGCGGATTGCGCTTCGGTACTGGATCCAAAACGCAAGAAGGTCGAAGCCGTGAACGTCGTCGTTGGGAGCGGGAGAGGAAGGATGTTGAGACATGGTAGGGAGGTTTTGGATTAAAATCGAAGGACTAGGGGCGGCGGTCTACCACCTGTTGAGTTTGAATGGTTTTTACCATTGAGTTGGCAGGAAGGACACCCTTCCACTGCGTGCCGGGATAAAGCATCGAGTTCCTCCCGATAATCGAACCCGGATTAAGCACTGAATTGCAGCCGATTTCGGCCCGGTCGCCAAGGATCGCCCCAAACTTTCGCAACCCTGTTGGGAGATATCCGCCCGCTTGGTTTGATACAACCACCTCGGAATGATCAAGGCGAACGTTTGAGAGAATGACACCCGCGCCCAAATGCGCCCGGAATCCCAAAATGGAATCTCCCACGTAATTGAAATGGGGCACCTGCGCTTCATCGAAAATGATCGAGTTTTTAAACTCACACGAATTTCCAAGGACGCATCCGGAGCCGACGATTACGTTTTCGCGAATGTAACACCCGTTGCGTATCTCGCAGCCTTCTCCGATCCAGGCCGGCCCTTTGATCATCGCCCCCTGCTCGATCACCGTTCCAGCGCCGATGAAAACAGCGCCGCTGATGAAGGGCTTTCCAATGAGGCGCCCGTGGATACCGGGTTTGAGCCGGAACTGGAGGTAGCTGCTGATTTGAGAAAGGGCGTCCCAAACGTTCACGGCGCTCTCAAAAAGCATCCGATGCTCAGAGTGTTGAAGGTCTAGATACGTCTCTGGGCTATAAAGGGCGGACATCTGAATGGGGTGCGGATGATAAGCGAAGCGCTGGAGTAAAACTTTGCCAAATGTTTGCGAAATAACACGCGAAAACAGCCGCGAGGCTAGATCCGGGTGATTTGAGGGCCTTGTTTGGTGTCTTTCACCTGCCAACCCAGCGCTGCGACGGCATCGCGCAACTGGTCGGAGCGTCCCCAATCTTTACCTTCGCGCGCGGCCTGGCGTTCTTGCACCAAGCCGAGCACAGCATCCGGGATCGAGGCCTTGTCGGCGTCTATTTCCAAAATGGAGTTCAGCACCGCGAAGTCCGCGAGCGTGCGGGCCGCCGCAGCGGGGGTGAGCTGGCCGGCGTCCATCGCCCGGTTTGAGTCACGAATCCAGTCGAAGAGCTGTCCGAGCGCGCCGGAAATGTTGAGATCTTCGTCGAGGGCTTCGAGAAAACGGCTCATGGCTGGTTCGGCGGCGGTCTCGGCCGCGGGGACTGTTCCGGCAAGTGCTCCGAGGCGCTCCAGCCAGGCGTCGATCCGTACGAGGGCGGTTCGCGCGGCGTCCAACCCGCTGAGCGTAAAGTTTAGAGGAAGCCTGTAATGAACGCTGAGCAAAACGTAACGGATTTCGCGGCCGGTGTATCCCTTCTCCAACAAATCCCGCAGCGTGTAAAAATTACCGGCAGACTTCGCCATCTTCTGCCCCTCCACCATGAGGTGGGCACAGTGCAGCCAGTAACGCGAAAAATGGCGGCCGGTGACGCATTCAGACTGTGCGATTTCAGCCTCGTGGTGAGGGAAGATGTTGTCGACGCCTCCGCAGTGGATATCGAGTTCTGGACCGAGCAATGCCGTAGCCATCGCGCTGCACTCAATGTGCCAGCCCGGACGGCCCCTGCCCCACGGGCTTTCCCACCAAACATCGCCATCGTCGGCGTTCCAAGCCTTCCACAACGCGAAGTCGCCGATGGCTTCCTTCTCGTATTCATCATTCTGGATTCTGCCTGAAGGCCGCAACTCGTCCAAATTGAGATGCGCCAACTGGCCGTATCTGGGGAATTTCGCGATCCTGAAATAGACCGAGCCGTCATCCGCCTTGTATGAGACGTCCTGCGACTGGAGCGTTTGAATCATCTCAATCATCCGCGCGATGTATTCGGGCGCGGTTGCGGCGGGATAATGGGCCGCGGGTTTGATCCGCAGCGCCTGAAGGTCCTCGAAGAAAGCCGCTTTGAATTTCGCAGTGAAGTCGGCTAGCGGCACTCCGCACTTTTTGCATCCCGCAATGGTTTTGTCGTCGACGTCGGTCAAGTTCATGACCCGCTCGACTTCAAAGCCACGCGCCTCGAGGTGCCGTTGCAGCAGGTCCTCGAAAATATACGCCCGGAAGTTACCTATATGGGCGAAGTTATACACGGTCGGCCCGCAGGTATACATCTTCACCATTCGCCCGGCTGGATCCAGCGGTTTGAAGGCTTCGATGGTGCGGGTGGCGGTGTTGAACAAGCTGACGGACATGGTCACAGAAAGATTTCGTTGGTAAATCCGAAGAAGGCTGGGTGAATTTTCCGCCGTAGGCAGGCAGAGAGCTAGAGCGCTGGAATTGAGTCGGGCACCAGCACGGTTGCTACGGCAAGCGCCGCAATACCCTCCTCCCGACCCACAAAGCCCAAGCGTTCATTTGTCGTCGCCTTGATCCCGATCCGGGCAGGGGCGATTCCGAGCACCTCCGAGAGGCGGGCGCGCATGGCCTCCACATGGGGATTAATTTTGGGCGCCTCGGCCACCAGTGTGGAATCCACATTCACCAGCCTCGCGTTGTGGCGGCTTAAAATAAGCATCACCCGCCGCAAGAGTTCGAGCGAACTGATTCCTTTGAGGGAAGGATCCGTGTTTGGAAAATGGAATCCGATATCTTTCTCGCCAACCGCTCCCAGAAGGGCGTCTGCGATGGCGTGACAAAGAACGTCCGCGTCCGAATGGCCGTCCAAACCCCTTGGAGAAGGGATCTGGACGCCTCCAAGGACAAGAGGACGGCCCTCGGCAAACGGGTGCACGTCATAACCCAGGCCCGTAAGCGAGAGCATCGGAGTATTCGCGGCGCCCATTAGACGTTCAAATCGATAAGGCCGTTCCAGGCCCGAACGCTAATTTTATCGGGGTTGTCCTCCCTCGCCACGGCTTCAAATTTGCCGCCCGCAGCCTCCACCAGAAGCTGCCCCGCCGCAACATCCCAGAGGCTCACGGACTGCTCGATGTAGGCGTCGAGCCGGCCGCACGCGACATAGGCAAGGTCCAACGCGGCACTGCCCATCAGGCGGCACTTGCGCGCCCGGTGCACGTATTTTTCCAAAATGACAGTCGCCTGTTTGGCGACATCGGGTGACTTGGACATGCCAACACTCACCACCGCGTCTGAGAGTTGCGTACGCTGACTCACACGAAATGCCTGCCCGTTTAATTTTGGAGTCCCTCCCTTTTCCACCTCCCAAAGTTCGTCCCGCATCGGATCGTAGATGACCCCGAGAACGATGTCCCCTTTGTGCCGCAGCGCGATCGAGATGCAAAAGTGCGGTATGGAATAGAAAAAGTTAACGGTCCCGTCGATGGGATCCACAATCCATTGCCAGTCGCTTTCCTGATCGCCGGCGATGCCTTCTTCGCCATAAATTGCGTGGCTGGGGAACGCGGTGAGCAGCGCCGAAGTAATGAGATCCTGGGACTGGACATCTAGATCGAGCTTGATGTCGTGCGCCAACATTTGGGCGACGTCGAGAGGACGTCCAAATTGCGAACGGATTAAATCTCCCGCAGCGCGGGCGGCAGCAATCGCAATTGTGCGGGCATTCGAGAGGGATGAAGGAGAGGCGGGCGAAGAGGTCATGGAAACTTTAAAAATCGGAGGCCCTAAGCTTAGACCCAGCAGGGGATCTCGGGAAAGCGCTGAAAACGTGTTTTCACATGGGCTGATAAAATATTCCGTTGTGCCACGCCGGCCTTGTTCTGGAGATCTGCGTCGAGTCTGTTTTGGCCGTTTCAAAACGCTGCTAGAAACGAGTGGGCTTTAGAGGGAGCCCCGCAGTAATTCCAACGTCAGCAGACTGTAGGCCGTCACCAGCACCTGATCCTTTTCCATCCAACGGCCGGTGTCGTTCACCCAGAAGCCTCCCGAGTCCTGACGGTTGATTAGTTCAATACCGAGTTCACGGGCCCACTGGCGGGGTTTGCCTGCCGTCTGCAAAGTTTCAACGCCGCTTGCGACGAGAGCTTTGGCCATGAGGTGATAATAATAATAAAGCCCCTGTTTCCCAAGACCCGGATTTTCTTCGAGTGTAAAATTAGCCTTGAGCCATCCCAGAGCGGCAACGATGCGGGGATCCTCCTTTGGAATCTCGGCGTAGATGAAAGAAAGCAACCCCGCATAACTCATGCTGCCTGAGCTGCGGAGCGCCTTTCGACCGCCCTCCTCCTCCCGTTCACCCGCATTGCTAAAACCCGGATAATAAACAAACCCACCGCTTTCGGCTGGGGACCGGGCGACCCAGGGTTCTGGATTCGTTTGCGCCAAATTTTGGCAGCGGGAGACAAAGGAAACGACCGCCTTCCAATCCAGCCCTGGGGCAGTGGCGGGGGTTTCACGCGTCTTTTCCAAAAGTTCGAATGCGCGCAGGGCTTCGAGGGAAATCATCGTGTTGTCCAAATCCGGATGCATCCGCTTAGGACTCACTCCGGTTGGGCCGTATCCGATTCCGCCGTTAAGTTCCGGTCGCACCATTTCCTGAGCCTGTTGGCGGACCAAAAAATCGCGCGCTCCTTGGATCAAGGCTGAATCTGATTCGCGCCGTTTCTGGAGAAAAGCAAGCAGGCAAAGGGCGGTGTTGTAGTTACTAAGCCCCTCGGCGTAAATACCGCCATCGCTCTTCGCCTGGGAGCGCAGAAAGGAAAATCCGGTTTCAATGCCGTGCTGGACCTCGGTGGTTTGGGCCAACTCGGAACGCAAGATCGCAATCAAAGAAAGAGCTGTGAGGGCCGGATTGCGCTCTTCACTGAAGGCGCCCGATGCTTTTTGCTGACGGTAAAGCCACTGGGCGCCTTTGTGGATCGCGGTATTCAGCTCATTTCGGAGCGATTGGTTTGCCTGCGTCTCTTGGGCGGGAGGCTCTGCGTGGGCTTGATTAGCGACATTTCCAAAACAAAAAGCGCAGATCGTTGTGACGAGCCATGCGGTAGGCAGAACCACTCCCGCACGAAATGCGCTAGGAGTGCCGTGGGGGGGCAAGTGCTTCATAAATAGAAATTCCGGGTGCTGGATTGGGCGTGTTCCTGAGCGGCGGCTTATAAAGATGTTCAAAACATAATCGACGTCCAGTAAAGCACGCTGGAGGGTGACAGAGAGCTATACTGCGTGACTCTAGCGGGGAATGAACGTGCTGGCATGAAGAGTTTTGATCCAAATTCAAGACCCTCTGGACACGCGCATTGAACTGTCGACCGATTTCACTAGGTTATTTAATCGATTCAATGCCTCTCTCTATTTTCAGATCCACGATCCATCCCCTCACGTGGACTTTGTTTATAACGATGCCTGTGTATTGCGCACCTCCAGATGGCACGCGGGCGCGCACGAATGAAAGTCCGGCGGATATTTCCCAGAGCAAAAGCATTCCAAAAAACAAACAAGGTCTGGATTCCCTGGCAGAGGGCTCCCGCAGCACGGTTTTTGAAAGGTTGGACAACGACAGGATCCGCATCGGCCTTGTGACCATCGATCAGGCAAAGAGGCAAATTTCTTTCCCAGCGAAGACCAACATGCGGGACGGGCTGGTGGAATACGCCGTGGTAACCACCAAGGGCAAAGTACACGAATCGGTATTTTCGACGGACGCAGCGCCCACGCATATCCATATGGCGGCTCTGTTGCTAACTCTCTGCAAGGCAGATGGAGGGGGTGAACCGGCGAAGCTTTTCGTGGACGTGGAGTGGCAGTCCAAAGGCTCGATGCGGCGCGAGCCACTCGACCATTTTATTGCGTTTTCTAAAGACAATGCCGGGGGACGGGAGGGAGCGAGTTTATCGCGTGAAGCTTGGCTTTATCAGGGCTCGATCCTCACTGGCGGCGTGTTGATTGCGGAGGGAGAAGGATCGATCGTTTCTCTTATTACTGATGATGCGGCTCTGATCTGTAATCCTCGGGAGGGACGTTCCGACGACAAACTGCATGTGCCAAACTCAGGGTTGATTCCGGACGTGGAAACTCCGGTTGTGATTCATCTCAAGTCTGTTGAGGAGCTCGGGAAAGGCAGACGGCCGTCGCTCAAATAGATTTTCCGGTGACCTCGCCGCTTCTAGCGCATGCGCGTCGCCCGGTTGATGTGGTGCGTTGAAATGTGGCGTCCCATCGCGTTTCTGGCGGGAGCTCTTTAGGGGATCACAGTCGTTCGGCGATAAACAACGGGCCTTTGCCTGCCTGAACGCTGCCGCCCAAACCTGATGCGCGTGAGTCTTGAGAAAAATCGGACACTCTGTAAAGCTCGCACAAGCACTGATTTAATGGTAGCTTTCCTTCATGAGTGAATCTGACATCCGTTGGCAACAGCGACTGCAAAGCTTTCGCAAAGCCTTCCAACGTCTTTCTGATGCTGTTCAGATAATTCAGGCAAGAAAACTGTCGGAGCTCGAGCAGCAAGGTCTTATCCAAGCTTTCGAATTCACCCACGAATTAGCCTGGAATATTCTCAAGGACTATCTTGAATACCAAGGGATTCAAGGTGTTATTGGCTCGAGAGGAGCCACCAGGGAGGCTTTCAAGAACGGACTCATTTCGGACGGTGTTGCTTGGATGGACATGATCAAAAGCCGAAATCAAACCAGCCACACCTATAACGAAGCCACGGCAAATGAGATCACGGCAGCCGTCGTGGGAGCCTATTTCCCACAATTTGAGATGTTTCTGCAACGTTTTACCGAACTTGAAAAGTCAGAGTCATGAAAACCAATCACGGTCTGACGGCGGAATCGATAAACCAAATCGTCGGAGTGCTCGCTTTGTTCCCGGAAATTACCAAAGCCGTGCTTTTTGGTTCTCGAGCGAAAGGCGTCCAAAAGCCTGGTTCTGATATCGATCTTGCGATCTGTGGCGAAGGACTCGACTGGCGAACACTGGGTAGAATTGAGGACGCGCTGGATGATCTTCTTCTCCCATACAGCTTCAGTTTGGTGATTTACGACCAAACGACGGATCCAGAAGTCGCCGGTCATATCCAGAGAGTTGGTTCCATTTTTTTCATCAACGCAAAGCCTCTCAAAAAGGGGCCTCCCCCTCGCCAGGCTCTCGTCGAAGATGCGGAATGAAATCGCGCCGCGGGACGTTGCGACTTCTGTTGATCAAAAACAGTGACGAAAACGGATCAGACAATGAGCCCTATTTTTCGGGTAAAAAGAAGCCGTTTGCGGTTAAACGGCGTCGCATTTTTCAACCGGGATCCCTGAAAAAACGGAGGCCCGCAAGTGTCTCTGCGACATCGCGATTGCGGGCTTGGAAAGGGCAGGAAAGGTGGGGTGACCGACGGGACTCGAACCCGCAACAGCCAGAATCACAATCTGGAGCTCTACCATTGAGCTACGGCCACCATTTGGGACGAAGACTTTAACACGAAACCGGACGTTGCCAATCCTTTTAAGTTGCCTGCAAAAGGCACCTAGCGTGAGGCGGGCGCGGCGGCGGACCTCGTGCCGTTGTGAGCTTTCGCGTAGAAGCCCCGTTTCCCAAGTGACGTCTTTCGAGACTTGCCGGGGTTTTTTTGGCCACCGATAGTCGCCTTTTGAAAACGTATAAGGGCGAAATCATCTTAGTTTGCAGGCACTCGCCTTTCAACCTGCTGCTCCTGACCGAGGGCAAGGACGGCCTGCGAACGCTCCGTTTTTCTGAAGAAGGGCTCCGGCAGAGCATTGTGAAAAAGGACGACGCGGAGTTTCTGGCGCTGCCCTACGCGAAAATTCTGGTGCAGAGCCTCGCCTTCATTACCCCCCCGGAGCGACTTCTTGTCATGGGACTTGGGGGCGGGACGCTCCCGCGTTTTTTTCATCAAACTCTGCCAAAGGCTCTTGTTGAGGTGGTGGAAATTGACCCCGGTGTCCTCGAGGTTGCGCGCGAGTTTTGCGGATTTATAGAGGACGATCGCCTTCGAGCGCACATCGAAGACGGACGCGATTTCATTGAACGTCACGACGCTTCTTACGATGTCATTGTGCTAGACTGCTTCAGCCAGGAAGCCATTCCGGAGCACTTGCTGACGCTTGAGTTCCTGCTGGAAGTGCGCAAGTCGCTGTCTCTTGGAGGAATGGCCGTTGCTAATATCTGGGGGCGCACGGACAACCGCCTCTACGAGCATATGCTCCTGACCTACAGGGCTGCCTTTGAAGAGGTCTACGTCCTCGACGTGCCGGACTCCGGCACCAAGGTTTTCGTGGCGCTCACCCAGCCCAACCTAAAGTCTCGGGAGGAAATTGTCGCAGGACTCCAGCGAGAGGCTTCCCGTGGCGTGGGGCCGCCGATTCCCTTGCGCTGGCGCCATTCCGATCTGGAGAGTCTGTTAAACGGCAAGGTTCTCCGAGATTGTTAGCCGGAAGGTTGAACGCTTCCACCTCACATCCTGTGCTCCAAAGGTGGCAGCCTGTTTTCGGGGCCGAAAAATGTCTTTTTTTGAGCAGATAACGAAAGTGCGGCTGCCGCCGACAAGTGACCCTTCCGCTCCATTCGGAAACTTTTAAAATCCGTAACTTCCTTAAAGAAAACTTTTTTTGCCATCTGCGAGGAAGCTGAAACTAAATTGTCACAGAACTGGCACTTTGAATGCTGTAAGGCTTGTTGTACAAAAATAAATCAATGAAACTTAACGTCATCAATTCTTTCTCCCCAGACGAATTGTTTGCGACAGGATTTCATCCAACACCGACGCTCCGGTG
>CANJZW010000128.1 GCA_947479475.1 Chthoniobacteraceae bacterium
CCCTGCAAGGGCGCCCCATGATGACGCCACGATTTGGAATGGACCGGGCAGGCGAGAGTGCTCTTACAGGGCGCATTTTTTTGGACCATTTTCCCATGGCGTTGCCATGGGCTGAAAGTGAATTGCCCCTTGCAGGGGCATCAGACTTGGCGGAAGTCGCCGCCGGTTTTCTGAGGAATGCGGAATGATTGATCCACCGGATTCCCATCGCTAAACATCCAGAAAATTTAGAAGATTTAGAAGAGTGTGGGACGGAAAGTCCCCCATTGCCTTTTTTAGGAAAAAAGACGGCCCCACCACTGCCAAACTAAAAATGCGACGCTTCCAACCTCCCAGCTTAGACCGTTCCGCAAGAAGGGGACCGCGTACCAGCCCAACGGAAGCAGCACCGTTCTCGACCGTGGCAATTCGCCGTAATTGCCTGTCCCGAGAGGATTGTGGGCAGGCTTGCTACGCCAGAATATCCCGCACCACTTTGCCGTGGACGTCGGTGAGGCGGAACTGCCTTCCTTGAAATCGGTAGGTGAGTTTTTCGTGATCCACTCCGAGGAGGTGAAGGACCGTCGCCTGGAGGTCGTGTACGTGGACGGGGTCCTTTACCGCGTTGACGGCGAAGTCGTCGCTTTCCCCGAAGGATATTCCCGCCTTCACTCCGCCGCCGGCCATCCAAACGGTGAAGGCGTAGGGATGGTGGTCACGGCCCCAGACTTTGCGGTTTTGGATGTCCCCCTGGATGAAGGGGGTTCTGCCGAACTCACCGCCCCAAATTACCAGGGTGTCCTCCAGCAGGCCGCGTTCTTTGAGGTCGGCGACCAATGCGGCGCTGGGTTGGTCGGTGTCTGCGCACTGGGTGTACAGTTCGGTGGTGAGGCTGTTGTGCTGGTCCCATCCGGCGTGCATCAGTTGGACAAACTGCACGCCGCGCTCGACCATGCGACGGGCCATTAGGCAGTTATGGGCGAAAGTCCCGGGCTCTGTGACCTGCGGGCCGTAACGATCCAGTACGCTCTTGGGTTCGTTGGAAAGGTCGCTCAGTTCGGGGACACTGGCTTGCATCCGGTAGGCCATCTCGTACTGGGCGATGCGAGTGGCGATTTCCGGGTCGCCCGATTCTGAAAGGCGCATCCGGTTGGCGGCCTGAATGTCGTCCAGCATCCCGCGCCGTGTCTGGCGGCTGATCCCCTCGGGGTTGGCCAGGTAGAGCACCGGTTCCTGACTGCCCCGGAATTTCACGCCCTGGTATTGGGTGGGCAGAAAACCGCTGCCCCAGTAAAAGTCGTAGAAGATTTGCCCGCAACTGGTCCCCTTGCTTACGGAGGTCATGACGACGTAGGAAGGAAGATCCTCGTTGGCCGAACCCAGCCCGTAACTGAGCCAGGATCCGATCGTGGGCCGGCCGGGGAGTTGGCTGCCGCTGAGTAAAAAGGAGATGGCCGGGGCGTGGTTGACGGCGTCGGTTTGCATGCCTTTCACAAAGCAGAGATCGTCGGCGATTCGTGCGGTGTAGGGCATCAGGTCGCTCACCCAGGCGCCGCTTTTGCCGTATTGCTGGAAGGGTTCGACATTGCCCAGAACCAGCCTGCCAGCGGTGGAGGCGGTCATGCTGCTGAAGCGGCGGCCTTTGAGGTATTCCTCCGGCATGACCTGTCCGTGGAGTTCGCGTAGTTTAGGTTTGTAGTCAAACAACTCCACGTGGCTTGGGCCGCCGTTTTGGAAAAGGTAGATGACGCGTTTTGCTTTCGGAGCGAAATGGGGAAGGTCGGGAAGCTTGAGTGCTCCTGCCGTTGATGTGGGAGAGGGGCTGCCTGTGGCCCCCGCGGCCAGACCGTCGCGGTTGAGCATCCAGGAGAGGGCCGCTCCACCGACGCCGTAAGCCGAGCTTTGGAGCAGGGTGCGGCGGGTGATGCCGAGATGATGTTCAATGAGGGGATCCATGGTTACTCCTTGGTTAGGGTTTCATCCAGATTCAGAAGGCTGAGGCAAAGCGCCGTGTAAGCCGCGTGTTCGGCCAAAGGCAACGTTGGGTCGCGCGGTGCAGCGCCAATGGCGAGCAGTTTTTTTGCTGCCGGTTCATCCGCGGCGTAGGCGGCCCGTTGGCGCTGTAGGGCGCGCGTCCAAAGTTCGGTTTCGGGGGCGGACGGCTCGCGGGCAAGGAGAAGCTGGAAGAGCGAGAGCAGCCTGGTGCGGTCGTCTCCGGCGCTCCACACGCGCTGCGCGAGCATTCGGGCTGCCTCTACATAGGTGGGATCGTTCAGCGTGTTGAGCGCGTGCAGCGGCGTGTTTGTGCGCAGAGGTTTGACTGTGCAAACGGCCCGGTTCGCGGCATCGAAGAACATCGTGGGGGCGATGATTCTGCGCCAGAAGGTGTACAGGCTCCTTCGGTAAAGGCTTTCACCCTGGTCCTGTGCGTACAGTTTTTTGCCAAAGGTGGCTTCCTCCCACACGCCGGCCGGTTGGTAGGGCTTCACTGGCGCCCCCCCGGTTTTATCCGAAAGCAGCCCGCTCATGGCAAGCGCCTGGTCGCGGATCATCCAGGAGGGAAGACGGAATCGTGCGCCTCGTGCCAGCAGCCGGTTCTGGGGATCGTTGCGCGCAAGGGCCTCCGAAACGTTGGAGGATTGTAAATAGGTTTCGCTGGTGAGGATGGTTCGAAGCAGGGCTTTTACGTTCCAACCGCTGTCCTTGAACTCAGCCGCCAACCATTCCAAAAGGTCCCGGTGAAGGGGCGTCTCGGACTGGACGCCAAAGTCCTCGGCGGTTTTAACCAGCCCGATCCCGAAGATCTGCTGCCAAAGGCGGTTGACGGTGACTCGCGCCATCAACGGATTCTCGGGGGCGACAAGCCAGCGGGCGAGCCCGAGCCGGTTGGCGGGTTCGCCTTCCGCCAGCGGAGGCAGGTTGACCGGCACGCCCGCGGTGAGCTCCGAGCCGGGTTGGGTGTAGAGGCCCCGGTTTAGGAGGAAGGTTTGACGCGGTGCCTTGAGCTCGCCCATCACCATCACGCGCGTGATGGCTTTGGCGGCTTGCTCCTCCTTTGTTTTTTGCGCCTCTCTTTCGGTGTGCGCTTTTTTGAAGGCCTCATCCTTTTCCGCCCAGGCGGCCTCCATAATCCGGCGTTGCGTCTTGGACCATTTTTCCTCGGGGAGAAGCGCCGCGTCCTTCAGTTCACCGGGCTTCCCAAGTTTTGCGGTGTCAGCGGGTTTTACTGGGCGGTCCCCGCCGCCCCCTGCAATCCACGCGGCCCTGCGCTCGGCGGATTCCTGCCAGGCGTCGATCAAGCGGAGTTCGGCCTCTTTCGCGGCAGTCTTCGTTTTTTCGAGCAAGGCCAATTCGTTCCCCTGTGGGAGGTCGAGGCGTGGAGCGGTCTGAGGATCGCCGCCGCCGCCGGTGACGGGGGTTTGATTGAAGAAGCCAAAGAAGCGGTAGTAGTCTGTCTGGAGGAGGGGGTCGTATTTGTGGTCGTGGCAGCGGCAGCAGTTGAGGGTGAGCCCGAGCCAAACGGTCCCGGTGGTTTCGGCCATGTCCATGACGTAGTCGACCCGGTTTTCCTCAGCGATCCGGCCTCCTTCGCCATTGATGGGATGGTTGCGGAGGAAAGCGGTGGCGAGGATTTGTTCCTCAGAGGCATTGGGGAGGAGGTCTCCGGCAAGTTGCCAGAGTGTGAAGACGTCGTAGGGAAGGTTTTGGTTAAAGGCTTTGACCACCCAGTCGCGCCAGGGCCACATGGTGCGTTCGTTGTCGCCCTGATAACCGTTGGAATCGGCATATCGGGCCGCCTCCAGCCAGTCCCAGGCCATGCGTTCGCCAAAGCGTGGGCTTTCTAAGAGTCGGTCCACGGTTTTGTTTATGGCATCGCTGGCGGCGAGGGCGTCGAAGGCGGTGCGTTCTTCGGGGGTGGGGGGAAGGCCGGTGAGGTCCAGGCTCAGGCGGCGCAGGAGGGTTCGCGCAGGGGCGCGGGGCTGAAGAGTGAGCCCTTCCTGTTTGAGGCGTTCGCGCACAAAGGCATCGACTGGGTTCCCGCTCGTGTTGGACGGGAGCGCCGGTTTTTGAAGGGGAGCAAAAGCCCAATGAGTGCCCCAGTGCGCGCCCTCTTCAATCCAGCGCTTGAGAATTTCGCGCTCCTTCGCAGTGACCTTCCGGTTGGATTTTGGCGGAGGCATCAACTCCTCTTTGTCGTGGGAGAAAATGCGTTCCACCAAGTTGCTGGCTTCCGGTTTGCCCGCGACAATTGCGGCGGAACCCTCCTTGTTTTTGAGAAACGCTCCTTCTTTGGTGTCGAGACGCAGGTCGGCCTTGCGCGCTCCTGCATCGGGGCCGTGGCAGTAGAAACAGTTTTCGGAGAGGATGGGCAGCACGTCGCGGCTGAAGTCCACCGGCGCGCCCAAAAGGCAAGTCTCCAAAAGGCTTGCCCCTAAGAGAAGGAAAAGGGAAAGAGGCGAAAATGTTCTGAGAAAGGAGGTGCGAGGGGCGCGCATCAGGACAGTGTAAGTAAACTGGCTTGCATTTGAAAGCAACAGTGCCCAACAGAGGCGTCATCCGTTAAACCACGTTTCTGACCGTCGCCTAGAAAAGCCGGCAGAATCGCGGGTTGGCCAAAAAGGCACGGCGAAACCCGCATGCTTCCTTAAAAAACAGGAAACCTTTGTCCAAAAATCGGAATTCCGGCGGACTGGAACCGGACCCCCATGAACAACGACGACCAATATGAGCGCTTCACCCGGCTGTTCCTCCTGCACGAACCGGACATCCTGCAGGCGGTGCTCGCCTTTGTCCCGCAAAGGGCCGACGCCCGCGACATCGTCCAGGAAACGGCTGTGATGCTCTGGCAGGTCTTTGCGCAGTATGATCCGGCCCGGCCTTTCGCAAACTGGGCCATCGGATATGCGCGCATCCAGGTGCGGCGGTTTCTTCGCAGCGGAGCGCGGAGGGCTGCCTTGTCTGAGGAGGCCGTGGGAATGCTCGAGCTTGAGCAGGAAAAACGGGCCGTCTCGCAGGAGAAACGGGCCGCCGCGTTGAGCGAATGCCTGGACCGGTTGCCGCAAGCCTCGCGCCGCATCATTGAAGACTACTACTTCAAGGAGCACCCGGTCGAAACACTGGCCATCACGCATTCCCGGACCGTCGCGGCTGTCTACAAAACACTCCAGCGGCTGCGCGCCATCTTGCTGGAATGCGCCAATGCCCACCTGTCTCAAACATGAAGCCCGACGAATTGATTCAATGCTTTCTCGACGGTCAGGCCTCTCCCGAGGTTGCCCACACCTTGTCGGAACTTCTCAAAACGGATGCCTCCGCCCGCGCCCGCTACCTTGATTTCGCGGAACTGCACGCCGCGCTGCTTGCCGATGAAACGCTGCGGACCCCGGCATCCTTGGCCGGCGAAGGGACGCCCGGCTCGCCACTCTGGCTGCGCTGGAGATCCGTGGCGGCCGCCGCCGTAGGGGTGGCCATTGGCGTGTTTAGTGCCTCGCTGGCCTTTGCCTTCGGAGTTCCACGTGCGGAGGTGACTGCGGTGCGCTTACCCGCCTTGAGTGACGGCAGTTTTGAAAAGCAACAGTCCGCACTGCCCCGGGGTTTTCCCTCCGCATACGGCCTCTGGAGCGGCGACGAAGCGGATGCTGCAAGCGCCAAGGGCCGGCACGGGGCGCAATCGTTGCGCTTTGTCCGCGCAGCGGCGGATCCGGCGTCGCCGAACAGTCCGGCCTATTCCTGCGACGTTTATCAGCTTGTGGATCTGCACGCGATTCAGGCCGAGGGTCGCAACGGCGAGGCTACTTTGGAGATGTCGGCGCATTTCCTCGACGCGCGGGCGACGCAGGGTGCCCCAGTCAGCTTCACTTGCCGCCTTTATGTCTTTTCCGGGCTGCCAGAGTCCCTCCGTGAGGAATGGCCCCTGACACGGAAGGAGGCTCTGGCCTCAGGTTCGGGTGCGGCCCAATCCGCCGGCGGCGCGCCACAAACCTGGCACACGGTGACGGCGAAGGTGCTGCTGCCTGCTCAGGCGGATTTTGCAGTGGTGCAGCTGGTAGCGAGTAAGTCGCAGGCCGCCGGTGGCAGCGTGCCCGCCGAATTCGGCGAGCAGTTTGCCGATGATGTGCGCCTCACACTCAAAACGCAGCCGACGCTTCCGGTGCGGCCAACCCAGCGCTAGGAGCGCAGAAATCTCAGAAATCGCCAACGGCATGAGCAACCCCAACGAACCCCCGACAAGAACGGCATCTCTCACTCGCCTCTGGGCCGCGCTGCTCTGGGCGGCGAACTTTTTCTCAGCCTCCGGGCTGGCGTCGACTGCAGAGGTGACGCATCCGCGTTTTAAGGAGGAACACCGCGCGTTTCTCAAGGACTACTGCATCGAGTGCCACAACGAGGATAAGCAAAAGGGGAAGGTCCGGCTGGACCAGCTCTCCTTTACGTTGGACTCCGTGCAGGGTGCGGATCTCTGGCAGAAGATCCTCAACCAGATCAATTCCGGCGAAATGCCCCCGGAAGATTCCAAACAGCCCGAGCGGGGCGCAAAGACCGAATTCCTCGACTCGCTTTCACACACGCTCATGGCCGCCCGCCGCTCCCTCGGGGATTCGGGAGGAAAGATCACCATGCGCCGCCTCAACCGTCGCGAGTACAAGAACACCATCCGCGATCTTCTCGGCGTAAACATCGATGTGCGCGACCTTCCGGCGGATGGGGGAGCAGGCAGCTTCGACACGGCAGGCTCCTCGCTGTTCATGTCGAGCGACCAGCTCGAGCAGTACCTCGTCCTCGGTAGAAAGGCTCTGGATGAGTCCTTTGCCCGCTTCGTCGCGCCTTCTGCCGGAGTCCAAAAAACCGAGAGGCTCCGCAAGGATCCGGAGGAGTGGGCGAACAAATACATGCCCATCTATACGGAGGGCTACGAAAAGAAATACGCCCGTTTCAAGGCCTGGTGCGGCGCCGTGGACGAGGCGGCGACGAAACCCGAGAATGCTGCGGTTGTCGAAAAACTGCGCGGGGATCCTCGCCTGAAAACACAGCCGCACCTGTTTTACAGCCGGTTTGCCGAAATCCAGGGGGCCCCGGCCCCGAAGGAGTTCGAGTTCCGCGACGTGGAGGACGCGCAGTTCGCCCGCAGCGAGTACGAGTTCCACCACCAGTACTACGCCGACTACCAGAAGCTGCCGCAGCGCGAGACGGGCGCCTATCTCATGCTCTACAGCCTGGGCCGCTACACCGGAGTCACCGCTCCCTCCGTCTGGCCGGCCGGCCGCTATACGCTCCGGGTCCGGCTCGCCGCGACAGACGAGTCGCCCAAGGAACGCCGCTTCATCGAAGTGGGCACGGGCAAGGCCGATGCCTCGGACTTCAACGTCCTCAGCTCGCACCAGGTCACCGGCACGCTCGCGAATCCGCAGCTGCTTGAAATCCCCGTCGACATCAACGCCAGCGGGGACCGCAACTTCGCAATCCGCGACAAGCGCCCCAACAATCGCGCTGCGGAATACGCGCTGTTCCGGGAGGCGTGGGACAAGACCGGCAGCGGCCCGCGTCCGTGCATCTGGGTGGATTTTGTGGAACTGGAGGGCCCGGCGGGCGCGCCTGCATCTGCGGCGAAAGCCACCGTTTTCAAGGAACGCAGGGAGGTTGAGTTGCACGCGAACGCCATGGTTGGGGGCACGTACAACGGTTACTTCAAAGGCGGTTACGAAGCCGCAAAGGCTTTCCTCGCCACCGGCATGCCGCAGAAGGGCATCCCGGATGAGGTGGAGGCGAAGTTCCGAGTGAAAGTGTTTGAAGAAAACGGACCGAGCTTTGAACGCTACCTGAACGATCCCCTCACCAAGACCGGCGCCTACCTCACGATCTTCAATGTTCATACGGAGGAGGTGGTCACCCTGCCTCCCGACCAGCCTTCGGGCTGGCTCAAGACAAAACACGAAATTGAAACGGCTCCCCCCGGCGAATACGTGCTCCGGATCTGCATCGGCGCGGCGGAAGGCGTCCCGGCAGAGCGGCGCTTCCTCATGTTTGGGAGCCGGAAAGAGAAGGACGATTTCACCCTTCTCCAGACCTTCCAAATCAGCGGAACCACGAGCGCGCCGCAGACCCTCGAGATCCCAGTCAGCATCACTGCGGACGGTCCGCACACCTTCGTCCTCCGCGAAAAGCGCGATCCGAAACAAGACAACGCGGCCTATACGGAGGCCCGTAAAACCACCGGTGTCGGACCGGTTTCTGCCCTTTGGATTGACTGGGTCGAATGGGAGGGCCCGCTCAAGCCCGCCACCGAAGCCGTTTCGCAGGCGCTGCTGCAGGCCCGCACCCAGGACAGCGCGGGCGCAAGGGCGGTCCTCGAAGGGTTTGCCTTGCGTGCCTTCCGCGATAGGGCTCCCAATCCAGAATACATCGACAAGCTGGTGAGGCTTTTTGAAACGCGTATGAAGGCGGGGGACAACTTCCAGACCTCACTCAAGGAGTCGCTGAGTGTCGTGCTCGCGACGCCGCGTTTCCTTTATCTGAGTGAGCCTGCCGAGGAGCAAAAGCCGCGCTCCCTCACCTCCCTGGAGCTTGCGACGCGCCTCTCTTATTTCCTGTGGAGCGCTCCGCCCGACGATGCGCTCCTGGCGCTTGCGCGCAGCGGTGAACTGCGAAAACCGGCAGTGCTCGCGGCGCAGGTGGATCGCCTCATCGACAGCGGGAAGTCGCGTGAGTTCGTCAACGGCTTCACTCACCAATGGCTGCGCCTGGACCGGCTGGATTTCTTCCAGTTCAACACGCAACTCTACCGCGACTTCGACGAGAGCACCAAGGCTGCGGCCCGGAACGAGGTCTTCCAAACAATCGAGCATCTGCTGCGCGCAAACGCCAGCGTGGGCGACTTGCTCAAGTCCGACTACGTGATCGTCAATGGCTTGCTGGGCACCTTCTACGGACTCGAGGGAGTGAGTGGTGATGAATTCCGTAAGATCAGCCTCCCTGCCGGTTCTCCGCGGGGTGGCTTGCTTGGAATGGCAGCCGTGATGGCCATGGGCAGCAATGGCGAACACACCAGCCCTGTCGAGCGCGGGGCGTGGGTGCTGCGGTTTTTGCTCAACGAACCGCCGCCGAACGCGCCTCCAAACGTGCCGCAAATCACGCGCCTCAATGGCCAACTCCTGACCACGCGCGAACGCCTGCTCGCTCACCAGGAGCAGCCGCAATGCGCTAGCTGCCACCGCGCCATCGATCCGATAGGCTTCGGTCTGGAGAACTTCAACGCCGTCGGCAAATGGCGCACCGAAGACAGTTTTCAAGCCGTGGATGCGAACGGAAAACCGATTCCAAAGCGCATCAAGTACTGGACGATCGACCCGTCGGCAGCGCTCCACAAAGGCCCCGTGTTCAAAGACTACTTTGAGCTGCGCGACATTATTGCAGCAAGGCCGGAGTCCTTTGCACGCGGTTTGACCGAGCACCTCATCGCCTACGCCCTCGGACGCCCGTTTGGTTTCACTGACGAAGACTTGGCCACAGGCATCGTGCAGCGCGTAAAAATGAAGAACTTCGTCATGCGCGAGTTCGTGCAGGCTTTGGTCGGGAGCAAGGAGTTTCAGACGAAGTGAGCCCCACGCGCCGGCGTCTGAACGGCACCAAATCCCGGAAAGAAACTCCCATCCAGTCCCAACATTACTCCCCACCACTTTCCAAACCTATGATCACCCGACGTAATTTCCTCCGTAGCACCAGTTCCCTCATTGCTTTGCCCGCCCTTGAATCCCTCGGCTTCCGGCGTTTCGCTACTGCGGCCAGCGCCAGTGCCTCACGTCCGAAGCGCGCCGTCTTTCTCAATTTCGGCTGGGGCGTCACCAATGAGACGTGGTTCCCGGACCCCAAACAAACCGGCGCTGACTATATTCTCTCCGAGGGTCTCGCTCCGCTCGCACGCCACAAGGCGGACATCACGGTCGTCCAGGGCCTCTCAAACAAATTTGCCAACGAGGCCCACTGGGGAAGCACTTTCTGGCTTACCGGCGCCAACCGGTATGCGGAACCGGGACAAAGCTTTCACAACAGCATCTCGGTGGACCAAGTCATCGCGGCCCAAATCGGCGGGGACACCCGCTTTACCTCCGTTCAGCTTAACAGTCCCGACGTGAAGGAGTCCGGCCATGGCCCCGGACTCTCTCTGGCATGGGACCCCCGCGGCAAACCTGTCGCGGGCCTCGATAATCCGGTTCTCGCCTTTCACCGTCTGTTCTCGACCGACACCACTCCCTTGGCGGAGCGGCAGGCACAACTGGCTCAAAAACGCAGCGTGCTGGACGCAGTCCTGACAGATGCGAATGACTTGCAGCGCGGCCTGACCAAGACCGATGCAGACAAGCTCGATGAATATTTCCAAGGCATACGCGACATTGAGACGCGCCTAGGAAAGGACGAACAGTGGCTCAATATTCCCAAGTCCAAGGCCGCCCTTGCCGAGCCAAAGGAAGGGCTTGCAGGCCGCGAAGAGATGAAGGTCGTTTATGATCTCATCGTTGTCGCCCTACAAACCGACAGCACCCGGGTCATCACGTATCGGCAGCCCGTCAGCGCGCTGCTCCAAAGCCTCAGTCTAAAGGTGGCAGCCCACGACATGAGTCACTACACTCCGGGCGAGCGCATGCTGGCTTCGCAAAAGCGCGACGTGGCCCAAAGCGAACTTCTTGCCGGACTCCTAGACAAGCTCAAGGACAGCAAGGAGCCGGACGGATCGAGTCTCTTTGATCACACCGTCTTGGCTTATGGCAGCAATATCAGGACGATTCACTATCTTGACAACTGCCCGATGGTGCTTGCTGGTGGTGGCGCTGGGCTCATCCGCGGCCAGCATCTGGCGCTGCCTAAAAACACACCCCTTTGCAACGTGTGGCTTTCGATGCTGCACGGCCTTGGCATTCCCGTAGAACGACACGGCGACAGCACCGGGCTGATCAAGGAATTACGCGCTTAGTCCGGCTCGGGGCTGCAGGAATTCACGGCACTGGAGGCTGTTCAGGGCTTTTTGTTTTGAAGTCAGATTTTCTGGTTGATGAGCTGTTTTGCCAGCATCGGATAAGCGCAAAGCCCCTCACGCCGTGCGGGTAGATAGCCGTCTATAGATCCCATGCGCGAGTACATCAAAAGACAGACGCTACGCAGTAA
>CANJZW010000129.1 GCA_947479475.1 Chthoniobacteraceae bacterium
GCGTGCCTGCGTAGAGCCGATTTTCGCGTATTTTCGCCTGGTATTGTATTTGAGGCCGGAGATAAGCGCCCAAATCTCGAAAAAAACGCGGATTCCAAACCGCGCGGATCGAACGTTTGTGAAAAACGGCTATTCACGGACAGGCTCTACATTAGGCAAAAAGCCGCAGAAAAAGGTGATCGCTCAACAGATCGAACAAGTCTATCCCCAAGCGGTTACTCAAAGCACCAGCGCTGTGCCGGACATCTATAAGCCAGCTGCAATCAAGAATGGTTGGGTCCAGCTTAAAACCGACCTCAAACAGGGGCAGCGGGTCCGGATTATGACACCTGACAAAGAGGATATCTATGAAGTTCTCCAAGTCATTGAGGGTCAGTTCCGCATTGATCTGGATACAGACGCAGACAAAGCCTTTGTGTACGGCAGGCAAGTGAAGGATTTCCGGAGTGTCGATTACGACGCAATCTCCATGCTGAATGTTTCGGCGACGCAGGCGCTTTATCAACAGCAAGAAACTGACCGCAAGAACGCCGCGGCGCTGGCTCAGAAAGTGGCCGAGATGGAATCCAGTGCAGGCCGCAGAGAAGCGCAGATCTCGACCATGGAAGCTCGCATTGCGGCGCTCGAAAAGCTTTTGAACGCTACTAAGTAACTGACTCCCTAGGTGACCGTTATGAACTGGCCTCTCTGCGCACTTTTACAGCCCCACAGGAGAACGATTTGGATCGTGATCCTAGTTTTTCTATTAGGGGCGTTCTCAAACGCTGAGGCCCAGGAAATCACCAACGGTGTCTATAACCGGCTCAGTGGTCGAACCGGCTACCCGCCCCTTGGCGCAGCCTCGCCAACCACGGGCAGTCCAACGCTCACCCCGCAGTTCGCCAACGTTGTCGAGTCCTCCGCCTCCAGCAACCTCATTGCGGGTACTTTAGTGAACGGTACTTTGAGCGCGGGACCGCTCGTTTCGGGAACTTTGGTGTCTGGCACTTTGGTAGTGAATTCTTCCAGTTATGTTCTCCCTAACAGTCTGTATCTAAGCAACGGGGGCACGGTTGGGGTGAAGCTTACGCGCTCTAGCGTTGGCACCACTTTTTCTTCGGGCGTGCCCAGGTATTCGCTGGGAGACCAAATCATACCGCCAACCGCAATCATCAACAGCTTAGGAGTATCCACGACCGTGGCAGCTGGTTTTTGGCGGACGATGCCGCTTGCTGCCACGGAGCTCATTACAAATCCGAGCGGCGCACCTGCCGTAGATTATCGCGATGGTGGCCCCGCCACGATCGCCGCATTAGGCGACGGAGTCTTCCCCTCCTATTATTATAGTCCACACGCCAAAGCGGTATTTGCCAACACTCCCGGCCGAGTCTCCGTCACTTGGGTTTCTAGCATTCCAGATCCCACAACAAACGCGTATATTTTCTATAAGGAAACCTTTTCCGTTTCTGTTGCGGCAAGGGTTCCGGCGCGGAAGATGTTTTGGACGGAGAGAAGTTATACGGGACCACTCATCACGATTCCTTCAGGCCAGATTCAGCGGGTGAACCCGGTTTTCAGCAATGTTTTCCCCGAAACCGTCGCCACAGAAGTAGTCCTGGCTGGAGACTCCACCAAAACGGTGGCGGCCGGCTCTTCAAATACGGCCGCGCTTCTTAACGTATCCCAACAACAGAGCGCAATTTTACGAACACTCTGGTTCGAAAAGCTCAACGGGAAGGGCCAGCTTCACGCGTACAACCTCACTGGACGCATCTTAATTGAGTACCTCGGAGTGGAGCGGGTTGATGGAACCTTTGAGTTTCTCGGGTTAGATGTCGTGGATGTTGAAAAGTCGCTCGCCGAAAGCACCCAGAATGTCGAGTTAGGGAATGAAATACGGGCTTTTGACGGGGCGCAAGTCGACGCCCGCGATAGTCTCGTCGCCGCTCCTGTGGGCACGGGCGGCAGCGCGGAGCAGGCAAACTATTACGGGGTTTCCATCAGGCCGGATGGTTCCTCGGCCTATTACGCAGAAAAGACGAACGACATTCCCGAGCGGGTGAGCTTTTATTGGTTAGAGCCGCTGCCTATCGGTATTAACACGGGAGCCACCACCACTCTCGCCAACTCACTAATCAAGTGGCCTGCATACTTGAATCAGTACACGTTGAGCTGGCCGACTTCAGCATCTAAGTTTGTTCAATACACGGTGGACGACGCCGGTAGTTCGGTGGCTTCCGGTACGGGGTTGCAATTTCAGGGCGGCAATTTACCACAAGTAGTTTTTCAGGATTCTGCCGAAGGCGATCTCACTCTCGATACAATCACGCAGAGACTGGTGGTCAACTTCACTGGCGAATCTGATCTGCTCAACAGGTCTCTCTTAAAATTCACGGGCACCAACGGGGGCGTTTGGTATGTGCCACTCATGACTCAGGGAATGGATCGGCCTGGGCTGGCCGCAGAAGGGTTTTCCACCTCGGGCACGGCGTATGTAGGAGAAAGGCTCATTCCTCCCTCCTCCGATTATTCTAACGCAGCCTACATAGCACAAGGCTCTTGCTACTCACCACAGGCTTACATCAACCCCTTCACGAGCGGCGTTCCTGCTGCCGAACTGGGTGCTATTATCCCAGTCAATGCCGTACCCGGCCAGTCTACGCTGACGGTGTGGTGGTTCAAAAAGATACCAGCCAAGTCTGTTGAGTTTAGCGACTTTTATACCACGGCAATAGTGAGCACCTATACGGTTGATTATCGCGAAACCACCTCCACCACCGAGACCTTCAATAACACGCCGGTCGGTTGGAGCGACAACCGCGTGCTCTCCGTCGGGCCTCCCAGCTCCTCGGGTCTTCCCTCCACCAGCGTCCTCGGACCCTTCAGCACTTACTCTGTAAGCGGATCTACAAACTCCGTTCTAAGTGGGCCCGCTACCAGCAAGACCTTTTATTCGGGCGCGCAGGGCGCTTCTGCTGTTACATTTGCCTTTCAACTATACCGGCTGGATTCTTGGACGGGGCAAAACTTCAGCGTGTACGCTCAAACCGCCGCGACTGGCGCGTTTATGCCGGTTCTCTCGCAGACCTTTAACAGCGCCACGCAAGTTTCCTCGGTCACCTCTGGCACCACCGCCCTCGCGGGGGTTTCCTACGCGTGGACCATCAAGCCAACGGCTGGTTCTTATGCCGACTTCGTAACCGTCGGTTCATCCTCTGTGAGTGACCAGATTTTCGACGTCAACATCGTCGCAACTCCAACCACGAACGCCGGCGTGGACTCGCTCGCGGCCCTGACATTGGGCTTCGGCTCAAACTTGAGTTCCTCCGCAGGGGCCTTTGCCATCGACAATCTGTCGTTCGCACTTTCAGTTCCGAAAATTATTCTCGCTTCGAACCAAGGTTCCGGCGCGCTTCCCTCTTACGTCGCGGAGGGCACTATCTATAATCAGCCCGACCGATCGGCGATTGGATACAATCCCAACGAAGAACACGCACTCATCTTGGACAAGCGCGCCTATGCATTGCGTGATGACTTGAACGTGCTGAACGGATCGATCGCATCTGGAACGTTATTCACCTCAAAACCCAGAGTTATCATCCAGTACACCGATCCCACCGATCACAGACCCGCAATGGCGGTTTTCAAAGTTGAACGAGACAGCGAATTGCAAAAATTTGATTACAATGTCACGGCAGGCACTATTCTGAATGTATTGGCACCCATGCCGTTGCCGCTACTCCCGCTTCCCGGCGACCCGGTAACTGGCCTCTGTAAAAACGTCGAGGTGGATCCCGGAAGTGCCTTTAATACAAATCCAGATGTGGCGGCTGCGACCGGTTCTCCGGCTGTTTATTCCGGTTTTACGTACAAGGATCGCAAAGGGTACGACTGGATTTATCGCGGACCGCACGATGAAGCAAAATCGCCGGCTTTGGGGATGAAATATTTCTACACCATGCGTGCGAACTTTGTCTTCCCAGGGCTGACGACCCAACCCGCAGTGGGAACGGCGCTGCCGTATCTGCGCCCGGTGAACGACTCGGGTGCTTTCGTGGGCGACCCCGTAACAGGATCCCCTCTCACCGTGGTTTACCGGCCAACCTGGCCCGCCTCCCCGCCCACCTTGAGCGTCGGAGAAACGCTCACACTGGCCAAAAACGGATTGCCAGGCGTGCGGGGACAAAGCAGCGCTCAAGTGCTTTACCAACAGTCGATCGCTTTAAGTGGAACGCTTGCTCCGAGCGTGACGCTTACGGATCCGACGCGTGCTAAAACGGTCCTGCTAAATGCGGCAGGTGTCGGTCTCACGGCGCTTCCGTCTTCGCTCAAAACGACGATAGACCAGGGTAAAATCTATTTTCAGCTCGCTCAGCCCCACATTCAGAAGCGCATCTGTTTCAACCCGCAGTTGGGCGACAAGGGCGGCATTGTATTCAGCGGCGAGTTTATTGATGAAATTGCAGGCGAGGATTATCTTAATCTTAACACACTGAGCGCCGCCGATGCTTTGGCGTTGAAGGGACTGGTTTCTCAAACGGATGTGGATTACGCCAAGTGGGGGAATGCGATCGATGCGCTTTCCACTACGGTTCAAACCTATGTGGCTAATCCCTCCAAGGCTGGCACCTACATCCCCGATCCGAATCAAAACATCGTGGCCAATGCTTATGCGTTGCCTCAAGTCCCGAGTTCCAACACCGCTGTCGATACCTACGCGCTCACGGCTCTAGGCAAGGGATCCGGTTATGTCACCCTGCTGTTCGGGAATGGCACCGCTTTCACGCCGATTGGAGATCCCGTCACCATCCAGATCGTGAAGGTGGTTGATAGGCTCTACAAAGGCGATCTTAAGACGATTTTCTCCGCCAACCCGCTAGATGAACAAACCACATTGCGGCACAGCGGCGACTTTGCGGCGCATCCCGAATATTATGATTTTCAGTGGAGATACATAGCGCAATCGACTGCCCCGGCTGTGTATTCGTATGGAGTGCAACGCGTATTGGGAGTGCTCGGGGTCAATAATCAGTGGCAGGTTCAATCGACACCGACTGCAGTTCCCTCCGTCAGCGAGCCACTGACGTATTCGGCGGCTGCCAGCACATTCCCGTACACGCTTTCCACCAATGCTGCCAGTTACGACAACAGTTCCGGGTTGCCAGGGAAGATGCTGCTCAATACGGGTTCGTTAACCTGTCTGGGCTCGGTTCCCAATCAGATTTTATTCAGCGCCCAGATTTCTGATTCAGACGGTTTTGTTCTCTTTGTGAATAACACACCCGCTTTGGCGTACAATCTCCCCACTGGAGTCACTACGCCCGGGGTTTTATCGATTACGAGCGCGCGGGTGGGTCTTGTTTCTAGCGGCGACGGACTAGACCGACAATTTGACGTCGACCCAAAGGTTTTTAAGTTGGGAGCAAATCGCATTGAGATCGCCCTGTACTCTTCCAGTGCGGCACCGAGCGCGGCTTCGCTCATGGACTTCCGGATACACATTCCATCCAAGACGGACTTGGTAACCTCCGGCACGGCTTGGACGATTGCGACTGGAACCTTGAGTAATACTTTGGTACTGGGCGGCGCGGCCGGCACTGCGCTTGGTAACCCGCTTTTGGTGTTTAGCGATGCCTTCTTTACCATGCGCTATCGGGCCAAGGCGGCAATCGGAATGATTACGGGCGGTACTGCCGAGACGGATTGGAGTGAATGGGTCGAGCCTGCTTTCGTGCCCAGTTGGGTGAAGCGGGTCTTGGCGGGTATAAACCCCTTTAATCAGCGGGAAACAGACTTGCAGAATAATCCAATCAGCACCGATGTGAGCGTTCTGACTCAGGCAGGTAAACGCTGGGAAGGTGATGTGGCATTGAGTCTACAGAGCATCAATAATTTCGGTCTCATCGAAATTTATGAGACTGTTTTGAATCGGGTAAAGTCACAGAGTCTTGATGCGAACGTCACCACAGAGGCCGTTAATAATACGCTACTGCTCGTCGCCGGTTATCTTAACGACCTGTACATGCTTTTGGGAAATGAGGCGGCTGATGATGCTGCCAATCCCACCATTCAAATTGACGGACAGAGCGGCGCTCAGAACATCAGTTCGGCGCGCTTTTCTTTCGAAGGCCAAGTGCCAACCCTACTGGACGAGACTCTCGCCCTGTGGCGTGGACGCGATGACATCAACACGACCACTCAGGTTGCTCCAGCTTACAACCGGCTTTACTGGAATTACATTAAAGGAATTAACTCTGGTGAGCCGATCTACGCGGTCAATTATGACATCAAAGATCAAACTGGAACTGCGGCCAACGGAGTCATCGATGCAAGCGATGCCCAAAAAATATTCCCGCAAGGACATGGCGATGCTTACGGGCATTACCTCACCTCGCTGAAGGGGTATTACAAGCTGCTCACTAATCAAACATTCACCTGGATCCCCAGCGCGGAAACGGCGTCGGTCCTTGGGCAATCCGTGCAGGTGGACTATCAGGATGAAAGGAAGTTCGCGGCGGCGGCCGCCGCTGTCGCGAAAGCCGGTTGCACCACCTTATCGTTGACCGCCCGAAAAAATTTCCAGGACACGGATGCCAACGGCTGGTCCTCCCTTTCAGAGGCGGAATTCAACGGTAATAAAGGCACCACACGCTACTGGGGAACCGACGAGTGGGCTGGCCGCTCCTATCAGGGCGCATACTTCAATTGGATTAACGCCAACGCAATGCTGCCAGTTGTGGATTCCACGAACCAGGGAATCGCAAAAGTGGACCGTACCACCGTTCCAGAGCTGGCTGAAATCGCGACCACGGCCAATAAAATCTTTACGATTTCCGCCGGTTTGCAGGCAAACATTAACCCGTTGGGATTGGCGGCGGATTCCATGACGTTTGACATCTCGCCCAGTGAACTAGCGGCGGGCAAAACCCATTTTGAGCAAATCTACGACCGGGCCGTGCAGGCTGGAATCAACGCGAAAGAGTCATTTATTCGTGCAGGTCAAATGGACGCTTTGTTGAGAGAACAAGCCAATGGTGTGGATAATTACGCCTACGATGTGGCCAAACAGGAGTCCAATTACCAGTACGACCTCATCAATCTATTCGGCACGCCGTACGCCGGCGACATTGGCGTGGGAGCCCTCTACGCACAGGGTTATTCGGGCCCTGACTTGTATCATTCATTTTTCATCAATAAACCGTCTGACTTGATTGATACATCGAATGACGTGACGGTTAGTTTTAGAGAACCCGTCAATATCACGCCCTTTGCGACTTGGGATCTCGATAACGTCTATTCACGAGTGAACACGCCTGTGGAGTACATTTCGCGGACGTTTAATGTTTCCAAGTTCAGTCTTGCGCAATTCGCGACGACCGCGATGGGAAACCGTCAGCAGGTTGGTGAAATCCAAACTGCGCTGCTAGATTGTTATCAGGCACAGGTCAACCTCCGGGCGTCGGTCAACGCTTTCAATGTTTTGAAAAGGCGCTTTGACCGGGACTATCAGTTATATTCGGAAATGATCACTGGCTTTAACACAGCCACTGCGCAAGCAAATGCGAAAAACAATAAGGCAGCCGAGATTTCCAACGCTTCCTTTAACCTCACGCTCGCCGCCGCTGGCTTTGGTCTAACCGTCGATTACGTCGCTGCGCTCTCCAATGCGTTCGCAGAGGCGGCCCCGACCAGCGTTGGCTTCTCGACGGATGTGACCTCTGTAATCAGGTCTCTCGCCAAATACGGCGGTGCGACCGCCTCGTACGCCTATTCTCTTTTGGGTCTTGCGACGGAAACGAAGGCTTCTCTGTTGGATGCCAAGGCGGCTGATCTCCAATCCCAGGCGCAGGGTTTCATTGATGATTTCAACACTCAGACTGCCGACAAGCAGCACGTCTCAGAATTTGAACGCCTCTACGCGCAGATGCTCTCCACCGCCTTTGACATGAATCTGCGGCTCACTGAGCTTCAGCAGGCCACAGAGCGGGTCTCGAAAATCTACGGTAAAGCCAACCAAATTCTCGCGCAGCGGGAAACTTTCCGGACGCGCGCTGCCTCCGTCGTTCAAGGCTACCGCACCCGGGACGTCGTTTATCGCAACCTCCGCAATGAACAGCTCTCACAATATTCCGCCTTATTCGATCTTGCCCAGACTTACACCTACTGCGCGGTCAAAGCCTACGATTACGAAACCGGCCTTCTGAAAACCGCTTCAGGAAGAAACTTTACCAACGCGATCATTTCCAACTGGAGCATCGGCGAATTCTCCGGCCAAAATCCAGTCAGCGCGAAACTTGGGGACCCAGGCCTCGCAGGGGTACTAGCCGCCGTGCGTGAAGACTGGGCCGTTGCCAAGGGACGTCTTGGGTATAACAACCCCGACCGCAACGGAACTCTGTTCTCGTTGCGCCAGGAGCTCTTCAGGATCCGCACCGATCAGGCGTCCTCTGAGGATAACATGTTATGGCGGCAGGTGCTTCAGCAGAAGATCATGAGCAATGTCCTCAGCGATCCGGACGTGCTGAAGTACTGCGCAAACATCTCCAAGGCCAATGGCGGGGCGGTCCCTGGAATCGTCATTCCCTTTTTCACAACCATCGCACAGGGCGTTAATTTCTTCGGGTGGCCTTTGGCTGCGGGAGACCACAGCTACTCCCAATCCACCTTTGCCACGAAGATCCTTTCTGCAGGAGTCCTGTTCAACGGCTACGTCGGGATGGATGTCTATGGGGGTGGGGCACCTTTGAGCTCCGGTTCCAACGCACTCAGCGCCAACCCTTACGTTTACCTGATCCCGGCGGGCCTCGACTCGATGCGCACGCCCGCCTTGGGCGACAAGACGGGCATTCGCACCTGGGCCGTGAAAGACCAGGCGCTGCCTCTTCCGATTAACATTGGAGGAAACGGTTATTCCGCCATCCAACTCTTCTCGCCTCAGGGCACACTCAACGAACAGCTCTGGATCCCGCGCAAACACCAGGCTTTCCGCGCCGTCGACAATGCCGGCTATTTCTACAGCTCCATGCCCGCGGAGTTTACCAATTCGCGCCTCGTGGGCCGCAGCGTGTGGAACAGCGCCTGGAAGCTCGTCATCCCCGCCTACTCGCTCCTCAATAACGAACAGGCAGGGATGGACAACTTCCTAAAAAGCGTCTCGGATATCAGGCTGTTTTTGCGCACCTATTCCAACAGCGGAAACTAGTCCGTGTCCTCGGCTCCCTTAAACGACCCTCTCAATCGCTCCTCCTCAGATGGGGGAGGCGTCCCGCGCCGGCCGCTTGTTTGGCTTGCCGTGGCCGTGGCAGGCTTCGCCATATCCGTTTGGCTGAACAGAGCGCCTTCCCCCGTCCTTCCAGTCCCGGAGGAGCGCCCCGCCGTCGCTTCTGCGCCCATCGTCCCCGCCGAGACCCTGGCGCGAACCGTTGAGTTTGATGCCGTCTTCGCGCGTGCCCTCTGGCGCCGGCCGCAACCCGACGACGTGATCAAAAACGCCGAACGCCGCGACTGGTCGGACGCCGAGGGAGTGACCCGTTGGGACTGGTTCCTGGAGGTCCAGCCCGGCCCCGCCCTTCAAGCGTGGCTCGATACCAATCCGTTCTCCCTGCACAAAAGCGAGGCTCCCCAACCGGCGATCCCGCCCGCAGAGGCGCCGCGTCCGGAGTGGTTCCCGAAGGAGGCTGCAGCCTTTGACGTTTTCGTAAGCTCTAACACCTCTTTCTTAATGCTGCGTGACCCTGCCACGCAGAAGGTCTACCTCTCCGACTCAGGTGGCGGCCTCGCGAAACCCGTCTCACGCTAACCCCCGCCGGAGCTTCTGGCGGGGGCTTGAGAGAGCGTTGGAGCTGCTAATGGAGCAGGCCCAGTGCGGATGCGGCCAAACCGGCTCCTGCCAGCGCGGAGATGATCCCGCCGACCCAGAAGATCTTCTTTTTCGTGAGGATACTCACGGTGCAGAGAACCAATCCCAATTCGATGGTGAGGTGCGCCCAGTCCAGTCCATCGGCTTGATGGTGGACGTGTTCACCTTCTTCTCTGGCGTGGTTGGCCTGCTCGATTTTCTCGTTGGCAAGCTGAAGCTGGCGTTTTCCTGTGACGATAAGGGCTCCCAGAGTGTCATTTTCGGACCCATCTTCCATTTTTTGAGGGAAGCCGTTTTCATCCGTCTTGATGTCCTTTTCAGACGTTTTGTTTTTGGCGATGTAACCTTCCCACTTTTTGCTTTCGCTTTCCCGCAGAGCTTCGGTCCCGGGCGAGATGGTGAACAATTTGGTGTAAGTCAGAGCCCGATCCTGTTCCTCCATACGGCCTTTCTTGGCCTGGAAGCGGGAGAATGTGTTGCTGGACTCGACTTTGAGGGCCGCAGACTCCGTGAGCAACCGGTTGGCATCTCCCTGCAGTTGCAGGACCCCGTTGTGCTTGCGATGCCCAACCAGGGCCACGGTGGCAAGGCCAGCTGCGATCAGGGCCATCGTCATGCCCACGCGGTTCATAAAGGGATCGGCGCCGTGTCCGCCATGGGCGGCGTGTTCTGCTTCTTCGAGTTGTTCGTGTAATTCGGCCATAAAAATTCGGGGTTGGGTTCTGAGTGGAGAGTGGGTTGGGTGGATCGCTGCAGGTTTTATTTCCGGCCATTCAAGGGTGTGGGCGGGATCATTCGGAGCTTTTTAAGTCGTGAGCCAGGCCCCGCGCATCAACCCATTTTGGAAACCGATCCTAGGTCTGTGAGAGACCAGGGCGATTTCAAAAATAGGGACGTTCGTTACCATGCACTGCATCCGTGTGATCGGAATCCTTCAATCTCGCAGACCCTCGGCTTTTCGGCAAGAGTGAGAAAACAGGCAAAGCGAGGAAACGCAGGAGTCTTTGAGCGCCGTAAAAATAGTTTCACCAACCCTACTTGCCGCTGGTGCCGTGCGCACCGACTGCCGCGCTTTGAATCACTCCAGCGAAGGCGGCTCGGATTTAAAAATGCACTCTGTCTATTCCATAGGCCCCATGGTTCTGGTCGCCGGATGTCTACTCTCGAAC
>CANJZW010000130.1 GCA_947479475.1 Chthoniobacteraceae bacterium
CGCGAGGGGTGGCTTCGGGTGGAGGGTTCTGCGGAGCAGGTGCTCAAGGTGCGGCGCCTGTTTCAGCAGTTGGAGCGGGCGCGGGGCAACGGGGTGCCGATCCGGCGCCAGGAGTTTCAGTATGCGTTGCGCGCGTTGCAGGAGCCGGAGGTGGCCGGGCTCGACCAACTCAGCGCGACGCGGTTGACGGTCTCCTCCAAGCGCGCGCCCGTGACGCCGAAAACGGATAATCAGCGCGCGTACGTCCAGTCGATTGAAAGCCACGACGTGGTTTTCGGAGTCGGGCCAGCGGGGACTGGGAAGACGTATTTAGCGATGGCGATGGCGGTTGCCGCCCTCAAGAAGGACCTGGTTTCGCGGATTATTTTGACGCGTCCGGCGGTGGAGGCGGGGGAGGCGCTGGGTTTTTTGCCGGGGGATTTGAAGGAGAAAATCATGCCGTACCTGCGCCCGTTGTACGACGCGCTGGAGGATATGCTCGAACCGGAGGAACTGGCGCGGTGCATGGAGCGGAATGTGATTGAAATCGCCCCGCTCGCCTATATGCGGGGGCGCACTTTAGGTCGCTCCTTCATTGTCCTGGACGAGGCGCAGAACACGACGACCGAGCAGATGTTCATGTTTTTGACCCGTCTGGGGCTCGACTCCAAGTGTGTGATTACAGGGGATCACACCCAGGTTGATTTGCCTAGCAACAGGCGTTCTGGGCTGGTGGAGGCCTTGCAGGCGCTGCGCGGGGTGGAGGGGATTGGATTTTGTCATTTTAACGATCAGGATGTGGTGCGGCACGAACTGGTGGCCTCCATTGTGCGGGCCTACAGGAACCACCGGGGTTCAGGGGAACCCCGTCCCTCTCGCTGAAAAGCGGGTTGCCGAACAGCTTCGACATGCTTTCTTTTTTCACACGACAACGGCTGATTCGGCGGGGGCTGGCCTCGGCGAAATGGCGCCGGCGTATCAACCGGAGCGAGTGGTTTGAATCCTTGTTGTACGGGCAGACGGCCCGCGTGGTTCTAGTGGTGGGAATGGGGGTAGCCCTGCTGCAGATGGTCTCGGGCGGATCCTCCGCAGCCGGAGCGGCGGAGCGCTGGATGGTGGAAGTGCTTGTGTACATTTTGGCCGTGGCGCTGATTTGGATGAACCATCCGCGCCTTTGGGCGGACAATTCGCGCCTGCTTCTGATGCTGGGCACTCTGGTGGTTCACGTCGGCGTGCTGCGCTGGGTGAGCGCCGAGGCCAGCGAGGCCCTCACTCCGACGGGTGCGGGTTGGAGCGCATTGGACCGCAAGCAGCTCTGGGAATTAAGCATCCCCTTCACGCTGGGGCCGATGCTGATTTCGGTGCTTCTCGGCCAGCGGCTCGGGATCGTGCTTTGCATCTTTGGCAGCCTCTTTGGCGCCATGCTCAACGGGGGGCTCAACGCGCGTTTTCTGGTTGTGAGCCTGCTTACCGGATTTGTGGCGGCCCTGATGACGCGCGACGTCCGCCGGCGTACGGACCTGCTCAAAGCGGGGCTTTTGGTGGGCTGCACGGCCCTTTTGCTGGATCTGCTCATGGGGCAGGTCGGGCCGGTGTTGTGGGACTCCCCCTCGCTCGTACGCTGGAATATTTTCGCCTGGCAGGGCGCTGCCGCGCTCGGGAGCGGGGTGGGGGTTGCGCTGCTCATTTCGGGCATCCTGCCCCTGTTGGAGGTGGTTTTTCGGATCACGACGTCCATTACCTGGTTGGAGTTGGCCGATTTGAACCACCCGCTGCTCAAACGCATGACGTTGGAGGCTCCAGGCACCTATCACCACAGCCTGATGGTGGCACAACTCGCCGAAGCGGCCGCGGAATCCATCGGCGCCAACGCGGCCATGGCGCGCGTGTGTTCGTATTTTCACGACATCGGCAAGCTCGTGAAGCCAGAGTATTTTATTGAAAACGCGCGCTTCGGCCGGAACGCGCATGCCGATTTGGCGCCCACGATGAGCGCGCTCGTCATCATCGCACACGTCAAGGAGGGGGTGGATCTAGCACTCAAACACCGTCTCAACCGGGAAATCATCGACGTCATTCAGCAGCACCATGGCACGTCCACGGTTTATTATTTTTTCCGCCGGGCTTTGGAGCAACAGGAGGCCGCCCGAAAAACCCTGCTCACGGAGGCTGCGGAGGAGGAACCACCCGAAGTGCGAGAGGAATCCTTCCGCTATCACGGTCCCAAGCCCCAGTCCCGCGAGTGCGCGATCATCAGTCTGGCCGATGGCGTGGAGAGCGCGTCGCGCAGCTTGGAAAAAGTGACGCCGCACAAGGTTGATCAGTTGGTAGAGGAAATTATTCAAAAACGGCTCCTGGATGGCGAACTCAAGGAATGCGATCTGCGGATGAGCGAATTGGCGGAGATTGCCGAAAGCTTTAAACGCACCCTCCGGAGCATGCTGCACTCGCGCATCGCCTACCCCAAATCCCCGTCCAAGCGCGAATCCCAGGCGGGAAGCCGGCAACTCTCAGGTGAAGGCGGCCACGAAAAGCGCAGGCTCCCCGCGCTGCCTCCTGCGGGCTCCCAGGAGCAGGCACAGCAGAAGCGTCTCGCATGAGTGCTCCCGAGGCCAGCCATCCGTCGGAAGTCGGCCGCATGCCGGAACTCGTCCTTTTAAACCGGCAGCGCTCCGTGCGACTGGATTTGGGCGCGCTGGAGGTTTTTGCGCGTCGCGTGCTGCGGGACTGTCTCCGGGAGTCCGCGGACGGTCTGTTCGCGCTTAGTGCGCTGGAGGAAGTGGTCGTCACGCTGGTGAGCGACCGCCGGATCGACCAGATTCACAGGCAGTTTATGAACATCCCCGGGGCCACGGATGTGATCACCTTCGAGCACGGGGAAATCGTTATCAGCGCGCAGATGGCCGAGCGTTGTGCTCGGGAGTTCGGGCACAGTACCGCCGCCGAAACGGGGCTTTATGTGGTGCACGGCCTCCTGCATCTAAACGGTTTTTTAGATGGGACGGAACCGGAGCGGCTGCGGATGCACGCGGTTCAGGACAGAATCTGGCGCTCGGCTCTGGCGGAGTGAATCGGGTCGGCTCCCTGAGCCCGCCATAAACTTGACCCTTGGCCGGCCAAAAGTCGGCGCTTGTGCGGCCCGCTGCATCGGGTAAAAATTTTCCATCCAATCCCATGAACCAAACCTCTTCCACCTCCCCCTTGAACGCCGCGGTTTCGCGCCGTCGTTTTCTGCAGCAAGCATCCGTAGCGGGAACCGTATTGGCCGCCCTGCCAGTCGAACGCGGGGCGCATGCTGCAGCGGGGGCCGGTCCCTTGAAGTTGGCGCTGGTGGGCGGCGGTGGACGCGGTTCAGGAGCGGCCAACCAGGCGCTGCGAACCGACGTCAACCTGAAGCTGGTGGCCATGGCCGAGCTGTTTCCGGACAAAGCTAACGCGACTCTTAGTAGTCTTAAAACCCAGCATCCCGATAAAGTTGACGTTCCTCAGGAGCGTCTCTTCATCGGCTTTGAGGGGTATAAACAGGCGATCGCAGCCTGTGACGTTGTGATTTTAGCCACCCCCTGTACCTTTCGCCCGGCCATGTTTGAAGAGGCCGTCCGGCAGGGTAAACATGTCTTTATGGAGAAACCCGTCGCCGTGGACGCGCCCGGAGTGCGGCGTGTGCTGGCAGCGGCGGAGGAAGCCAAACGCAAGAACCTAAAGGTGGGCGTCGGCCTGCAGCGGCGCCATAAACCGGGCTACATCGAGACCGTCAAGCGGGTTCAGGACGGTGCCCTGGGGCAGATCCTGTACGCCCGTACATTTTGGAACATGGGCACCGCGCGCGCCATGCTCCCGCGCAATCCAGAGTGGAACGAGTTGGAGTACCAACTTCATAACCAATTCTATTTCGCCTGGCAGTGCGGGGACATCCACCTGGACATGGGTCTGCACAACATTGATGTCATCAACTGGATCAAGGGCATGTATCCGGTGCGCGCGATGGGGGTGGGGGGAGCCGAAGTACGCCGGGGCAAGGAAGCCGGGTGTCTCTACGATCACTTCTCCATCGAATACGAATACGCCGACGGCACGCGCCTCTTTGCTCAAAACCGGCAAATCCCGGGCTGCTTCAACTATGTCGCCGAAGCCGCCCACGGCACCCTCGGTTCCGTGGAAATGCTTAACGATCGAAACATCTTCAACATCACCGGGCAAAATGCCTGGAAATATGAGTTGGAAAAGCCGCTCATTAATCCCTACCAGAAGGAACACGACGACCTTTTCAAGGCGATCGTCGAAGATGCCCCCTACAACGAGGCCGAACGGGGTGCGCTCAGTTCGATGACCGCCATCATGGGGCGTATGGCTGGGTACTCCGGGAAAAAAATCGAGTGGGATGACGCCCTCCATTCAGAGCGCCTCATGCACGCGCCCATTCACTCGCTCCAGGACCCCGCGCCGATTCAGCCTGACGAAAATGGGGTGTATCCGCTGCCTGTTCCGGGCCGGTACGAGGCCATTTAATCCAGCGGGTCGGAGGGCCGATATGGCCCTTTCAAACCCGGCAGACGGGTGCCGCAGCGAGCTTCTTTAGCCTACGACTGATTTCCTTGTTTTCGGGACCGAGCGTTGGCTTTCGTTGTCCATCTATTGCATTTGACTTGCAATAGATGGACGATTCTGAAAGTCTCTGCCTCACGTATGCGGCTTCTTCTCTTTTCCCTGTTTTCGCTTCTGACGGCGTGTGCCTCTTTTGCCGCCGAACCGCTCCGGGTTTCTGCTTTTTCTTCGGTGCTGGCTGAAATCGCCAGTCGCGTTGGGGGCGGGGAAGTTGCGGTCACCAGTCATGTGCCCGCGGGCTCGGATCCGCACGAGTTTGAACCTAAACCTTCGGATCTGAAGACCGTGGCGAAGGCCGACCTGGTTTTGCTTTCTGCCAAACATCTCGAAGGTTATGTGGGCAAGCTGAAGGAAGCCTCTGGAGGGAAGGTGCCGGTTTTAGAGGTGGGCGCCCAACTCCCCTCGCTTTGGCTGGAAGGCGAATCAAAGAACGCGAGGGAGGAAGATCCACATTGGTGGCACAGCGTGGAAAACATGCGCAAGGCCGCGAAAGTGGTGGGTGCCGGCCTGATTGCAGCGAGGCCCGAACAGAAGGGTGTTTTCAGCGCGAACCTGGAGGTTTACACCACGGAGTTGACGGCCCTTCAGAAGTGGGCCCGTGTTAAAGTGGCAGAACTGCCTCGGGACAAACGCAAGCTGGTGACATCACACGACGCTCTGCAGTATTTTGCGAAGGAATACGGATTTGCCGTCTATCCGGTGACCGGTTTGACGGCCTCTGAACAGCCCTCCTCGCGGCAGGTGGCGGATCTTCTTAAAACGATTAAAGCGCAGAAGGTGAAGGCGGTTTTCGCCGAGGACACGGCCAACCCCAAGGTCCTGCGGCAAATCACAGGGGAAACGGGAGCCATCCTTGGCGGTCAATTGTGGGTGGACGGCCTTGGGACGGGAGCGGCGGGTACCTATGAGGGGATGATGCGCCATAACGTCACCACCATCGTGGACGCGCTGAAATAACATGAAGGGTTCCCCTCTGCTGCGGGCGCTGGTGCTCGGATGCGTGATTTTTGTCCTTGGGTGGCCGCTGCACCTCCTCACGCAAAGAGGGCAGGAGGCTGCAGACAAGGCCCTGGCAGAGCCGACCGCGAGTGTGGTCAAATCGGCACTGCCCCTGGTTCTCACCTTTTCCCAGCCCGCGCAACGTGTCGAACTGAGGCATCTGGGAGCGGTGGTTTGGGTCAAAGACCATCCCGCGCTTCATGAAACGCTGGAACTGAGCCTGCCCTTTCCCAAGGAAGGTCTGGAACTCGGGGTGAACGTGGGGTGGACGGGCGAAAGCCCCGCCGCGCTCCGCCTTCAACTCACCAGTCCCGAGGGTGCTGAGTTGGAGCGCACCGTATGGGGCACCGCCTCCGTGGAAACCATCGTCCCTTTCCCATGAACCAGCATTCCCTTCAAGTGGACGATCTAACCGTGAGCTACCGGAGGATTCCGGCGCTGCATCACGTGGGGTTCAGTGTGCCGTGTGGTTCGTGTGTGGCGGTGTTGGGGCCAAACGGGGCAGGCAAGTCGACGTTGCTCAAAGCGCTGGCGGGGTTGCTGGAGCTTGAAACCGGTTCGGTGAGTTTTCACGGGCGCCCCATGCGCGGGGCCAATCAGGAGTTTGCCTACCTGCCGCAGCGCGAAATGGTGGATTGGGATTTTCCTACCACGGTGCGCGGCGTGGTGGAAATGGGCCGCTACCTGAGGGTGCGCTGGTGGCGACGTTTCTCCAAGGAGGATGCGGCGGCGGTGGACGCGGCTTTGGAGGCCGTTCAGCTTGCGCCGCTTCAGGACCGGCAGATCTCGGCCCTTTCTGGCGGCCAGCAGCAGCGTGTTTTCATCGGGCGCGCCCTGGCGCAGGAGGCGCACGTGTTGCTTTTGGACGAACCTTTCACGGGGCTGGACCAGCCCAGCCAGGAGTCGCTGAAACTGGTTTTTAAGCGGTTAAAAAGTGAGGGCAAGCTTTTGCTTATCTCCCACCACGACCTTCAAAGCGTACCCGATCTTTTTGACCGAGTGCTGCTTCTGAACGGAGAACTGATCGCCGCCGGCACCGTGGCCGAGGCCTTTACGGGTGACAACCTGACGCGTTCCTACGGCACGCGCGTCTTCTCAGGAGTGAATCATGGACTGGCTGTTTGAACCCTTTCAACACGTGTTTATGCAGCGCGCCTTGGCGGCGTGTGTACTGGTTGGCTTTTTGAACGGCTTCATGGGCGGCTTCGTCATGCTCCGCCGCATGGCCCTCATGGCGGATTCTCTTTCCCATTCGCTCCTGCCCGGCCTCGCCGTGGGGGTTCTCCTGTTTGGGCTCGCCCCGGCAGGCTTGTTTTTTGGAGCTCTCTCGGCCGCGCTTTTGGTCGCCTTGGGGGCGCAACTGCTCTCCCGGGGTTCCCGCGTCAAAGAGGATACAGCGTTGGCGATTCTTTACACGGTGGCTTTTTCGGCGGGGGTTGTGCTGCTGAGTTTTGTGAAGGTGCGAGTGTCGCTGCTGCACTATTTGTTTGGAAATATTCTGGGGGTTTCCAACCAGGATCTTTGGGTGTCCTACGGAGTGGCGGGAGTGGTGCTGCCTTTGCTCGTGGCCGCCGAAAGGCCGCTGCAGTTGCTCTTGTTTGAGCCCTCGGTGGCCCGCAGCCAGGGGATCGCCACGGGTTTTCTCAACGTCAGCCTGGTCGTGGCCCTCGTCCTGACGATGGTCAGTTCCCTCCAGGCCGTGGGGGTGATTTTGCTCCTCGGAATGCTGATCTCCCCGGCGGCAACCATTTACCTGCTCTGTGATTCCTATGCCGCATTGCTCTGGGGCGGTGGCGCCCTGGGTGTTTTTGGGGCGGTCACAGGCCTTTGGCTAAGCTACTGGCTGGGCCTGCCTTCGGGAGCTTGTATCGTGCTGGTTTTGGGCGCCATTTTCTGTCTCGCCTACCTCCTGAGCCCTCGCTACGGCCTGTTGCCAAAATTCTGGCGAAGCCGCCATTTTCACCAGGAAAGCCTCGCACGCTGGGAAAAGCATTGAGGTCCAGCTTCAGGTGAAGGGTTCAGGGAATTTGAGGCGGTTTGTCTCTGAGGAAATGAAAGAACTTGAACAGTGACTGACCCCTAGTCCATGACTCGTAAATCCATGCAGCGCAGGGTAATGTAAAGCCTAAATGGCGGACTCTCTACCCTTCCTTTATTACACTTTATCCCAGTAGACTGAAAAAATAGCGTCCGAGACGTCCGAGCTCATAACACCAGCTGTGATGATGACCAAACGGAGTCCTATGCGCTTCTTCCCCGTCACGATTTCTTCAGCCTGGACGCGGGAGCGTTAAGACCCATTTTGACTAGGACTGGCTCCACATTGCATCAAACTGTCGACAATGCGGGGGGTGGGTATGAAACAGGCGTGATCCTGTCGGTTTCATAGCGGACAACATTGCACTAGAATCTTCCTTCTCGCTCAAGTCGAAAACATCATATTGTCTACCATTTTTGCTGGACACCACCACGAGGAATCGGGCAGAAGAAATCCGCTTACGCGCCTAGGCGAATTGTTAACGTTTTTAGTGCATGAAAATTCCATATGAATGATTTAGAAAAAAAGCTTTTGAGCGAACATTTGAATTTTCTTAAAGAGATTAAATTAAATGAGAAAGACAAGGAGGCAGACGCGCTAATTCAACAAGCCTTTCCCAGTTCAAGCGATGCCCTCTATATACTAGTGCAACGGAGTTTGATTCAATCGCATGCCTTGGCTGATGCTCGAAAACGTATTGATGAACTTAGTTTGCCGGCACGCAAAAGAACATCCCCCATCGACGAACCGTCCTCAAATGCGGGATTTGCAAGCAAATTGTCGTGGGTTCCGAAAGCCCACACGGCACCAGTCTCTCCTCCACAAACAACTCACGTCGAATCAGGCCTGACACAAAATCAACAGCACAGCTCATTGGGTTCTTTTCTGAGTTCCACCGCAGCAACTGCAGTCGGCATTGCTGGTGGATCGCTGCTTTATGACCTTGTCCGAAATCTAATTTCGCCAACTGAACCAGTATCCGAAACCAGCCTTGGCGAGACCGAATCCAGAGCGTCAACTAGTGAAGTTACGCACTCCAGCCTTCATGGCTACAATAAATCACTTTCGCACAGCGTTTTACATCAAATACAAACAGAAAGTGAAGTGGGCGAGGAGGATGAAGAAAACTCCATTGAGGAAGAAAGCAACACAGAACTTGAAGTTCAATTAGAAGGTGAAGAAGGCGAGGATATCGAAGTGGAAATGGAAGAATTTATCGAGGTTGACATCGATTTTGAAGAGCTCGGATCTTGAAAACTACAGTATCTCTCAGCAACAGTGTGATTTCCAATTGGCTTGACGAGCAAATAGCAAACAACTAACTTGAAAAGGTTGGTTACCCTCAAACAGCTGGCACGATAGGTTTTACGTGTTTTACGTGATGCAATACAATTGCATCGCGGAGCTGACAGCAATTCTACTCCTTATTTCATCTCCATGAGCGTTTTCAGTAAATTAAGAACAGCCGTTTCAGATGCAGCTTCCGCTGCTGTTGGAGGCACCATCAACTCTGCCAAGGAAAACTCTAAGCTCCTAGGCATCCGATCCGAAATAGCTACTCTCGAAGCAGATCTGAATGTTTCCTATAGTCTGATAGGAAAAAAGTTTGTTGATTTTTTAGTTGCAGCCTCTGCCGAGTCTGCTGCAGGGATTCCTGATATAGGCGTCGGGACTATACTTACTCAAATTGAACCCAAAATTGAGAAAAAAGTAGCTCTGGAAGATGAGCTTATCAAGATCGAGAGAGAGCTCGGTGACGCGAACCTAATCCACGAGAAATCTCTTTTTGAAAAAGAGTTCCAAGCAGAGAAAGAAAAATTGGACAAAGCCAAAAAGCTTGGAGTTCTTTCCGAGTCGGAATACGGAGCAAGGCTCGGAAAATTTCAACGCAAACTCGATAACTTCGAAGAATTCAGAAAGGTCGACAAGCAGTTAGAGCTTGCAATTATATCCAAGGATGAACACGCGGCTAAAATGTCGGATTTGTTAAAGTAGGCTAGCTGTCATAAAGTTCGAAAAAAGGGAGTAGTTTACTTCGCCCTTTTTACCTAGAGTGGCCTCGTCAATAAATGCGTTACTCTGTGCCGGTTGCATGGACACACCGCGTTTATTAAGTGTCTAGAGCAATCAGTGCGAAGCTGTTTACGCTTCGTCGAATTTTTGTAATCTTATTAGCACTCATTTAGTTGCTTTCAGATACTTGCTTCGTTCATCGCATATTTCTAACAGCCTCGTTGATCATGTCCAAAGAGTCTTGTGCTTGGTAAGCTTGGAAAATCTTAGCCAAGACAAAAAAGGCTATCTGGGGACCAATATCATCCCCCCCCTTGATAAAGGGTTTTCAAAATTAGATTTTCAACAGAATCGATGGTGACTTTTCTTACTCCTGATTCTTTTTTTGAAGAGAGGTTGAATTCACATCCTGAATTAAGAATCGTGAATCGCCTAGAGTCGGATTTCAATATCGCAAATTCCGCAAAGTATTTCAGATTGCTTATCCTAATGGCTTTGCCTCCAGCCCAGTCATAAATAGGACCGATTTCTGTCATGTAACTGATCGCATTTTGTGCCTTCGCCTCTGTGATCCATTGCTTCAGTTCCTTATCTGATGCGTTGGCTGATAATTGGCCTTCGAACCGGACAACCAGCCGTCCGTCATCTGTGGTTTGTTTTTTCCAAACTTGGGATTTAAAGGCCCTACTTCGGTCTAAAACATCTCCGATTGTGCGACTTTCATCGATTTTGAAAATCCCTTTTTTGACCATCTCGACAGCCGGGTCAAAACTCAACTTACTGCCATCCCTCACCTCTAAATTGCGTTTTTCCTTCTTGGGTACATCGCTCGGTTCGGCAGGTTTGTCCTTTTTGGGGTACTCTTTACCCGAAATCTGATCATTCTTTTTTACCGCCTTCATTTCCTTGCCGTCCCGGCTCTTCGAATCTCCGCACCCGGAACCCCCTAACGCCGCCGCTAGAATGATAAGCCACCGACTAGCTCGAGGCGGTCGCAAAAAGTAAGTCATAAAATTGTGTGATTGTAAATGACGCAGGATAAGCGCGGTGGGGAACTGAACTGGGGGTCAGTGTTCATTTTCGTTCAGGCATGTTTTGCAGATGTCATTTGCGTCTGCTGAACCCTTTGTTTCTGAATTCGTGTCCTCACGGCCGACTTTATTTACGCTACAACGATCAGTTGGCGGGATTGGTGTAGGGAGCCCGTAGGGCGACCGTAACCATTCCCGCCAACTTGCGGCTCAAATAGACCCCACCCCACCCATGAGC
>CANJZW010000131.1 GCA_947479475.1 Chthoniobacteraceae bacterium
CGCCCCCTGTTTGATGGTGCGACGCTCACCGGTTGGCACGGCTTAAACCCCCACGATATTGCGAAGGCTGCCCCTGAGAAGAAAGCCGAGTTGGTGCAACAACAACGCAACGACTTCCCGAAGCACTGGCGCGTTGAAAATGGCGAGCTCTTTAATCCGGGCACCGGACCGTACGCCACCACATTGGAATCTTTAGGCAATATTGACCTGCTCCTGGAATACAAAACGGTGCCAGGAGCGGATAGCGGGATTTATCTTCGAGGAACACCGCAGATCCAGATCTGGGATCCCACCCAACCCGACAACGCAAATAGGAAACCCAGTCTGGGCTCCGGCGGCCTTTACAACAACGCTCCCGGCACCCCCGGAAGGGACCCTCTTGTTCGTGCAGACAAACCCTTCGGACAATGGAATCAGTTCCGGATCCGCCAAATCGGAGCAAGGACGTGGGTGTGGCTCAACGAAGCCCTGGTGGTCGACGGAGTCCCTTTGGAGCCCTTCTGGGACAAGTCCAAGCCGCTCCCGGAGAAGGCCCCTATCATGCTCCAGACTTTCGGCGGCGAGATCCGCTGGCGGAATATCTTCGTGCGGGACATTCCCGATGCCGAGGCTGGAGAGATTTTGAAGGCCTGGAACACTGCGCAGATCCAAAAAAAGAATGCCCCCGCGCAAACGCCCCTTCAGGAACTGGTGCAGCGTCTCGAAGCCAAAATGCTTCCCGTTCCGGGATTGCAGGTGCGCATGAGCAAAACGGAGCTCACCGTGGGTGAATGGAAGTTGTACTTGAAAGAAGCGGGGTTGCCGGAAAGGCGGCAACCCGATAAGGAGTGGAGTCAGACGGACGAGCATCCCCTGATTAATGTTAGCTGGAATGAGGCGAAGGCGTTTTGCGACTGGTTGAGTGCAAAAACCGGCAAGGAGTGGAGGCTGCCGACAAACGCCGAGTGGAGCGCGATTGTAGGAAAGAAAAAATATCCCTGGGGTGACTATTATCCACCTCATTGGGATGACGGAAATTACTCGGTGCTCGAGGATGGAACCAGGGATCCAAAAGTCGTCGGTGTTGATGGCATTCTTGGGACTGCACCCGTAGGGTCATTCAAGCCGAATGAGCTGGGGTTTTATGATGTGGGTGGAAATGTTTGGGAAATGACTGGCGAGGTCGAAAACAACCGATGCCACATTCGAGGGGCTGGCTGGGAAGTTAACAAGCCCGAGGAACATACTCGCTCAGACTGGGACGAGAAAATTCCAACTTCCGCAAAGGGTTGGCACTTTGGCTTCCGGTTGGTGCGGAAGTGAGATTTGGTGTACCCAATGCCCCAACTGCTTTTAAGCGCACGCCCAGACGGTGGAGGTGCTCTTGGACGGTCTGGCTTTCGTCTGAATTTGGCCTGCCTAAGGGTTCCGTAAAACGGGCCTTTTCCGCCGGTCGACAATAGGTTTTGCGCTGCGTAGAAGAGAATCCCCCCATGAAACACGCACTTTCCTCGCTGCTCGCACTCGGAATGACCACGGCGCTCTCGGCGCACGCTGCAGGGTGGAACCACGAGCGTTGCGTTGGGTGTCTCGCTGGACGGGGGAACGACGTTCAGTTCGATGGCGTCTGTGAGCGGAGATGTGGGTGCGGGGTGCGGGGTGCGGGCGACAGGCACTCTTTGCCTTTGGGAAACAGCCATCGTTCCGAGCCGATGAAGACACAGGGACTCCCTCCTTACTGCACGGCTTAAAATCGCGGTGGCAGGCTTGGGTGGCATCGGGTGCCGGGTATGATTCCTTCCTGAAAGGCTCCGTTCTGTTTCGCCAAATCGAGGGCGGCCCTTTAGCTTTTCTCGCTTCACCCTCTTTTTTTTCGCCATGTTGATTCTCCGCGGTTCCCAGGCCCTCTCCGATTCCCGACTTGAAACCCTTCGCCAGTCCCTCGTTTCGACAGGACTGCCCGTCCAAAAAGTGGGTGCCGTTTTTGTACATCTGGTGGAGACAAAAAATGCGCTTTCTCAAGAACAACTCTCGGTGCTCGAGCGCCTGCTCACCTACGGTCCCACACGCTCCGGTGCGCTGGAAAATGGCCTGCTCAAGGTAGTCGCGCCTCGGCCCGGGACGATTTCTCCCTGGTCCTCGAAGGCCACGAATATCGCTCAGATTTGCGGACTGGCCGGGGTCGAGCGCATCGAACGGGTGGTGGCCTTCAGGATCGACACGGAGGGCGTCGTGTTGAACGAGGCTCAAAACGCCGCTTTGGAGGCCCGTCTGCACGACCGGATGACGCAGGCGGTTTTTGTGGATTATGCGCCGCTTCAGGGGCTTTTTTCCCGGGAAGAACCCCGGCCTTTGCGGGTGATTCCCCTCCTGGAAGGCGGGCTGGCGGCGTTGGAAGCGGCCGACCGAGAGCTCGGACTCGCCCTGGCGGAGGACGAGATGGTTTATCTGGAGCAGAGTTTCAAGGCGCTCGGGCGCGATCCGCACGACATTGAGTTGATGATGTTTGCGCAGGCCAATTCGGAGCACTGCCGGCATAAGATCTTCAATGCCACCTGGGAAATCGACGGTCAACCCCAGGACCTTTCGTTGTTCCAGATGATCCGGAACACCTACAACCTGCACCGGGACGGTATCCTTTCCGCTTACAAGGACAACGCCGCGGTTTTTGAGGGCACGCGGGCCGGGCGCTTTTATGCCGACCCTCAAACGGGCGAGTACGCAGCGCACGAGGAGCTCGTCCACATTCTTTGCAAGGTCGAAACCCACAATCATCCGACCGCGATTTCGCCGTACTCCGGTGCGGCGACAGGTTCGGGGGGGGAGATACGGGATGAAGGGGCGACTGGCCGGGGCTCCAAACCGAAGGCTGGGTTAACGGGGTTTTCGGTGTCTAACTTGCGTTTGCCAGGGGCGGAGCAGCCTTGGGAGAAGGCGCATGGGAAGCCAGGCAGAATTGTCTCGGCCTTGGACATCATGATCGACGGTCCATTGGGTGCCGCCGCCTTTAACAACGAGTTCGGGCGGCCTGCGCTGGCGGGATATTTTCGCACCTATGAGGCCGAAGTGCCCGGGGCGCTTGGCAGTGAGCTGAGGGGCTACCACAAGCCGATCATGCTTGCGGGCGGTGTGGGTAATATCAAGGCGGAGCACGTTGAGAAGGGGGCTGTTTCCCCCGGGGATGCGCTGATTGTTCTGGGCGGGCCCGCGATGCTCATCGGTCTCGGGGGCGGGGCGGCCAGTTCGGTGGCAAGCGGGGCGGGCAACGCGGACCTCGATTTTGCCAGCGTGCAGCGGGACAATGCGGAGATGGAGCGGCGCTGTCAGGAGGTGATCGACCGATGCTGGGCCATGGGGGCGGAGAACCCGATTTTGTTTATCCACGACGTCGGAGCCGGTGGGATTTCCAACGCACTGCCCGAGCTTGTCAACGATGCCGGTCGCGGCGGACGCTTTGAATTGCGCAAGGTTCCAAACGCGGAACCGGGGATGAGTCCCGTGGAAATTTGGTGCAACGAGGCGCAGGAGCGTTACGTGATGGCGGTGGCCGCGGGGAAGCTGGATCTGTTTGCAGCCTTGTGTGAGCGAGAGCGCTGCCCGTTTGCGGTGGTGGGCGAGGCTACGGAGGAGCGCCGTTTGGTGCTGGAGGACTCGCATTTTAAAAACACTCCCATCGACTTGCCCCTGGAGACGCTCTTGGGCAAGCCGCCCCGGATGCACCGCCACGCAGTCTCCTTGAAGCGTCCTTTAAGGGCGCTCGATTTGCAGGGGCTCTCCCTGGAAGAGGCTGTTCGGCGCGTGCTTGGGCATCCCGCCGTGGCGGACAAGGGGTTTCTCATCAGCATCGGGGATCGGACGATTACGGGCCTCGTGGCGCGGGATCAGATGGTTGGCCCCTGGCAGGTGCCGGTGGCCGACTGTGCGGTCACGGCGGCGGCATTTGATGTTTATACGGGGGAGGCGATGTCGATGGGCGAACGCACTCCGGTAGCGGTGAACTGTGCGGCGGCATCGGCGCGGCTTGCGGTGGGAGAGGCTCTGACAAACCTTGCGGCAGCCTCTGTGGGGGATCTGGGCAAGGTCAATTTGTCCGCGAATTGGATGGCGGCTCCGATCGTGGAGGGGGATGGAGCCGACTTGTATGCGGCCGTGCGCGCCGTGGGAATGGAGCTGTGTCCGGCCTTGGGGATCACCATTCCCGTGGGCAAGGACTCGATGAGCATGAGCACGGTTTGGGAAGCCGACGGCGCCCGCAAACGGATGACGGCGCCGGTGTCCCTCATCGTTTCTGCGTTTGCCCCGTGCCGGGATATCCGCCGGACGCTCACGCCCCAGCTATCAGCGGAGACGGGGACGGTTTTGTTGCTTTTGGATCTTGGACGCGGGAAGAACCGACTCGGGGGTTCGATTCTCGCTCAGGTTGTTTCGCAATCCGGCCAAGAGCCGCCCGATGTGGATTCAGCTGCCGATTTGCGGGCGTTCTGGAATGTGATTCAGGAAACGGCGGACTTGGGTCTCTTGCTGGCGTACCACGACCGTTCCGACGGGGGCCTGTTGGCCTGTGTGGCGGAAATGGCCTTCGCGAGCCGTCTTGGCGTGGATGTCAATCTGTCGGCCGAGGCGGAACCGTTCGGAGCTCTTTTCAGCGAGGAACTGGGCGCTGTGGTCCAGGTGCGTGAGGCGGATAGGGCCCAGTTTGAACGGGCTCTGGAATCGCACCAACTGCGGGACGCCTGCACGGTCATTGGACGTCCGACGGGGGTGAACGGCGCGGTGCGCGTGAAGCGGGGAGAGGTGGCCATTTTTGAGCAACCGCTTCTGGCGTTGCGTGGGATTTGGTCCGATGTCACGCATCGGATGGCGTCCCTGCGGGATAATCCGGTGTGCGCGGATCAGGAAATGGCGCTCCGGTTGGATGCTGCCGATCCGGGGATTTCCCCGAAAGTGACTTTCGTGCTTCAATTCGGGGCCGATTTATCCGGGCGGGCCCCGTTGGCGGTTCTGCGCGAACAGGGGGTTAACGGTGAGGTGGAAATGGCGGCGGCGTTTACTCGCGCGGGGTTCCGCGCGATAGACGTGCATATGAGCGACATTCTTGCGGGGAGGATCCGGTTGGAGGATTTCCGCGGGTTGGTGGCTTGTGGGGGATTCAGTTACGGAGATGTCTTGGGCGCGGGCGAAGGCTGGGCCAAGAGCATTTTGTTCAACGCGAGCGCTCGCGCCCAGTTCACCGAGTTTTTTGCGCGGAAGGACACTTTTTCACTCGGCGTGTGCAACGGTTGTCAAATGATGAGCAATCTGCGCTCCCTTATTGAAGGGGCTGAACTCTGGCCGCGCTTTGTGCAAAATCAGTCCGAGCGGTTCGAGGCGCGCTTTGTTTCGATGCGGATCGAAAAGAGTCCGAGCGTGCTTTTTACCGGAATGGAAGGCTCCGTGCTTCCCGTTGCGGTGGCGCATGGCGAGGGGTTTGCCGAGTTTGCTAACGGGGCGGCCATTGCGGCGGCCGCGGCCTCGGGTCTGGTCGCGGCCCGGTACGTGGACAACCAACATCAGCCCACCGAACGTTATCCACTCAATCCGAATGGATCTCCGGACGGGATGAACGCCTTCACGTCGCGCGACGGTCGGGTGACCATTTTGATGCCACACCCCGAACGGGTGTTCCGCACCGCGCAACTGAGTTGGGCGCCGGTCGATTGGGGGCAGGATTCGCCCTGGATGCGGCTGTTCCGCAACGCACGTTCCTGGGTGGGATAGGTTGAATCGCACCGGGGTGCTTGGGGTACGGGCTTGGCGTACCCCGACCGAGTACGTATGTGGTAAATAATCCTGTAGGCGGTGTGAGGCTCCCCAAAAGACACGGCGGAGCCGGAGGGAAGTCTCAAACCGAGCGCCAACAAAGCACCAAGTCGGGAACATCTGGAAAGACGAACCTCTGGCTAGGGTTCTGTGGCCGCAAACAAGATTACTTTCCGATACACCAGAGGTGTTTGTGGGTACGGAGGAAAAGCTGGCCGTTGCTCACGGCGAGAGAGCTGTTAGTGAGGCCGTCGGCCATCGAGTTCACGGCGAGCTGCTCGTATTTTTCTGCAGACGCCTTGAAGACGATGACATCAGAGTTCTGTGTGACGGCGTAGATGCGTTCACCGCTGCGAAGCAGGGAGCTCCACGTGTTTGCGCGGCCTGAGGGCGTCTGCATGCGCTCCTTCCAGAGTTCGTTGCCGGTCATGAGATCGATGCACTGGATGACGCCCGGTTCGCCTGTAAGCCAAGCGTGTTTGCCCAGTGCAACATTGCTGCCGATGCGTTGCGGGTTTTTCTTCTCCTGCCAAAGCCGGTTCATGCTTGTGATATTCCCGGCGCCGCCAGCCTTTACGCCGACGCTGAAACCCGCGTAGCCGCCGAAACCCGCGAGGACACCATCGTCACCCACGAGAACTTCGGCGTATGCCAGGGCGTTGAGCCCATTGCAATGCCACAGCTCTTTGCCCGTTTGCGGATTCAGGCCGAAGACGGCTCCCGGCAGTGATACAAGATATTCCTCATGTCCGCCGATAGTCGTAACGAAGCCTGTATTCCAAGACCCCGAGAACCCCTTCTGCCCACCGGAACCCTCCTTTACTTCCGCCTCCGGCACATTGAAGCGCCACACCTCTTTCCCAGTGCGCTTGTTCACAGCAACGATAAAGCTGCTCTCACCGGGCCCAAAATTTAGGATGCACAGTTCGCCGTAGAGCACGGGCGAGGCGGCGTAACCCCAGATGTGTTTTTGGAGCCCGAGGTCTACTTGCCATTGCTCCTTACCATCGAGCGACCAACACCAAAGGCCTGCGCTGCCGAACCACGCAACGACACGCTCGCCATCCGTTGCAGGTGAACTGCTGCAATAGGGGTTCGTCTGGTGGGTAAGGTCCTCGCCGTGCCACTCAGGGCCAGCTTGCCAGAGCGTGTGGCCGTCGTTGCGGTCGAGGCACATCACCGTGCGTTTCGAGCCGACGGCTTGAGTCAGGAAAATCTGGCTGCCCCAAATAACCGGAGTGCTGTTCCCGCGCTCGGGCAGGTCGATCTTCCACTTCACACCTTCGGTCGCATTGAAGTGCAGCGGAAGGTCTGTTTCGGGGGTGACGCCGTCGGCCTTTGGGCCGCGCCAAGCGGGCCAGTTGCTGGCGACTGCGGAGGAAAGCAGCGTAAGGAATAGAGAGAGGGCGATGGGGGTGCGCATACGAGGAGGTAAACCAGTCGGGTGGGGGATGACGTTTTCGCTGGGACGAGTCGCGCGTAGTTTTGGGAGGCGCGTTCTTACCGCCCTCTTTTGTTTTACTGTCGGAGGAGCCCCATGTCCAAGCCATCCGGCTTATCTCGACCCACACTTAAAAAAGAGGCGGGGTGACCCTGCTCACGGTGGCCGGACACAAGGGAACTGGTGGCTCGATCTTTTTCTTCCGCAAATTAAGATCGGTCTACGGACGCCGTTGTTTTCGCGCCAGTGAGTTTTTTTGGCATCCAACTCATTTGCAGGAGTTTCAAGCAGGAAAAAAACGGCGGAGGCCTTAGGCAAAGCTTGCTGACCCTTTGGAGTTGAGAAGTGGGAGGACAGGGCGCAGTAAATTTGAGTCAAGTTGCTTGTCGAGCGTGCTCGTTGTGGGTTGCCGATGTTGTTTTTTTGTTGGCGTCGCTTCAGTAGAAGACCACTCTGTGCAATTCTAATGAAAGGCAAAGCAAGCCCCATCCAGAATCCATTCGTGTTCAGTTCGGGACGCTCTCAAGCGGCGGAAGTCGTTGATGTGCGGGGGTCTCGTGAAAATAACCCTTTGCATTGCCGGGAAAACACGTAGATTCATCGAGGGTCTTTCCTGAGTCCATAATGCGCGTTTTGCTGTCATTTCTCTCGGCCAGTTTTCTGATGGTCTCCTCCTATGGAGCGGAGTGGACAATTGAGACCGTGGCGGGACGGGGGCTCCCTGGTTTTTCCGGGGACTACGGACCTGCCGTTTCCGCCCATTTGGATAATCCTTTTGGAATCTCCCGCGGGCCGGATGGCGCGCTTTGGATTTGCGAGCATGGGGGTCAGCGCATCCGGCGGATTCGTTCTGACGGCGTTATATTTACGGCAGCTGGAGACGGGAAAAAGCGGTTCGCAGGGGACGGATTGCCTGTTTTGGAAGCCTCTTTTTCGATGCCGGAAGAAGCGTGTTTTGATTCCAAGGGGGACCTTTTTGTAGCGGACATGGGCAACAGCGTGGTTCGTAAGGTGGATTTTCAAACGGGCGTCATCCGGACGATTGCTGGCACCGGCCTCAGGGGCTATGAGGGGGACGGGGGCTCCGCAACGGTGGCCTATCTCAGGCAACCGCATCACATCCGGTTTGGTCCGGATCACAATCTCTACATCGCCGACACCGGAAACCACGCGATCCGGAAGGTGGATATGAACACGGGGATCATCAGCACCGTTGCTGGAACCGGCCGTCCTGGCCCCACTCCTGATGGTGCGCCCATTGCGGGAACTCCGCTGCGAGGACCGCGAGGCATCGATTTTGACAAGGAAGGCAACCTGTGGGTGGTCACACAGGAGGGAAACCAGGTTTTCAAGGTGGACTTTAAAGCGGGCCGCATGGTTCTGATGGCCGGAACTGGGGCGAAAGGCTTTACAGGCAATGGAGGCCCTGCGCGGGTGGCCACTTTCAGAGGGCCGAAGGGGATCGCACTGGATTCAGAGGGAAATGCCTGGATCGCGGATACGGAGAACAACGCAGTCCGCATGATCGACTCTAAAACGGGGCGGCTGGAGCTAATGGTCGGCACGGGCGAGCGGGGTGACGGGCCCGACGGAGATCCCCTCCACTGCCGACTTGCCCGGGTACACGGCATTTTTATCGACTCGGACGGCAGCGTTTATATAGGCGACAGCGAGTCCCACTGCATCCGGGTGATGCGCAAAAAAAACACTAACTTATGAAAAAGCCGAATTTAAAAATGAGTGTCCCTACCCGAGTTTGTTCCGTTCTGGCTTTGGCGGCGGGGCTTCTGACCGCCAGCAGCGTGAGGGCGGATAAAGTGGTTCTGGTTGCCGGCGGGGGCAATGCGACTGACCTGCCCGCGAAAGCCTTGGATGCGGCTCTTCACGAACCTTTTGGAACGGAATTTGATGAGGCTGGAAATCTTTGGATTGTAGAAATGGTTTCCGGGAACCGACTTCTGAAAATCGATGCGGCCGGAATACTTACCCATGTGGCGGGCCGGATGCCGGCCGGCTTCTCCGGGGACAACGGTCCCGCGCGGGAGGCCCAGTTTAACGGCCCGCACAACCTGGCCGTCCTTCCCAAGGGGCGCGTTTTAGTGGGTGATACTTGGAACGGCCGGGTTCGCGAGGTGGATCTGAGCGCGGGGACTCTGAAGAGTTTGTCCAGTTACGAAGTCCCAGCCGATCGGGCCAAGGGGGCCGGTCCCTACTGCATCACGCTTTCCGACAGCAAAACAAAGCTCTACATCGCCGACTTGCGCCAGGTTTGGGTGTTGGACTTGGAGACTTCGGAATTGAAGCTTCTTGCAGGGAATGGGAAAAAGGGAATCCCTGCGGATGGGGCCCAGGCCGTCAACGAACCGCTGGTGGATCCGCGGGCCGTGGCACCGGATCATGCGGGGAATGTTTATATCTTGGAGCGTGGCGGTCATGCGCTTCGGGTTGTGGACGCCGAAGGGAAAATCCGCACTGTGGTGAATGCCTCTGGAAAAGGGGGCAACTCCGGCGACGGCGGTCCGGCTTTGGAGGCGCTGCTGAACGGTCCGAAGCACCTTTGTGCGGATCGCGACAATTCGATCCTGATTGCCGACGCCGAAAACAACCTGGTGCGCCGTTACGTGCCGGGAACGGGAAAAATTGAACGTGTGGCCGGGACCGGAATCAAGGGCAGTACGGGCGTGGGCGGCCCCCCCGAAAAATGTGAACTTGCGCGGCCGCACGGGGTGACGATTCACCCCAAAACGGGGGAGCTGTATATCACGGACAGCTACAACAACAGGGTGTTGCGAATTGTTCGGGATTGATGGGTCGGGGTTGGGGTGCCGGGGACCTCCGGGGCGAGATGTGCTTTATTAATAAAAGGCGTGGGCGGTGCTCTGTTTTTTCAATGTATAAAAAACATTAAAAAAGCGGGTCCGAACTGATTCGCTCTATGGAGTTTGGAGGGCGTGTTTCGCCCGCATTTCCTGCAAGCGGGCTCAGCAAAGGGGGCGGTGGGTGTTTTTGTACACGCTGATCAATAAAGGATGTAAAGCAACGGAACTTGCTTGCGGCATCAGGAAAAGCGGGTTATCCTGTTAACACATTTGAGTGCAGGTGGCCTGAATAAAAATGTTTTATGGAATGTGCATTGCATCCTTCCGGTAAAAGTTCCCTGAATATTCTCTTGGAACCGTCCTTATCCCCAGCCGTCCGGTCGGTTTTGCTGGGTGCTTCAGTCGCTTTGGAGCTGAGCGACGAACCATCGACCATTACGTTGCCGGACCGTCGGTTCATCTATGTCAACCAAGCCTTTGAGCGATTGTATGAATTTTCTTCCGCCTCGCTATTGGGGCGAATCGAAGTTCCAATTCACGCGAAGGAGTTTCCCAGCCAACTCATCGAAGCCATTTACGAAGGGACTGAGGCCGGCGGGCAGGGCTTTTTGTTTTGAAGTCAGATTTTCTGGTTGATGAGCTGTTTTGCCAGCATCGGATAAGCGCAAAGCCCCTCACGCCGTGCGGGTAGATAGCCGTCTATAGATCCCATGCGCGAGTACATCAA
>CANJZW010000132.1 GCA_947479475.1 Chthoniobacteraceae bacterium
ACAGTCAGGCGCAAAAGCAGAACGCCTGTAGCGATGGTGCCGTTTTCCGGTGGACGAACGCCGCAAAAGGGGTCAAAAAGCAATTCTCCCTTAACCCGCAATGCTGATTCGGCCCCTCCCCCCAAATGCGTACGCAAAAAGGGAATTCTTATCAGTAACGTTCTCCGTACGCATTCGACGCCAACAATCGCTCCACCACCCTCGAGAATGCATCAGGAGATGCGTCCGCTTCAAAAGCCTGAAGCTCTTCGATCGTCGGCGGCAGCCCCGTCAGATCAAAGGTTGCACGCCGCAATAGCGTCCGTTTATCCGCTGCTGCAGCCGGCGCCAACTTGGCCCCCTCCAACTTTGAGAGGATAAAACGATCAATATCCGTCTTGGCCCAATCTGCCCTTTGTACTTGTGGGACTCCACCAGCGGCTATCGGGCGAAACGCCCAATGCTGCTTCCCCTGCGCAATCAATGCCGATCCGGGCTTGGGCGCCTTATCTCCTACCCTCGGATCCGGCGCTCCCATTTTCACCCAAGCCTCAATGTCAGCAATAACTGCGGCTGGCAGCTTCTCCTTGGGAGGCATCGCTGTGTCGTCATTCGTATAACGAATCGACTCGATAATCCTGCTCTTTTCGACATCTCCAGGGATAAGCACTGGGCCTTCCTTCCCCTTCTTGAGCATTCCTTCTTTGCTATCCAGATAGAGTCCCGCCTTCAGCTTCTTGCGCCCCTCCGCCTCCGTGGAATGACAGCCATAACATTTGTCCGCCAAAACCGGACGGATCTTGGCTTCAAAAAATTCAATCCCCGCTGGATCGTCCGCCGCTTGAATCCCCCCCGCGTATCCCAGCGACAATCCAAGCCACAAAAACAACCTCACATTACGAGCGCCAACATCGAATCCCAGCAGATGTCTTCGAAGCCCCGCCTTCACAAAAGTCTCTAGCTTGCCTGGCTCGTTAACGGACAATTTCATGGGCATAATGGAGGTCTCCATGACAACCCCGGAGCGTTCTCGAAATTAGAACAAACGCACAGACCACCACTTCGAGAGCGTTAAGGCCATCGTACCGAAGCTCTGCAGTTTTTCATACGGGGAAGCAGCCACTGCCGGTTGACTCAAGCAATTCACCGAGCTGGCGTTATCCTACCCGATACCAAAAACTTCCTCCCTGCTATTTTTGATCACCGCTCCTCAGGCCAACACTATCACAATCCGTTGCTATCCTTACGCTTCTTCAGACTGTGCACCCTTTTTGTCCATCCACCTCGCGGGCTCACCCATTGGCTATCACCTGCTCCAACGCTGCCTCCAGCATTTCCATTCGGCTCACGTCTCCATACAGACTCCACGCCTTCCACGAATGTTGGCCCGGCTGTAACGGTAGTTCCGTCGCCTCCTAACAACCTTCACCGCCCCATTAAGCAGTTCAGTTTTCCAAATCCTCCTCTTTTCACGCTCATTTGATGGGATTCACTTTCGTTATGGCCCCCCGGTACAGACGGTGTCCCGCTTGCAGCTTCGGCCTCACGGGTTCATTCCAGACATCGCTTTCGGTCACGACCCGTCTAATTCGACCGGCACGACTTGCACCCGCGTAGCTACGCAGATTCCACGGCGCACTACGGGAGGAAGGGGCCGAATCAGCACTACGCGTTAATGATAATTCAGAGGGTTAAAATAACCCGCAACCAGTCGAACGTGAAGAGCGAGTGCCATGGGCAGAGGGTCTTCGGGTTCGATGCTCACGGTTTGTCTTTGGTGGTGCCAACGGCGGCACCGCCGAATTGCTCACGGTAAGCTGCGTTGAAGGCGCTGACCGGCGGCAACGCAGCGTTTTCGTTTTCGAGGTGAGGCTGAATGGACTGCCACCACGCGTCGTAAGCTGCGTCGAGCTGGCGCACGATCTCGGGGTGCGCGAGGACTATGTCCGTCTTCTCGCCCGGATCGGCATCAACGTCGAACAGTTCCCAAGTGTAGCGCGGGCTTTTGCCCGGGCCTTTGCCATCGATCACGGCGTGGAAGTTGCGCCAGCGCACGGCGCAGCCCTGATACTTCGCCTCCGTGACTCCGCCACGATCCCAGCGTCCCGCGTGGGTGAAGAGGTAGCGGTCCGGCCACGGCGCATCCGAGTCACGCAACGCAGGCACGAGACTGCGGCCGTCGAAGTCCGCCGCCACGCGGGCAGACAGCTTTGCGCCCGCCAGCTCGGCAAGTGTCTGGAAAACATCCATGTGCGCGGCGAGCTGGCGGCGGTCGCCGGGCGCGAACGTGCCGGGCCAACGCCAGAACGACGAAGCCCGCGTGCCGCCCAGAAACGGCGTTCCCTTGCTGCCGCGCATCCCGGCGTTGAAGACGTTCACACCGACCGTGCCGCCGTTATCGTTAATGAAGATCACCAGCGTGTCGCGCTCGATGCGCCACTCGGTCAGCTTTGCCAGCAGCCGACCCACGTTGTCATCAATGTTCGCGATCATGCCGAAGAACTTCGCCACATCGGGCGCGACCTTTCCTGCGTAGAGCTTCTCGTATTCGGGCGGGCAATCCAACGGCAAGTGCGCCGCGTTGCTGGGGATGTAGGCGAAGAACGGCCGGCTGCCTTTCATCGTCTCCATCCACTTCAACGCCTGGCCGAAGAACACGTCGGTGCAGTAGCCGCTCGTCGGGAGGAAGTCGCCGTTGTGCCTGACGATGGGGTTGAAGTAGCTGCTGCCAGCCACATCGCCGCCGCTGCCGGGATGAAACCCGCCGATCACCCCGCCGCCGTGGATGAACGTCTCGTCAAAGCCGCGCCGACCTGGCTGATAAGCGTCCTCGTCGCCGAGATGCCACTTGCCGAAAATGCCGGTGCCGTACCCGGCAGAGCGGAGCGTCTGCGCGAGCGTGGTGGCCTTGAGGCTGAGCCGCTCGCGCTCGAAGACGGTATGTGTGACGCCGGACTTGAACTCGTGCCGTCCCGTCATCAACGCCGCGCGCGTGGGTGAGCAGGTCGGGCTGACGTGGAAGTCGGTGAAGCGCGCACCTTCACGGTGCAACCGGTCAATGTTCGGCGTTTTGAGGATGGGATTGCCGTGGCACGACAGGTCGCCGTAGCCGATGTCGTCGGCGAGGATGAGGATGATGTTGGGGTGTGGCGCAGCGTGAAGATTCACCGCAGGGAGCGCGAACATTCCGACGATGATCAGGAAGAAGAGGAGTCTGTGTTTGAGTTTCATGGTGCTCGAGCGGGTGTCATTTCGAAGCGCGGCAGGACTCGGCCCACGCCTGCCATTTCGTGGAGAGTTACTGAATTTCCTTTTTACGTACGTATGGAGGGGATGGCTGCATTGCCGCGGCGCGTTAATGATTTCAACCTTACTGGGCAGCGGTGCGGCGTTCACCTTGCACGGGTGGTCGATGGCGCTCCAACATGGAGCGAAAATCCCCCAAGTTGTAAGGGCCGATATAAGGTTGATTCAGAGTGATTTCGGCGATGGCTAGGGTGCCCCAAGTTTTAGCTTGCGCGATTGGGGTGCCACCACGATCGAAGACGGCCGAGGTCATCCAACCTTGGTCGGCTCCCATGAATGTGCTGCTGATCAGGTAGACGTGGTTTTCACACGCCCGGGCTTCTGCAAGTTTGGGGTTACAGCCCCAGACCGGCCACGCGATGATGTCCGCGCCGTTCTTTGTGAGTTCCCGTGCGACCTCTGGAAAAAATCCATCGTAGCAAACCATCATTCCGATTTTTCCAATCGCGGTCTCGAAGACTGGGAAGTCTTTGCCAGGGGCGATACCCTTGGCTGCCTCGCCTGGCGGAAGCGAAACCTTGCGGTATTTTCCGATCAGCTTGCCGTCGGGTCCAATCAGCACCGCTGCGTTGTAAACCAGATGTGCGGCGCGTTCATAAAGGCTGAGGACGATATGCACGTGGTTCTGGCTTGCGAGCGAGCCGAAATACTCGGTCGAAGGCCCGGGGATGGTCTCGGCAGTTTCGATCGGGTGCTTGGTCTGTGCAACCGTCGGAACAGTTTCACCAAGAACAACGAGGTCGGCTCCCTGCTTGCCAGCTTCGGCAATCAACGGCGCGTACTCTTCACAATTGGTGCGCGGTGACTTGCCGGTCGGTTTGTAATGGATCGTTGCCAATCGCACCTTGCGGGCTGGCGGCGGCTCGGTTTTTTCAAACGTGGCGCCATTCCATTGGACACTTCCCCCCGGAGCCCATTGCAAATGCAGTTCTACGATGGCGTGTGCGGCTTTCGACGGACTTTTGTAAATGCCACTCACGATTGTCCAGCCCTGCTCATCGATTGCACCGTCGGTTGGGTATTCGGGTTCGGCGCTCGGGATCGGCAGATTCGGATCCGTATGCTCTGGCCGCGAATCCACATGAACCATTTTCCCAGCTTCATCCTGCCAGGAGATCCGAACCAGACAACTCTGGCGAGGCAACGCCACCCGGTTGATTTTTCGTTTTACTTCGAAACGATAAAAATCCCCGCCGCTGACCGGAAAGGATTTTTGAAACCAACCATCCAAGCCCTCACGGTCATCGTGCGTGATGGTGAAAATGCCTTTATCGTCGCTGGAGAAAGTGGGCCGAATTTCCTCGCGCGAACTTTCGCGCGACCAGCCTTGGAAGTCGGAGCCTGCCGCATGAGCAAGCGTATGGAGAAACAACGAGAAGAGAAGCGGGAGGGTTTTCATAGTCTGGGGGAAGTTTGTTTTGCGGGTCTACGTTGGGGATGTTTTCTAGGCGAGACCGACGTGCTGCAGAGCCTCAATCGGCGGGCCGGCGAAGGTAGCCGAGGGCACGTTGCCGACGTAGCCAATGGCTTTCATCCCTTCGGGCGTCGTGTAGTAGCCACCCGCAGTGAGGTCCCGGTAGCGTCTAAAAAAGGCGATGCGTGCTTTGTGCTCAGGCTTCGCTTTCGCCGGGCTGGCAATGTCGTCACAGATAGCGGTTTGTTGTTCGAGCGTGAGGACGGCAAATGATTTTTCGAAGCGGCGCTGCGATTCCTCGTCGATCCACTGCAGGCCCTCCAGAACGAGTCGGCGATCCCCGGCCTGGGCGGGATACGGCGAGCTGATCCATTCATCGATAAAGTCGGGTACACCGACAGCGGAAGCGCTCGGGGAGGTGGCATCCGCTGGAATGATGAGATCACAAAGGGCCCGAGCCGTATGACGCTGCGGTTCGGTTAGGGTGAGCGGCCAGACGTCACCGGGCTGGTAGATCTTCACCATACTCGGGTCGGGGCCGTAGCCACTGGCCTTGATCGGGGCGATGGTCGGCGGTTCCGCGGCGAAGGAGTTGGTGTCGCGCACTGCCGCGGTCGCGGCGACGGTGAGCATCCATTGGATGGCCGTGCGGCGATCTATGCGCGGGAGAATGTCGGGGGTTATCATGTCACGCGAGTGTTCGTTGTGAGGCGGTGTTGGGGCCAATGAGGGTCTCAGGCCACATCACAGGTTGCCTTTTAACGCTCCCGCGTCCAGGCTGAAGAAATCGTGCCGGGGGGCAAAAAGCAAATGCCTATCCTTCTCTTCCTGCTATTCATCTTCACCACAGCCGCGCTTTCCGCAGCCGACGTCCCGCTCGTCGTCGAGGGTAAACCGGTCACCGAGATTGTCCTGGCGCAGGACGCAACACCAAGCGTTCGGACTGCCGCTCGCGAGTTGCAGCGCCACCTGCGGGCCATGTCCGGGGCGGAGCTGCCCATCGTCACTGCCGCCTCGCCAGGCGTGAAACACCACGTCTATGTCGGCGAGAGTGATGCCACGCGGAAGCTGGGCTTTTCACTAGCGGGACTGAAGCACGATGGCTTTAAGATCGTCGCCGCCGACAACCATGTCATCGTGGCCGGGCCACAGTTTTACCACTTCGCCAAATCCTTCTCGTTCTTCCGGGACGTGCCCCGGAGTGAGTGGCAGAAGAAATGGGAGGAACTGACCGGCCACAAGTGGCGCATCCCTCCCATGACGGATTCCCGCGATTTCAGCACGGAGTTTGGCTTTCACACGATCGATGGCACCGGCACGCTCTACGGAGTTTATGCGCTGCTGGAGCAGCTCGGCATGCGCTGGTATGCGCCGATTCCCGAGCTCGGCATGGTCATTCCGGAGTCTAGGAATCTTGCCGTCAAAGTCCAGGACACCAAGGAAGAGCCTGAGTTTCCCGTGCGCTTTTTTGCCGACTGCCGGGTCGGGTGGTCCATTCCCGATGAGTTCTTGTGGTATAAGGCCATGGGCGTAGGTGCTGACCGCTTTGTTCCGATTTATCACAGCGTGAGCGGTCCCATCGAGATCGAGCCCGAGAAACAGCCGCAGGAGTATTACGGCCGCGTGGGCGGCAAGGTCGATTACAAGACGCCGCGCTTCACCAGCGAACGCCTGCGCGATGACACGGCCGGGTATCTCGAGGTGGTGGACAAACACTTTCCAGCCATCGGCTACATCGGCATCGGGCAGCCCGATGGCTGGGGTTTACTCGACAGCGACGACGTCGCTGCAGGATGGGACAAGTTCAAGGAACGCGGGCAATCCGGGCGCTACAGCGATTACGCGTGGGATTTCAATATGGCCGTCCGCAACCGCCTGAAGGGAAAGTTTCCGGACAAGAAGTTCACCGTCTTTGCCTACAGCCTCACGGGCAGAATCCCCTCGCACCTGAAAAAGGTGCCGGACAATGTCGTGATCGGGTTCACACAGGAGAACTCCGGCTGGACGCTGCCTGAGCGGGAATACGAACTGGCCAATCGCAAAGAATGGATCGCCGCCATGAACAGCCCGGAACAGCTTCTCATTTTGGAATACCACCTGCAACATGCTCAGATCTACAACTTCCCGCCGGTCCCGATCATTTTCTCTTCGCTGATGAAGCGGAGCTTCGATGGGCTATATGACCACGCCCTGGGATTCATGGTGGAGATCGGATGGAATACCGGCGATTTCGATCCGAGAGCCACGAACATGCCCATCATGGCCCGGCCATGGATCAGCCACCTGATGCTCTATTTGCATAGCAAGCTGTGCTGGAACCGCAACTTGGACATCCAGGCCACGATGGATGAGTATTTCGAACTCTACTACGGTCCGGCCAAGGCCGAGATGAAGGAGTTTTTCACGTTCGCCGAGAGCGTGTGGATGCGCCCCGATCCGCGCCAGATCACCTCCGCGGGCGGCTTTTTGAAGCAGGCCGATGTGGACCGCTATTTCGACATCCTCGGCCGCGCCAAAGCCAGTGCCGGAGAGTCCTCCATCTACGGTCGCCGTATCGCCGGTATCACAGGCGAGATGGAGCCACTCAAGCTGCTCTTTGAAAAACTCAAGCGCACCGGCCCCAGTCTCCAGATCAAAACCGCCCAGCAGCCGCCTGTGATCGATGGCGACCTCAACAAGCCATTCTGGCGGGCCGACGATCCCCAGGGCTACGCCTTTCAGCCCCTGCGCGAGATGCTGACCGGCGAACCGCCGCACCATGTGGACACTCAGGTCGCGTTCCGCTGGATCGATGACAACTCGGCCTTGATCGTCGGCATCGAGTGTCGCGAGCCGAAGATGAGTCGGCTGGTCGAGGCCTGCAAAGAGCCCGACTCCATGGACATTTTTGGCGATGACATGGTGGAAATCCGCATCGAGACCGCAGGCGGCATCCGTCCCTTCATCGGCATCAACTCCGCGGGAGTGATTTACGACCAATGCGTGACCGAGCGGGTCGAGGACCTGCCCGCCTTCTACCGCGTCGGGCAAGCCGCCGTGAAAAAATACCCCGACCGCTGGACCGTCGAAGTCCGCATCGACGCCAAACCGCTCTCCGGCACCCGCCCCACGACCTTTCTGCCGTGGGGAGTCAACATCTGCCGCCAGCGCAAAGCCGGCAACACCACCGAGCACTACATGCTCTCCCCCAGCGGAACCGACTTTCGGGAACCCACCGTGATGGGCAATATCTTCGTGCGGAAATAGGCCTGCTTCGAGAACGATCCAACAGGGTATGATTTGCGGCCAAACATCATGAAACTCACCCACCTCCTCATTACCACCCTACTGCTCACTCATGCGCTGCACGGTGCCGATATCGCACTGTCCACAGCGGGCAAGACCGAGTTCCGCATCGTCAAGCCGGAGGCGGCTTCGCCAGTGGATGACTACGCGGTGACCAAGCTGTCGGAATATCTCAGGCAGATCACTGGCGCGGAGTTCCCGGTGTTGGATGCGGACAAGGCTACTGGTGACAGCCCTTGTCTTTATGTCGGCATCAGTGCAGCAGTGGGGGAAAAGTTGGGCACTGATCCGTTGAAGGAGCTGAAGGACCAGGAACATGTTTACCGGAGCAAAGGCGGCGATATTTTTCTCTATGGCAAGGGCGTTCACGGCAACCTGCATGCGGCGATGGAGTTCCTGGAGACCGCGCTGGGCTGGCGCTGGTATTCGGTCTTTGAGAAGCCCATCATTCCCACTGCGCCGATGGTGTCGCTGAAGCCTTTCGAGCGGAAGCGCGGCTTCTCCTTTCGCTCGCGCGAGGTGGGATTGATCGGTGATGCGAACTTCTTTTATCAGAACGGGATGAACATGGGCTCGGAGAGATGGGGAAGCCGGTCGGAGGCCAGCTTTGTGCCGTATCTGCGCAACGATAAGTTCGTGCACAGCTCGTTTGCCTACATCCCGCCCACGCCGGACACGGTTTACTCAAAGTCATTTCCGTGGATGGAGCGGCGGGACTACTTTGCGACGAATCCCGAGTTCTTTAGCATGCACGCCAACGGCAAGCGCACGACCGGGCTGCAATTGTGTTTCAGCAATCCAGCACTGCGGCAGGAACTGACGCGCAACATCCTGAAGCACGTCGCCATCGCCCCCGGAAACGACATCATCACGGTGGACGCGGCCGACAATGCGGACGCCTTCTGCTACTGCCCGGACTGCAAGGCACTGGAGAAGAAATATAAAAGCCCGGGCGGACCGATCTATGATTACCTCATCGAACTCTGTGGTCTCATGCAAAAGCAGCATCCTGGGAAGTTCGTCAAGACACTGGCCTACCGCCGCAGCCAGACCCAGAAGCCGCCCACGCTGCCCGCTGGCGATAGACTGCCGGAGAATCTGATCATCTCCTTCGCGCCGATCGAAGACTGCTTTTTCGCCGACTGGCATCATCCCGATGCCAGCGTGCAGGAGACCTATGGCGATCTCCAGGCATGGGGCCGCATCACCTCGCATCTCTGGGCTTGGCTCTATCCGAATCCGTGGGGCAGCGGCGCGGTGCTGCCGGTGGGCAACCTGCGGCGCAACATCAATCAGATGCGCCTCATGCACCAAGCAGGCGTCGAGGGTGTCTTTACCGACCATCGCGGTGCGAATGACCGCTCCGGTCTCAGCGAGTTGCAGAGCTTTCTCATCCGCAAACTCATGCAGGATGTGAACTGCGACACCGATGCGCTGATCCGCGAGTTCACCGATCACCAATACGGCGCGGCCGCCGAGCTGGCACGCCTTTACCTGGAGGAGCTGGAACAAGGACGCGAGGCCATGCGCGAGCTGCCACGCGCTGTTACCTTCACGGCCGGGCCTCATTTTGAAGACCGCATCTTTCCCTACCTCACCGTGGAAAATATCCAGCGCTGGCAGCGCCGATTCGACGAGATGGAAACCCGATCTGCCGCCACACCCGAGGCGTTGGCCAATGTCCGCCTGCTACGACGCGAGCTGGATTTTGCCAGCCTGTGGAAGTGGTTTAAGCTGCGGAAAGCGAACCCGGATTATTTCCGGGACGTCAAGGTCTTCGCCAGCCGCATCCAGGCGGCCAGCCCGCGACCTTTTGCTCCTGGAGCGCTCGCCGACTTCATGGCCATCATCGAGGGCGGTGGCGTGGAGAAGCCGCTGCCGGCCCAGTTCGATGGCATTGACCGTTCCCGCATCCAGACCTTTGTGCCCACCAACTCAGGCACCCAAACCGGACCGCTGACCGTGAAGGATGCCGAAGCCGCCTGGGGTTACGCCACGACCATCCACATGCCCGACCTGCCGCTGCAAATCGGCTTCTACCAATGGGAATCGCGGCATCCACCCAAAGGCAAAGAAGGCGCGAGGATTCGCCTGGAGCAGAAAGACATCAGGCCCGGCAAATACCGCCTCCACAAACTGGGAGACATCACGCTGACGCCCGATTGCTGGGTTTGGTTCTCAGCCAAGAGCTGGGCCACAAATCAGCAACTCGGCGAGCGCCCCTATGAGCCTGGGGCCTTGAACCAATGGGAAGCCTGGGTCTCTTTGAAAATCGACGGCCCCACCTACGGCGGCACGGCGAAGGAAGACCTGGTGCTCTGTGATCGCATCATCCTTGTGAAGAAGCCGTGAAGAACACCTCCCGCATCCCTGCTTTCCAGGACAAAATAATTGAAGACAACACCATGAAGACCCACAGCCCATTTTTTTGCCGGCTCATCCTCACCGCCCTCCTCCTCGCGCCCCTAACAGGCCTCCACGCCGCCGAACCGAAGACG
>CANJZW010000133.1 GCA_947479475.1 Chthoniobacteraceae bacterium
AATCGGCGTTCCAGTTCTGCCGGCGACTTCGGACACACGTGGCATTCCAGCCCTGCCGCAAGCAAATCACGTTTCAGTGCTTCACGCTCAAAGCCCTGGTCTGATGTTGCTTCCGTAAGTCGCCCGCCACTGAGCTCCTGCAGTTCTTTCAAGCGTCCGCGCAACCACTTCACGTCCCCTCCACTCTGATCCTTCAACAGTTCGTGATCCAAAATAAAACCTTCACGGGTCTCAGCCACAAACAGGCTGTTGCCAAACTCCACATCCGTACCGGCGGATCCTTGTCTTTCCCATGCCGCCTGCAAAGATCGTTTCTAAATTACTATGGACACGGGCTTTTTCTTGTTTCCTCATGGCAAAGATCTGTGAACCATTTGGGGCCCACCCCAGACGACTTCTTCTCCCTCCAAATTCATCCCCCTGTTTTTATGACGCTTTCTCGCCGAACCTTCCTTCAAAGCTCAGCCGCAGCTCTTGCCGGCACCATTCTCCAGCCACAAAGCGTCTTCGCGGCGCCAGCCGCCTCTCCGGCGCTGGAGGTGAGTCTGTTTTCCAAACTTTTTCTCGGACTTCCTTTTGATCGGCTCGCAGAGGTGCTCGCTCGCCTGGGCGTCACGGGGATCGAGGCGCCAATCCGGCCCGGGGGACACATCGAACCGGCGAAAGTGGAGGAGGAACTCCCAAAGCTGGTGGAAGCCCTCAAAAAATGCGGGGTGCGAATCACGATGCTGACCTCCGCGATCAACTCCGTTTCTGACGCCACGCGCACCGAGCCCATTCTGCGCACTGCCAAGGCGCTGGGCATACCGCGCTACCGGATGAACTGGTACACCTACGACAACAAAAAGCCCATTTGGCCTCAGTTGGATGAAATTAGGCCCAAGCTCAAAGACCTCGTGGCACTCAGCAAGGAGATCGGGATATTGCCCTGTTACCAGAATCATTCCGGCGCGAAGATGATGGGGGCTGGAATCTGGGACATGGCGCTTTTGATGCGCGACTACAAGGCAGACGAGCTGGCCTGGGCCTTTGACATCATGCACGCAACGATCGAGGGGAGCACCTCCTGGCCGACGGAGGTTGCCTTGGTGCAGGATCACATCGGGATGGCCTTCTTTAAAAACTTCGCCTGGGAGGGAAAGGGGCACAAACCTGCTCCCTTGGCCGAGGGGGTTGTTGGAAAAGCCTACGTGGACCAGTTGAAGGCCGGCGGCTATACCGGTCCGGTTTGCCTGCATGTGGAACATTTAAAGGCTAAAATGAAGGATCCCGGTTATCTGGAAATCGCAATGGAAGGTACCCGCAAGGATCTGGAAACACTGCGCTCCTGGCTGGCGTAACGGCGCCGCGCCGCATCGATTTCAAAAATGACGAATCCCGACAGCCCCGCTCCCCGCATCCGTATCGCCCAACTAGACGAGATCGCCCCGGTCGCGTGCCCGTGCGGGCAGGCGCGCCGCGCCTTTGGCGACGCCGACAATACTCTGGCGACTGTCCATTTGACGGATATTTCCAAGGATAGCCGGGCGCACTACCACAAGCGCATGACGGAAATCTACATCGTGCTCGAAGGGGAGGGGGTGCTCGAAGCGGACGGGCAGTCCTATCCGCTCAAACCGATGACCACGGTGATGATCCCCCCGGGGTGTGTGCACCGGGCCGTTGGGAATCTGCGCATCATCAACGTCCCGATGCCGCCGTTCGATCCCGCTGACGAGTTCGAGGTGGGGCATGAGGGGGCGCCTTTGGGCGGCTAGGCAAACATCCAGCGGCAGATCAGGATGGAGGCGATGGCGCCAGTAGCGTCAGCGATGAGCCCGGTGGCCAGCGCGTGGCGGCCTCTGCGGATGCCGACGGCTCCGAAATAAACGGCTAGCACATAAAACGTAGTTTCCGTGCTGCCGTAAATGGTGGCGGCGGTGCGGGAGATGAGGGCGTCGGCTCCGAAGCGCGTGACGAGTTCAGTGAAGAGCCCGGTGGTGGCGCCTCCGGACAAAGGGCGCACCAAGATCAGCGGCAAGAGGTCGGCCGAAACCCCCAGCGGACCCAGGATGGGCGAGAGAACCCGCGCCAGCCATTCAATCGCCCCCGCCTCGCGAAACATTCGCACCCCGACTAGAATGGCCGTCAGGTAGGGGATGATCCGCATCGCGACCTGCCAGCCTTCCTTGGCTCCGGTGACGAACTCGTCGTACACCTTCACCTGCCTGAGAAAAGCGTACAGTGCGAAGAAGCTCATCAGGAAGGGGACTGCGAGCAGGGAAAGAACCCCCATGGCCCTGGAAAAGCCCGTTTGTCCCTGAAGCGATTCAGGTAATTTGGGAAGGGGAAGGCCCGACAGAAAACCGGATGCCGCTTGCAGATTTTGGAGAAATTCCTGAAAAAGGAACAGGCCGGCCATGAGCGCGAAAAGCAGGAAAAACAGGGCCAAGACGAGGCGGCCCTTGGCGCTTAAAGCGGGGGGAGCGGGCGGAGTCGCGGCTTCCTCAGGTGCGGGAGCCAGTGTGGGCGAGGCGCCAGGTTCCTGTGTGGAGGATGTTTGAATGCGCAATTCCTCCGGTTTGATGGCGTAGAGGGGAAGGCGCTGGAGGAGTTTGACTGCTGTAATTCCCGCGATGGCGGCGCAGGTGCTCGCGAGGAGGGCGGTTCCCAAAATGGCCGTGGGTTGCTTGGATCCCTGCGCCGCCAGAACGGCGATGGCTGTGGCCGGGATGAGCTGGATGGAGCTCGTGTTAATCGCCAAGAAAGTGCACATCGCGTTTGTGGCGGTGCCCGGATGGGGATTGAGGGTCTCCAGACAACGCATGGCGCGCAGGCCGAGCGGGGTGGCCGCGTTGCCAAGGCCCAGCATATTTGCCGCCATATTCAGCACCATCGCGCCCATTGCGGGATGGCCCTCGGGGACGTCGGGAAAAAGACGCTTCAGGAGCGGATGCAGCCCGCGGGCCAACCCCTCCACAATCCCGGACAATTCCGCAAGCCTCAGAAACCCCAACCAAAGCCCCATGAGCCCTGCAAGCGGGAGGGCCACAACCATGATCGCATCCCTGGCCGCGGAAAACGCGCCACTGGTGACCGCCTCGAGGCGGCCCGTGAAGCCGCCAAGAAAGACGGCCACAAGGAGTAGTCCCAGCCAAAGGGTGTTGAGCATTCGGTTTGGTACCTCGGCTGGGCTTCGGAGAAAAGGTAAAGTTCACTCCCAGCCTGTGGCTCGCGTGAATTTGCACGGCTGCGTGTCTTCGGAAGGAGTTTTGGACGGTGTGACGTTGCCTCCTTTAACACGCCAAGGCGGCCCGCTCGTCAGGCCTGCCGAAACGAGGAGGCAGGGAGGATTGACAAAATATGGGAACGGGTTCAGGAATCGAGGTTCTTCGACCGGGTTAACCACCAGAGGCTTGCTGTAGTCCAAGTTGGCACGTTGTCGGGCGCGCGGGGCATCAGTCCGGGGGCGCGCTAAAGTCCATCCTTCGTGAGGGGCGGCTCAAAGGTTGGAGGGGGGTAGGAAAAAAGAGGAGGGCGGTGGATGTCGGGTTTTCATTCCCGAGGGTGGGCAATTAAGGGGGGGCTTTTATTTTTCGAGGATTACAAAGCTGCAGCTACTGATGGAGGGAGCAGTCATTTCTTCGAAAAGTAAATTTAACGAGGTGAATATGATGCGAAACTGTCTTCCCTCTTGTTGCCAGTCCGCCTGGAGATCGTCTGCTTTGAGGTCCCCTTCGCTTTTTTTTGCAAGGGATTGAAGCAGCTCTGACAGCGGCACCTGCTGGCCCGGCGACGAGTTGGAGAATCCCATGCGTAGCTCTTTCTGCGCATGGTGGATGGAAAGGCCACCTTTCCATTTTTTTTCGGAATTGCGGATGTTTTCAAAAATCACAAGCTTGGAAAATCCATCGATGCTGATGCCCTCCTTTTGCGCCAGTTCGAAGTGGAAATAACGGGAGTTTCCGGCGATCACGACGCCGTGAGTTTTCAAAATCGTGTTGGCTATGTTCCATGAAGAAGTTCTGCCTTTGTCATCCTGATTGTTCGTGAAGACCTCGGGAAATATGGGTTGCAGCGCCTGTGCTCCGTGCCGCTCGGACAGGTATTGGATGGTTTTGTGCAGGTTGGTGTAGTCTTTTGAGGTAAGCGTGTGTTCTTTTTTGGAGTCGTCTCTGCTTGAGGTCGGGCGCAGGCCGAGGGTGTCGATGAGGCCATTGAGCCGTTCTGTCTGGTTTTTTCGAGAGACGGTTGCGGCGCTCCAAGGGCCGAAGGCCGAGGCTGCGCACAAAACAAGGAGCGATGCCGGGATCCAACGGATTCCTGCGTCTGGTCTGATGGAGTATGCGAGCGTCCAGAGTAGAATCCAGAATCCTGCCACGCCGCCGAGGTAGCGCTCCTCCGTTACGCCGTAGGAGTTTATGCGCTCCTTTAGGGCGAGCAGAAGCAGGACGGCCAGAGGCGCGAGCAACCTCGGGAAGTTGGTTTTAAACCAGCGTGCCCAGCGTTCCTCAGGGGCGCTGAAAAGCGGGTGAAGAAGCAGTGCGGAAAGAATCCCCACGGCGGATAGGATGAGCACGGGAAGGGCCACCCAGCCCTGGGGCCAGGCGCGGCTCTCGTAGATTTTCGCAGCATAGACGTACAGGATGGCCGTGAACACCGCAGCGAGGGGGGCCAAGACAAATTGGGTGAACGATTTGAGCGCTTGCGGATAGGTGGTCTCGAATTCCAGTTTATTTACGTCTTTGGGGACGCTTGTCAGAAAAAACAGCGGATGGACGAGGAAAGCCATGAAGCAAAAGAGGTCCTTATAGGCGTGGCGCAGGCCGAGGTTAAAAAGTTTATCCGCGCTCAGAATCGCCAATTCCATTCCCGCGGTGAGGATTACGCCATAAAACGACGCCGTGCAAAATTGCAGAAAGATTTTCCGGTTGAACTGCCAGAAACGGTTTTCCGAGCTTTGAAAAATGAAGGCGCCGACCGCCACGGCGAAATGGAGCCCTGCCAGGGTGAGCAACCAGCGGATGATGACGGAGCCAGGACTGTTAAATCCGGAGGCCGGGAGCGTCCAGTAGGCAAACGCGATGGCGGGAAGCGGCGTCCACTCAAGCCAGGGGCCGATGTGTCTTTGGTTGCATTCGCGCAGGATGCGCAGCGCAAAGCACAGGGGCACGCCGAGGGCCGACGCCATGGCAAAACGCTGGGCTTGGTTCAGCGCTCCGGTGTTTTGGGGGTTGTGGGGGTTGTGGATCGCGTAAGTCACAGCGAGGGCGACTCCGATGCAGGACAAGATAACGCCGGGGAAACGTTTTAGCGCGCCCGAGATGGACTCTCTAAAAATGGAGAAAGCGATCACGGGAGACTAGTTTTCAGAATGGGGCATTGGATTGCAAGCGAATCACCTCCGCGCGCGGTCGCAACCCTTGTGTTTGATAAAAACGCACTGCGTAAGTTTGCCGTCTTGCTTGGCGAAAAAGCCAGCGAGGACATTGGGGATTGGAGTAGAACCGTTTGAAACCCCGAGGCCCCCAGCCAGAGTGATTCAGGGTCCAAACTGGCGATAAAACATTCCGCTGGACGTGATGCTTAGACAGAAAATCAACCAAAAGTGGAGTTGTCAGTGTGGGAACGAAGTGGAACTCTCACATGGTGGATGAACTTGGCGGAATGAGGCAAAAACAAGTCACGCATAACACCCGCCTCACTATGCTGATAAAAACGTGCCAGGGGGCAACGCAAAGCGCAAATTATCATTTAAACACACTGGGATACAGCTTGCCTTCGCATGTCGGACTGCAAGGATAACCTCTTCATCTCTAAATTAGATAGAATCATGAATACGCCAAACCGATTAAGGAGCATGTTTGGTCCCTGCCAGCGGGTGCGATTCCTGAACTTTGCCTTCTTCGCACTATTGGTCTGCCATCACCTGGTGCTTCCCGTCTGGGCGACGACGCCCCCCGCAGGGACGCCGCCGGCGTCAAATAGTGTCGCTCTCACTGTGAAAACCACTGACAAGAACGTGGATGTCGTTGTCCCCTCGGGGTGCACCTCTGTTCTGGTTGAAGTTCGGATTAAAAACTCCGCGCGGTGGGTCCGTTGGAGCAACACGAACCTTTCTGGAAAACCAACCCTTCTGAATGTCGCCAAAACTTACTCCTCACAGATCGTGGAGTGGCGCGCCACGGGGCAGGTCAATCAGGATAAGGCGCTGGCGTTTTCGGCAAAAAGCAAGTTTCCAGACCGGTTTTACCAAGGATCCCGAGCATTCGCAAAGACTCCGGCGCTTGGCTACAAGCCGGCAGGTTCCACCGCGGCATCGGACGTCAACGGCTTAACGGCCGTCCCCTTGACTGTGGCAAGTTCGGTCTCCTCAAATCGGCTTGCCAACTCCAGTGTCGCCGTTGCCGACTCAACCACCTCATCCCTGAGCCGTCAGGTCGTCGAGGCAGACATCTGGAAAACCGATGGGAACACGGTTTATTTCTTCAACCAGCTCCGCGGCCTTCAAGTGCTGGATGTTTCCGATCCATCCAATCCTTTGTTGATCGCCACCCTGCGCATGCCCGCAATCGGGCAGGACCTTTATCTGTTACCGGAAACCCTATTAGGCGCGGGCAAACGAGACTTGGTCCTTCTCACACGAGATCCAGACGGCAGCTACAACAGCACAAACGTAGTGGTGGTCCGTGTTTCCGGAAGGTCCGCGCAAGAGGTTTCGCGCACCAGCATTAGAGGCTTCATCACAGATAGCCGCATGGCCGGCGGCCGCCTGTTTGTTGTGACCACAGACTGGAACATGAACGGCGACTCTGCCTACAACACATTGCTTTCCGAAGTGGAGGTCGATGAAAACGGCATGCAGACGCTTGGAACCGTTCATCACATCGCGTCCAATGCTTATTCAGGAGTAATCTCTGCGGGGACAGACTGGTTGAGTGTGGCCTCCACTAGTTATATCGACGGAGGCAACCACTCACAAATCACGCTCTTCAGGCTGGACGACTCCGGAGCCACCTGCCTGACTCAAAATGCAATTGCGACACGCGGCTGCATCTACGATAAGTACAACGTCTCCTACCAGAATGGGACGCTCACTGCGGTCTCCATCAGTTGGGGTAACGGAACTCTGTGGAGGCCGGTCAGCGTGCTCGAAAATTTCACGGTTTCTGGCACCAAGCTGGCGTCCTTAGAGATCATGCCGGGCGAGACACTCCGCGCCACGCGCTTCATCGATGGAAAAGTGTACGTCGTCACAGCCCAAACCACCGATCCGCTCTGGATTGTCGATATTTCCGATCCCAACGCGCCAAGCATTACCGGCAGCGTTGAAGTTCCGGGTTTCTCCACGTACATCGAGCCCATGGGGGATTTAGGTCAGTTTCTGTTCACGATCGGCATGGACGGAGGCAAGGTGGCTGCATCCCTCTTCAATGTGGCGGATGTCACCAGTCCAACTCTCGTAGACCGTGTGTTTATCAATGAAAACCAGTGGGGGTACAGCGAGGCCGTCTATGATGATAAAGCGCTCAAGGTGCTACACGAGGAAGGACTCGCTTTGATTCCCTTCAGCGCGAGTTTCTGGAACCGTGCCGCGTCCAAATCTGAGAAGACTTCCTTCGTCCGACTGATTGACATCCGTTTGGAAGATGGAGGCAAACTCAATCTCCGTGGTCGTTTGGACCACGGCTTCACCCCGCGTCGCGCGACTCTCATTAACGGAATTTTAACCTCGATCTCACAAAAGGAACTCATCACCGCGAACGTGGATGACCGCGATAAACCGAAGGTTCTGGCGGATGTCGCTCTTGCCTGGCCTGTGAACCAGGTCATCCAATCGGGAGAGTATCTGATTCAAATCAGCGATGGCTCCAGTTCGGTATGGTCCGGAGACAAGGCTGCGATCCGCGTGTCAAAAGCGGCCTCGGAGTCCTCCATTTTAACAGACATCGATCTTAAGGACGGGATCGTACAGGAAGCCGTCCTGAAGTCCTCCAAGCTATACGTGCTCCGAAAGAACTGGAATCCGAACAATGGGTTTAGACTGATGGCCTGCTTTGTCGGGATGCCATCGAACGTTCCCACCTCTGCCGAACTTGCATTGGATGTTTACGATGCATCTGCCCTGCCTGCGCTGAAGCTTTTGGGGACAACCTCGGTAAGAATGGGCAGCACGGATACCAATTGCGAAATCAGCGGGATTCTTTGGGCCAAGGACTCGCTTCCGCTGGTGATCACTCAGATCAAACCCCCGAGGTTTTGCTACTCAATTGTAGCTTGTGACATGGTGAAAACGACGGATGCTCCCCTCCCGATGGCGTCTCAATCGGTCCGTTATTCGACAAGCCCCAATTTCAAGGCGCAACCCGCCTATGTTAGGGCCTTTGACGTCAGCAATCCAGCCGCCCCTGTGGCGCTCAAGCCATATCCTCTTGCGACAACGACAACCACCCTTGTGTCTGGGTGCGCGGCTGGAGACGGGTTGTTGGTGTTCGGCTACGGCCAGAACCCGTCCCCATGGAATTCGGCGAGGTGGAAGTCCAGCGTGGAGATTCCACAGTCCTATGACAATCGCTTGGGCATTCTTGATCTAACGAACCAAAAGTCCCCGCTTCTGCGTATTCCCGTATCACTCCCGGGTCGTCTTCTGGCAGTGGGAGAAATTTCGAAAACCGGTTTCCTCGCGTACACCGAAAGCATACAGGACACGGCAGTCGGAGCCGTTCGTCAATTGCAGGCCAGCTTGGTGGTTGAGGTCCAAGCTTCGTTATTTAGCTCAATAACGATCGCGAATGGAGCGGTTCTCGCGATCGACGGAAGAACGGTGTACGTATCGGATTTTCAGAAAATGACGCGCCTCCTTTTGGATGATTCCGCAAATTTCATTCAAGCAGGCGATTCCGCTAGCCTAGGCTTGGAGCCTGTCGAACTCATTTCTCGGGGGCAAGCCGTTCTCGGAACAAACGGTTCTCAAGTCCTGCGCGTCTCTTGGCCGGGGCTTAGCCCAATCTTGGAGTCGTGGAAAGTCAGGGAGTGGTTCCCTCTTTCCCGCATCTCCATCGGAATGGACCGGAGCATTTACGCGCCCGTGGGGGATTACGGTGTGAATGTCCTTAACCGTTCGAATGCAAATGTCGCAGAAACAACGAGCTCCACGACCTTTACCTTGAATGGCTCAGTTAACACGCGCGACTCCACTTTAGGCACGAGTATGAGTGGCGGTGGCATCACGCTTGGCGGTGCCATCACGCTTGGCGGTGCCAATTCTGGACGCCTGATTTTAACCGGATCTATCGCCGCCAGCCGTAACGACACTATGGCTAATATCTCGGGTAGGACCATTATTACCGATGGAACACTGGTGACAAACGGATTAGTCTTGAGAGGTGCGAATACGCACACTGCGACTTCAGGCACGAGTATGAATGCTGGCATCCTTACCATTGGGGGCGCCAATTCCGGAAGCCTCATTTCGACGGGAACCATCGCCCCCAGCAATAGCTCTTTGACCTTTGGCGCTGGCAACACCATCGTTAATGGGGGAACGCTCATTTTAAGCGGCACAGGCACTTTAGTGCTAAATAAAACCTCAAGCAATGGAGGCGTTATTGAATCAGTTTCAGGGGGAGTCCTGACTCTGGGTAATCTGGATATTTCCACTGGCATGTCCACGCTCAGCCCTGGGACGGTAATGTTTCAAACTCCTCCGGCAGCACTTAAATAGTTCGAGCGAAATGCCGCGCGGTCTTCCGCGTAGAGACAATCCGGTGTCACTCGACACCTGCCGACGGTTTTTAAACCTTGCCCAGTCCACAAACTCACGTCGCAGAATATCAAAGGTCGCGGCACCGAGGATCTCGTTTTAACGTATTCGCCTAGTTCTGCTGTGTTACATGTGTTCTCACAGAAGAAATAACTGTTGGGTCGGCCGAAACTGAGTGCCGATCTGACCCCGGCTGCACGGCAGCGAGCCCGCAGGGCTAGTCGTCAGTAACGTAGGGGAGCTGCTTCTGGTTCGGCGGCGATTGGGCTGTGGTTGAGCGTAGTTTTATGGCGCCCCCGTTCAGATTGTCACAGCGCGCCGCCTCCGGGGGAGATGTAGTTGGGTAGGCGAATACTCTAAAATGGGGCAGAAGAGATTTCGGATATGAGGGTTCAGGCATCCTTCTGCCTGATCTTGAGTCACTTTAGCTCCGTCGGACTTTGTGGGGCAGCCGAGGGAAACTGGGGAGATGAGAGTTTTGCAGT
>CANJZW010000134.1 GCA_947479475.1 Chthoniobacteraceae bacterium
ACAGTCAGGCGCAAAAGCAGAACGCCTGTAGCGATGGTGCCGTTTTCCGGTGGACGAACGCCGCAAAAGGGGTCAAAAAGCAATTCTCCCTTAACCCGCAATGCTGATTCGGCCCCTCCCCCCAAATGCGTACGCAAAAAGGGAATTCTATCAGTTTGCCGGGTGAGGATCTCGCGAGCGGACAAAAAATCGAAAGATTAAAAAAATTCGGCAGGTTCGGGCGGGTTAGCGAATAAGTTCGTGCATGACGCCTTCTGAACCATCTCCGAACCCACCGCCTTCTCTGACACAGGGCGATTTTGTGCGGCTGCTGATGCGGAACGAGCCGGCGCTGCGTGCTTATTCGCGATCGTTGCTGCCGGATTGGCATCTGGTGGACGAAGTGATCCAGGAGGCGAGCGTAACGCTGTGGGAGAAGTTTGATCAACTCCGCGACGAGGCGGGCTTTCTGCCGTGGGCGAAGGTGGTGGTGCGCTTCAAGTGTCTTTCGGTCATCGACCGGCTTCGGCGTGACCGGCGTGTCTTTAGCGACGGGGTGCTGGAGTTGCTGGCGGAGGAGGCGGAAGTGTTTGATGCGGAAGAGCGGGAGCGGTCCATGCAGGCGCTGCGTTCATGCCTGGAGGGCTTTTCGCCGCCGCATCAGGAACTGCTGCTGGCCCCCTACTCAGGTGAAGGCCGCGTGATGATGCTGGCGGAGCAGGCGGGCAAGTCGGCCAACGCGCTCTACAAGCTGCTGGGACGGCTGCGGGAGAAACTGGCGGCGTGCATTGAAACCCGTCTGCAAAAGGAGGCTCTTTGAGATGAACCCGAACGAACTCATCCTACGCTATCTGCATGGCGAGGCGACTGATGCCGAGGTCGCGGAGCTGGATCGACTGCTAGCGTGTGACCCGGCGCTGCGACTTAAGCTGATCGTCGAGACGGGCATTGATGCTGGCCTGTGCGAGATCGCGCGGGAGCGGGCATCGCAGCCGTCGGCGGTCGTGCCTCGACGCTCCGTCTGGCTCTCCTGGCGTCCGCTCACCGCAGCGGCGGCGGGGATTGTGTTTGGCATGTTCTGCACGTCGGTGGTGTTTGGGTATTCGATGCCACGGATGGTGGAGCGGGTGTTGAACCTTGTGAACGCTGGCTTTGAGGAACCTGTGGCACCGCTGCCGGATGGCATTCCGTTGCGCTTCGGTGGGTGGAGTGGCGATTACTCGGAGATCGTGGGCGAGCAGCAGGGCATCCCGCCGCATGAGGGCCAGCGCATGTTTCGGTTCCTGCGTTCGGATTCAAAGGACGGCTTTCCGTCGCGTGCCTATCACGGGAACATGTATCAGTTCATCGACATCCGTCCGTGGCGTGAGGCGATCTCTAGGGGCACGGCGGTGGTGGATTGGTCGGCGTGGTTCAACTGCATTCGTGAAGCTTCGGGCAAGCCGTCGCAGTTTGAGGCCAGCATGTGGGCTTTCGCGGGCGTGCCTTCCTTTGTGCGCAAGAACTGGGAGGAAAAGCTGCACCAGGAGCTGGCCTACAGCACATGGCGCGCGGCGGCTGACGATGATCTGAAAACGTGGCAACGCGTGGCGGGCAGTCTCATCGTGCCGCCGGACACGGATTTCCTTGTCGTGGAACTCAAAGCCATCGGTGGCGATGAAACGCCGATGAATGGCGTCGTCACCTTTGGCGGTCACTACGCGGACGATGTGCGGATGGTCCTGCGCACAAATGCGCGAGAGCATCCGCAAAAGCTCACGCAGGCCAAGCCGTGAGGTTCCACCGCTTTCAAACTCATCCCATCACAACTCTAACCACCGTGACCTGAACTCATGAAGACACACCCCACCAACCTCCTCCAACAGCTTGCCCAACGCTGCACCTCGTCGCTTCGACAGGCGTCGGCCGTTGCATTGATCGTGACGAGCGTGCTAGGCGTCCACGCTCAACAAAGCGCTCCGGCCAAGGCACCCGCAGGCCTGGAATACTCGCTGGAGACCATCGCCATTGATTCCGCAGAACGAAACGTGGTGTATCACACGCGGGATCACATTGAGGCTCCGAACTGGTCGCGCGATGGCAAGTTCCTGCTCTTTAATTTCAAAGGCGGCATCTACAAGCTGCCCATTACCAGCGACGACAAGCCAGCGATCCAGCCGGGCAGCAAGCCGCAGTTGCTCGACACCGGTGCGGCGAAGAAGTGCAACAACGACCACGGCATTTCCTTCGACGGCACCCAACTCGCCGTGAGTTCAAGGGGCGATGACAAGAAGTCGCTGATCTATGTTTTGCCCATCAACGGCGGCGAAGCACGGCTGGTGACCCCGCTGTCGCCGTCCTACTGGCATGGCTGGTCGCCCGATGACAAGACGCTGACCTACTGCGCCGAGCGCGATGGCAACTTCGATGTCTATACCATCCCCACCGCTGGCGGTGCCGAGAAGCGGCTGACGACAAATCCCGGTCTCGATGATGGCCCTGAGTATTCGCCAGACGGCCGCTTCATTTACTTCAACTCCGAGCGCAATGGCACGATGGAAATCTGGCGCATGAAACCCGATGGCTCAGAACAGCAGCCCGTGGTCGCGGATGAATATCGGAACTGGTTCCCGCATCTCTCGCCGGATGGAAAATGGATGGTCTTCATCAGCTTCGGCAAGGACGTGATCCCCGATGAGCATCCCGAGAACCGCGACGTGATGCTGCGCCTGATGCCCGTCGCGGGCGGCGAGATTCGCGTGCTGGCAAAACTCTTCGGCGGACAAGGCACGCTCAACGTTCCTTCGTGGTCGCCGGACAGCAAGAAGCTCGCGTTTGTCAGTGTCACCAAGCCCGTGCCTCCAGATTGGTCATTGCCCAGCATGCCGGAGCCCAATCCTCATAAGCAGGTGCCCCCACCGGCGGATTTTCATCGACCCACCGTCACCATCAATCAGCCGCTGGGCATCTTCGAGGGGCAGGCAGACATCGGAGGGCCGCTGCTGCCGGGCAACGCCAATTTCAATGCCCGCACCGGACAATACCGGCTCACCTCAGCGAGCTATAATATCTGGTATCAGCGCGACGAATGCCGCTACGCGTGGAAGCAAATATCCGGTGATGCCTCGCTCAGCGCCACCATCACCTTTCCGAATCGCGAGGGCTACTACGACCGCAAGGCCGTGCTGATGTTTCGCCAGGACCTCAACGACGATTCAAAGACCATCATGGTCGCATTGCATGGCGGCGGATTGATCCATCTGGCGCAGCGTGCGGAGAAGGGCGCGAAGATCGTCGAAGCCTGCCGTGTAAAAGCCGAGAATCGAGCCGCCGATGCTCCACCGATCCGCCTCGGCATCGAGAAGCGTGGCAACACCTTCGCGCTCCTCGTCAGCCTGAATGGCGAACCTTTGCATCAAGTCGAAACCACGGCGGAACTTCATCTCGATGGTCCTTTCTACGTCGGCATTGGCTTCTGTTCACATCTGCCCGTCACCTCGGATACGGCGGTGCTCTCCGATGTGGTGTTGAAGTGAAGGCGCGTCATGAGAACCCGTTCATCTCCCATGAAATCGCGGCGTTTCATTGTCTTTGGTGTGACCGCTTTCAGCCTCGCGATCAGCGCCACCTTCGCCGCTGGTGATGCCATCAGCGCCGGACCTGCCAAGAAGCTCACGGTAGCCGATGCGGTGTCTGAAACCCGCGCCTTGCTGCATGGGCGGAAGATCTCTGACATCCTCGGTGTCACGCACGTCAGCGGCAAGTATGCGCTCACGGAGAAACCCTTTCTCATTGAAGGCGCGGAGGCGGTGCACACGCTTGGAGCAAAGGTGCTCAAGCTTTGGTTCTACTCCATCTATGAGAAGCAGTATGGCTGGCACAGCGATTGGCCCAAGGATGTGCCCGATCTCGAAGCACTGGCAAAGACACCGTATTATGAGGCCGTGTTCGCCATGCCGTTTCACACCCTCGTGCTGGAGACGGCCGAGATCGGCATGCGGGACAACTTCTGGCAGCAAGGCCTGTCCGACACCGACAAGCAGAAGGTCCACGATCAAGCGTATCGGCTCGCCAGGCATCTGCTCACTCGCTATCGCGGCACCGGCAAAACGTTTGTGCTGCAAAACTGGGAAGCCGACAACGTGATGAAATACGCGTTGAAGGACGCGAACCCCGACACCTGGGACACCGCCTACCAGGGCATGTGCGATTGGATCAACACGCGGCAGGCCGCCGTGGAACAAGCGCGTCGCGACTGCGGCACAGATGGTGTGCAAGTGCTGCATGCCTTTGAGGTCAACTTCGTTCCCTCCATCAAGGACATCGCCGAAGGCAAGCTCTATGAGAAGGGCAAGCCGCTCGTCGTGGACAAAGTGGTGCCAAAGACGCATTGCGATCTCTACAGCCTGTCATCGTGGGAGACCTGGGCACCGGGCAAAGAAGACGGCCTCTTTGATCGCCTGCAATACCTCGCCAGCAAGGCTCCGCACGATGGCATCTTTGGCGCGGAGAACCTGATGCTCGGCGAGTTCGGAGCGAGCGAGGACGGCTTCGAGAAAATCAAAAAGAACTACCCCGTTTACCAAGGCGACACCTCGGGCGCGGCCTTCTACGCGCTCCATCGCATGGTCGATGCCGCCCTGCGCGCCGGTGTGCGCTACATGATCCACTGGCAGATTTACGACAACGATCTGCGCATCGGCGGCAAATACGAAGGCAAAGGCCTCCCGCCCGGCGTCATGGCCACCGCCGAGCAATGCGTGGGCAACTGGCTCATCCGTCCCGATGGATCACGCGTGCCCACCTACGACTACTTCAAGGCCCTCTTCGACGCCGAGAAGAGCGAGGCCCAACGCTAAAGTTCGCAGAGATTCCCTTTTCATCCTAGCCCCGGACAACCACGACGCCCACGACTACGCCGAGCGTATCCGCGAGCGGCTGCCGAGGCGCTTGCCGGAACTCCGGGAACGCTGTGGACTGAGCAAATACGGCCTTGCTCGCGAAAGTGGGCTGAGTCGGGAATACATCGGCAAGCTGGAACGCGGCGCGGCCAATCCCACGCTGTGCATGGCTTTGACGACGATGAATAGGTGCGAGAGGAATGAATGGAGTTATTCTCGTATGCCCACTCCTTTGTCTCAAAAACCGTCTCAACCATGAAGCCACTCATCCTCTCCCTACTCCTGCTCGCCAGCGTCGCCCACAGTCATGAACCCGCTGCCCCCGCGCCCAAAGGGACCGGACTCAAAGTGCTCGTCTATTCCAACACCGGCTACTATCGCCACCCGGAGACGCCGAAGATCAATCGCTGGCTCGTCTTGCTCGGTCATGAGAATGGCTTCGAGGTGGACGTGACGGAGCATTGGAAAGACATGCGTGCCGAGGAACTGAGCCGCTACGACGTGCTCGTGCTCAACAACGCCAACGAACTCGAAAAAGTGCTGCCCGAGGAGCAGCGCAAGTCCGTGGAGGAATGGTTCACCAAGGGCGGGAAAGGCATCGTGGGCCTGCATGCCGCGCTGGTGCATCAGACGAAGTGGCCGTGGCTGAACGCGCTCGGCGGATGCGACTTCAACAGCGACTCCGACTTCAGCAAAGCCAAGGTCACCATTGATCCCGCCGCGAAGGATCATCCATCCGTCAAAGGCCAACCCGCCGAGTTCTGGATCGAAGCCGACTGGACCAATCACGACCACGCCGTCACCGGCCAGCCCGGGTTCAACGTCCTCATGCGCGTGGATGAGACCACCTACACACCCGTGCGTGACTACTTCAAAACCCGCAATGGCAAACCCATGGGTGCGGACCATCCCATCGCCTGGACCCACGAACCCGCCACCGGCGGCCGCTTCTTCTACACCGAGTTCGGCCACGACCTGCGCTCACTCAGCACACCGTTCGCACGGCAGCACATCCTCGAAGCCATCAAGTGGGCCGCGAAGGCGGTGATACCTGCGAATCAAAAGTAGCAAATTGAACCATGAAACCCACTTTCGCCCTACTCACCGCTCTGCTGCTCGCGCCGCTGGCCGCATTCGCTGCTGACGCTCCCGCTGGCAAACCCTACATCTACAAAGAGAGTGCCGGGAAGCCTCGCCAGATGGAGATCTACTTTCCGCCAAATCATGATCCCGCAAAAGCGAAGGTGCCCGGCATGATTCTCTTCCATGGCGGCGGCTGGGAGGGCGGCTCGCTGGTGCAATTTCGCATCGCATGTGCTTACTTTGCCAGTCGTGGACTCGTCTGCGCCACGGCGGAGTATCAAATGCTCAGCAAGGCCGACATCGCGAAGCTTCCCGCAGTCCAAGCACGCAAACGCGTCTGCGTCACCGATGCGAAAAGCGCCATCCGCTGGTTCAAACAGCATGCGGGTGAGCTTGGCATCGACCCGCAGCGCATCATCACCGGCGGCGGCAGTGCGGGTGGACACATCAGCGCCCTCGCCACGATGAATCCCGGCCTCAACGACCCTGCCGACCCGAAGGGCATCGACACCAGCGTCGTCGCCTACCTGTGGTTCAATCCCGCTTTCGCCAACGGAGGAGACGACGAGCATGACCCTGAAATCGATGTGTTGCGTCATTTGAAAGCCGATCTCCCACCCGCCATCACCTTTTTCGGTGACAAAGATGGGTGGAAGCCGGGCTGGGACATCGTTCACGCCAAATGGATGTCCCTCGGCACAAGGACCATCGACCTCCAGATCGCACCCGGCCAGACGCATAGCTTCTTCAACAACGGCCCCTGGCAGACCGTCACCCTCATCGCCGCCGACCGGTTCCTCATCAAACAAGGCCTCCTCACCGGCGAGCCGACCAAGACGATGCCTGAGACGGGCGAGAAGTTGGTTCCTGTTCAGCCTTAAATCCGTCGTAAACTCTCCAGCACTCCATGACACTCCGCCTCACACTCCTCACCGCCCTGTTCCTCGCACCGCTCACCGCCAGTGCGGTGGATGTCACCACGGACCTGGGAAAACTGGGAGAGGTCACCACATGGCTGATCATCCGGACGCCGGAGGCGGCGATGGAGGTGGATCCTTTGCAGCCGATGGGCGGGGAGGCCAAATATGCGGCGATGGGTGACGCGAAGCTTTTCCCGCAGGGTGATAAGCCGCTGGCGATCCCGGTGGTGGCGGACGCGGCAAAACCGGGCGAGGTGCTGCGGATCGGCGAGGGTGTTTGGGAGGGCACGCGGATGGTCCTGCCGGATATGCCGGGCGTTTGGAATGAGTTTCCCCGCCTGGTCGTGCCGGATGGTGGCTATCAATATGCCTACTGCCGCCTGGACAGCCCGCGCGACATGAAGGCGAATCTCATGGCGGGGGCGAACCGCGGCAAGCACCGGCTGTATCTCAATGGGCGAGACCTGGGGACGTTTGATCGCGAGTTTGCTTTCGAGTTCGCTCGTGAGCTGCCGATTGAGTTGAAAAAAGGGCCGAATCATCTGCTGGTTCGGTTTTCCGGTGGCACCAGCTTTGCCTGCCGTCTGGTGGGCGAAAATGCGGAGCCGTTGCGCGAGGCGAAAGTGACCGTGCAGGGGCCGAATGCGCAATTTGTCAAAACACCCGCGCCGCTGCCGATGCCGGACAAGGACAAGCTGGTGGCGCGCACGAAGGAAATACCACCGCTTGCTGCGCCGGAGCATCCCGAGTGGCTCGGTGCGAATCTGGCGCGGACGATGTCGCTGCTGGAGTCGGGCAAATACACGCATCGGCCGGTGCGCATTCTTTTCGACGGGCAATCCATCGAGTCGGGCTGGCCGGAGCTGCTGATTCAACGACTGCGCGAGCGGTATCCCGAGACGACCATCATCGCCGAGAACCGCGCCATCGGCGGCTGGTTTGTGTGGCGGATGCAGAAGCTGCTGAAACACGACATCCTGCGCTCGCAGCCTGACCTCGTGCTTTTCAGCGCCTATCAGGGCACTGCGGAGGTGTGGGAGCGATTCCTCGGCGAGCTGCGCAGCGAGACGACGGCGGACATCGTCATCCGCACGCAGCACATTGACGGCAACGAGGCACCGGATTCTCCGCGTGAAGGAGCCGAGACCATTTTGCTGCGTCGGCTCGCCCGGAAATACGGCGTGGAGCTGGTGGAGGCCCGCAACGAGTGGCTGGATTACCTCAAGGGCAGTGGGTTGAAAAACACCGACCTGCTGCGGGACAAGGTGCATCTGAATCGCAAAGGCGAAACACTGATGGCGCTGCTCTACGAACGGCATTTCCCGTCGGCCATTCCCGTCGGCCAAGGCTGGGCGGAACAGGTGCGGCGTTTCGATGTGGGTCGTTTCCTCGCCGACAACAAGACGGATGAAATCGTGCTGGAAGGCGCTGGCTGGACGCACAACGACACCCGCATCGCCAAATCAAACACGGCCACCGACCAGCTCCGGCTGAAATTTCGCGGGACGCGATTGGACCTGGTGCTGCCCATCTCCCATGGCCGAGCCACGGTGCTCATTGATGGGAAAAAGCCCAGCGAGTGGAATCTCTTCCACGGCACGCGTCCGCAGCCGCGCATTGCGAACAACACCGCGCCGAACATGCCGATGACCTATCACCTCGGCCCCAACATGCAGGAGGAAACCTGGGTGCTCACCGCCATCGAAGGCAACGCCGATGCCGATGTGAAGAAGGTCAATCAGCGGGTGCGTTTCCGCCTCGTCGGCTCGAAAACCGGATTCGATGGCGAAGGCTGGAACGACCGGAAGTTCGTCTCCAACAGCGGTCGCATCACCATCCTGCCGACGGATTGGCACACCGCCATGCAACCGTTGAAGGATGGCGAGCCACAGCCGGTAATGCAGGGCTTTCCCAAGCTGCCGCAAGTCGTGTGGCACATCCTGCCCGATGGCCGCGACGAAGTGCCCCATGGCCCCGGTTGGTGGGGACCGCAGACGGATTACTACAGCGGCATGCCCTACGACTATGTCACGGTCGCCGACGGCCTGCCCTGCGGGATTCACGAGCTGACCGTGACCCCGGTGCCGGACCCGAACGTCCAACGCGCCTTCACCGTGATCGGCGTGGACGTGCATCTCCCGCCGCTGGCTAGAGACGCCGCTGAGTGGACCAAAACGGGCACCGAAACGGCTCCTGGGAAACCGTAAAGACGGACCTTTACTCAAAGATCCACGAGAGCCACCGTATGAGCTTATCCCGCCGATATAAGATATAATATGCCCATTCTTTGCCGAACACACACTTTCTCCCTCACTCTCACCGCCATGCTGATGGCGTTGGTTTTGCGCGGTGTTGGAGCGGAGCCGCAGGCGTTGACTTATGAAGAGCACATCAAGCCCATCTTGCGCGAGCATTGCCTGAAGTGTCATGGTGAGGACGAGCAGAAGGCGGATCTGAATCTGCAAACTCATGCCAGCACGCTGAAGGGCGGCAGCGGTGGGGTGGCGGTGGTGGCGGGGCGCTCCAGCCAGAGTCTGCTTTTCCAAGCCATCACCGATCCCGATGACGGGGCGCGGATGCCGCTGAAAAAGGCGGCGATCCCGCAGGCGCAGATCGCTATGATTAAACAATGGATCGACTCCGGGCTGCGGGAGACCTCGGCAAGCAAGTCGATGGTGGCGGAGCGCGATCTGAGTTTCAAACCTGCCGCCGGGGCCGGGGCAAAGCCGGCATCACCCGCGATGCCGGAAAAACTGCCGGTGGTGAAGGTGGCGAAAACCCTGCGCCCGCTGCCGGTGCTGGCGATGGATGCGAGCCCGTGGACCCCGCTGCTGGCGGTGGCCGCTCAGGAGCATGTGCGGCTACTGAATGTGGAAACGCAGGAAGAGGTCGGTCGGCTGGCTTTTCCCGAAGGGGTGCCGCAGATCATCCACTTCAGCCGTGACGGTGCGGTGCTGATGGTGGGCGGCGGTCGTCCGGTGAAGTCGGGCAAGGTGGTGCTCTTTGACGTGAAAACGGGCAAGCGGCTCGCGGTCATCGGTGATGAGGTGGACAGCGTTAACCCGCAATGCTGATTCGGCCCCTCCCCCCAAATGCGTACGCAAAAAGGGATTTCCTGCTATGAGGTTGGTCAAGCTTGAGCTGGAAGTTTCCGCTAGGGTTTGTGTATTTTAATGACCGATTACTGCTTTTGTTTCGGGTGAATGGTTTTCGGGGGGCTGGGTTAATCTAAATGTCTTCC
>CANJZW010000135.1 GCA_947479475.1 Chthoniobacteraceae bacterium
ACCCCGCAGGCCCGCTCCGCCAAACAGAAGCTGGATCTGGAGGACTTTTACTTCCGGAGCGTGGACGCCGCTGCCATGGAGTTGGCCTTAACGCTCCCGCGTCCAGGCTGAAGAAATCGTGCCGGGGGGCAAAAAGCAAATGCCTATCCGTTACGGCGACGGTTTATTCCCTGCGCACGAGTCCTTCAGGCACTGGGTCGTGCGTGAGAAAAACGGCATCACCTACGTAGCTCACGAAAGCGGCGCGGTGCTGCGTTTGGATGCGAACCAGCAGCGGCTCGTGCCTGCGGCGATTGCGGGCATCGTTCGGGAAAAGAAGAAGGCACCCAAGCCCTGGCTCGATGCCGTGGCACAACAACAGCTCGACCTCGCTAAACTCAGCGGAGCCTACACGTGGAGCGACCTCAACGCCGATGGCGAGTTCCAGCCGGAGGAGTTTCGTTTTCATGCCATCGAACTGGGACGCGAGGCCCCCGGCATCGGCATCGCTCCCTGTTTCATGGATGAAAACTGGAACGTGATTTTCGGCCAGGACACGCGAAACGGCCAAGGCGCGCCCTGGGTGTCGTTGCCAAACCTCGCCAAACCCGACGCGGCAGCACCCGCGTGGGATTGGAGCCGCAGCGAACCCACCCAGGCGCGGTGGCCTGCCGAGTTCGCGACACTCAATGGCGCGGAGTCCCGTGGCATCTCGCGCGGTCCGGACGGCGCGGTGTATCAAATCGTCGCCGCCAATCGTGCTCCGACGGCTGACCGGCACAATCCCACCTTCCCCGGCTTCCGCAGCGGCTCCGTGCGGATCATCCGCTGGAACCCGGATGGCAGCCTCGCCTGGTCCGTGGGTAAGCACTCGCACCTCGAGCCCTTTGCTGGCGCGAAACCCGGCGAATACCACGATCCCACGCGTATCCTCGGCGTGGTGCATGATTGCCTGGTCGTGGCGGATCGTTCCGCCTGGCCCGCTACGGTTTGGACCGCCGACGGACTCTACTCCGGCTCCTTCCTTGACCGCCGCGCCGACGATGGTCTGCCGGCAAACATTTACTCGTGGTGGCGTGAGAAGCGGCCCATTTCAGGCAGGCCTGGCGAGTTCGAGAATCCGCAGTCCATGAACCCCGACAACCCGATCCCGTATGATGTCCTCGGCGGCTTCCTGCTGCCTCTACCCGGCAGCGATCCGCTGTGGATGCCCATGGCCGAAAGTGCCAGTGCCGTCTATCGCGTGGGCGGATGGAACAACTGGGAGCGACACGAAGGCCGCGTGCAACTCGACGCAAAACCGCCGCACGCCAACGCGCAAGGCTCCGGGCTCACCGCCGCGTATTTCAACAACACCGATCTCGAAGGTAAACCCGTGCATGAACGCACTGACGCCCGCCTGTGGTTTGGCCACAAGATCGGTCCCGGCAAATGGCTGCCGTGGAGTAAGGACGCCGTCCCCGGCATTGAGACCAAAGGCTTCTCCGCACGCTGGACCGGCTTCATCGAGCCGCCCTTCAGCGAAGCGTTCACCTTCAGCGCCTACATTGGTCCGACAGATCGCGTTCGTCTGTGGATCAACGATGAACTGGTCCTCGACGACTGGGCTCCCGCCGATCCCAAACGCCGGCGTCCCAAACAAACCGATGTCGCCATCGACGAGGTCATCAGCAAATCCGTGGCACTCACCGCCGGCCAACGCCTCTCCATCCGTCTCGAATACGCCAGCGAAGGCCCCGAGCAAGGCTCGCTGAGTCTCAACTGGGACAGCTTCACGCGGGAACGCCAGCGCATCCCCACGGCGTGCCTTTATCCCTGCGCAGCAAAGTGAAATTCAATACCTGAACGCCGCCAAAGACCCATGCAATCCATGCGCAGCCTACTCGTCCTCGTCCTTTTCATCACCGGCCTCACCCACGCCGCCGATAACCGAACGCCGACTCAGACGCCTGCCTCCTGGGTGCAGCCTGCACCAGATGCCTGGCCGGAGGTCTACTTGTGGAAAGACACGTGCAACGTGTATGCGCTGCGCGACGGGGACGCTGCAGTGCTCGTCAATCTCGGGGACGGCGACGCGCTGGAGCATCTCCAAGAGATCGGCGTGAAGCGGGTGGAGTGGGTGCTTTTCACCGACCACCATCGCGAATTGTGTCAGGGCATCGGGCGTTTGGACCGCAAACAGACTCAGGTGGCAGCGTCGAAGCAAGAGGCGGAACTCCTGGAGACTCCGAACCAATTCCGCAAGTGGCGGCCCACGCTCGCCGACAGGTTCACCGTACATGGGGCCAGCTATGTGCGCCCTTCGGCGGCGCCGATCCATGTGGATCGCGTGCTGGCTGCCGACGAGGTGTTCACGTGGCGGGGGCGTGAAATCACCTGTATGTCCACGCCGGGCCATTCGCCGGGCGGGATGACTTTCGCGCTGCGCAAAGGCGACCGTGCGTGTGCGTTCACGGGCGGGCTCATGCACGACGGTTCGAGGATGAGCAACTGGTTCGACACGGAATGGGACTATGGATTCGCCAAGGGTCTCGATGCGCTGCTTGGATCGGTGGAGAAGGTGAACGGGTTGAATCTGGACTGGGCCTTTCCGTCGCAGGGACCGGCCATCCGGGACGCACACGCGCAGTTTCAGCGATACGCAACAAAGCTCGCCGCGTTTCGCCCGGACTACCTTCGCGGGTATCCCGTGCAAAACCTCACCGAGCGGAAGCCAGACACGTTTGTGAAACCAACGGCGATCCCGCAGATCGTCCAGGTCACTCCTCACCTCTACAAGTTCAGCGACCTGCTCGCGGGCAAAAACTTCACCATCATCATCGCCGACAGCGGGCGCGGCCTGCTGCTGGACTGTGGCATCTTTCCCGAGGGCCTGCTGCACAGCCTCATCCAGCAGATGAAAACGCATCTCGGTCTGAAGGGCATCGATGCGGTTTGGATTTCCCACATGCACGGCGACCACTTCACTCTAGCCGCCGCGCTCAAGAAGCACTATGGCGTCAAAACGTGGACGCTGGATCGCATCGTGGATCCGATCGAGAACCCTACACGTTACGATTATTGCGCGCTTATCACCTCCTACAGACCCGAGTACGAAGGCCTGAAAATCGACCGCCCTATTCACGATGGAGAGGTCATTGATTGGGAGGGATACAAACTGCACGTGGACTGGATGCCCGGACAGACGGAGTTCGGTAACTGCCTTTGGCTCGAACTGGATGGCAAGCGGATCGCCTTTACCGGTGATAATCTCTTCGGCGATCCATCCGACCCCGCGCAGAACGGACACGAGGCGGTGGTGGCCCGCAACAGCGCGATCTTCGAGGAGGGCTACTTCCTTGGCAGCCGCTATCTGCGCGACTTGAAACCCGACATCGTTTCGGGCGCCCATTCCGTCCTGATGCCAAATCCCACCGCGTTTTTGGAGCGCTACCACGAATGGTCGAAGCGAATCATCGCCCACTACCGGGAGCTCCTGCCGGACTCGGACTACGAATACCTCTTCGATCCATTCTGGGTCCGCGCGTATCCGTATCGCGTGGACCTCGCGGTGGAGGAAACGCAGACCGTACAAATCACCGTCCGGAATTTCCGTGACCGAGTGCAGAGGCATCACATCGAGCTGAAAATGCCGCCCGGCATCCAAGCCGAGCCAAAAGTGCTCGAAGGCAGTGTGGCCGCCAAGAGCCGGCAGGTCTTCCCCGTAAAGCTCACCATCAAGGACCGCGCCGGCATCAGCGCGGGCGTGCAGATCGTGCCGTTTGACATCTCACTCGACGGCAAACGCTACGGCGAACTGTTCGACTTCATCGTCCTCGGCCGCACTGCGACGCCGTAATTGCGGGTCAGATCCGTTCGCAACCACTCGTTTTTCAATGCGCATGAAAACACTCCTCGCGTTCCTCCTTCTCTCTCCCATCCTCACCCACGCCGCCGAGCCTTCCTCCCACCCGCCCGTGCCTATCCGGTTTCATCTGGATGAGCCTCGCACGGTCACCTTGGTGATTGAGGACGCGGAGGGGCGACGGATTCGGAATCTCATCAGTGCGCAGTCGTTTCCAGCGGGTGATCAAACGGTGTGGTGGGATGGGATGCGCGAGGACGGCGTGGAGGAACTCCATGTCTCGGGCGTCGCTCGGTTCAACCGGCAGCGCTATGCCGTCGCGGAACCTGGAACGTACCGCGTCCGCGGATTGTCGCGCGGGCCGCTGGATCTGAAGTTCGAGTTCACGCCGTACACCGCGGGCAGTCCGCCCTGGAAAACCAAGGATGGTTCCGGGGGCTGGTTTCACGACCATTCCCCGCCGTCAGACATCCTCTGGAATCCGGAAAAAAAGCAGTTCTTTGTCGTGAGCTTTGTTGGCGAGATCGGCCACGGCGCGGTGTGGTTGGATGAAACCGGACGCAAAGTATCGGGCACGCGTGGCTTCGGTGCAGCCGGCGGTTGGTGCGGGGCCCAGTTTCTGGCGCATGATAGCAAGGCGAAAGCGGGCGTGTGGGCATACAGCGCGGTAGCGTTTCAGAAGCAATGTGAACTCTGGGAGCATGGGGCCGGTGCGCGTCGGGTGTGGCGACTGGAGTATGAAGACAAGGACGACGCGCGCATCGGCGGACTGGCCGTGCACGAAGGCGTCGCCGTGCTCGCCCTTCCAAAGACGAACCGTCTGCTGTTTGTCTCGTGTGCGAAGGGCGAAACACTCGGCGAAATGCCCCTTCCTGGGCCCCGCGGCATGGCCGTGGATGCGCGAGGGCGACTGCTTGTCCTCTCGGGCAGCGCGCTGCTGCGCTATTCGAGCGTGGCTGCCGCAAGGGCAGGCGAACCACCGGCGTCGGTCATCGCGGCGGACCGGCTCGAGGACCCGCAGCGCATCACGGTACATCCGGATGGAAGACTGCTGGTGAGCGACTGGGGCGGCAGTCATCAGGTGAAAATTTTCTCCGAAGCGGGCGAGTTGCAATCCGCCATCGGCAAGGCCGGAAAACCCCAAACCGGACGCTACGATCCGCTCCACCTGCACCATCCAAACGGATGCTGTGTCGCTCCCGACGGCAGTCTATGGATAGCGGAAGCGGACATGGCACCGAAGCGGCTCAGTACCTGGAGTCCCGACGGGGCTCTTCTGCGCACCTTTTACGGTCCCTCCGGCTATGGCGGCGGCGGGACGATTGATGCGAACGACCCGTCGCGCTTCTTTTATGCTTTCAGCGGACATCTCGATGCGCGCTGCGTGATGGAGTTCACGCTCGATTGGAAGACGGGAGGTTGGCAGTTGAAAAACGTGCTGTCGCGCCCGGACGCACACGCCAGCCTGTCGCTTCCCGGCGCTCCCGAACTGCCGCTGCATCGGGATGGTCGCACGTATCTCGTAGACTGTTTTAATTCCAATCCCATCGGCGGGAAACCTGTCGTCAGCGTGGGGCTGATTCGCGAGGATCGCCTGGTGCCGATGGCCGTCGTGGGGCACGCCAAGGCGCTCATGCGGGACTGGGCACCGCTCAAAACGCTGGATTTAAAAGCACAGTTCAACGGTAAGGATCCTTCGGGATTTCTGCTTTCGTGGAGCGATCATAATAACAATGGCGCGCTGGATGCCGAGGAGGTGCAGGTGCTCGAACGCGCCGGTGCCGACGGCATGCTGACCATGCTGCCCGACTTCCGCATCGTCAGCTCCGCGGGCTGGGAAATCGCGGCACCGCACTTCGCCAAAGACGGCGCGCCACGCTACAACCTCAGCGAGATGAAGCGGCACTTTGAGGGACGCCTCAGCGGCCAACCGCTCCTCGCCGCCGACGGCACCCGGGTGGTGAGCGGTGGTCCCTTCACAGGCTATCGCGAGGGCAAGGTGCGTTGGAGTTATCCGAACGAATGGCCCAGCCTGCACGCCAGCCAGAACTTCTCGCCCAAGCCTCGGCACAGCGGCGATGTGATCGGTCCGTGCCGCGTGCTTGGCCTGCCGGTCAAAGCACCCGACGCCCGCATCGGCGAGCTGTGGGCCATCTATGGCAACTTCGGCAACATTTTCGTCATGACCACCGACGGCCTGTTCGTGGCGGAGTTATTCCATGACCGGCGCGTGCTCGGCCTCGGCAGCGGGCCGGATTACACCCTCGGGCCAAGCGATGAATCCCGCGGTGTGTCGCTTGCCCACCTCAGCCTCACGGAGGAAACGTTCTGGACCACCTGGACGCAAACACCTGACCAGAAGGTGTATCTCGTCGCCGGTCACGGGCATTCCACCATCACGCGGTTGGATGGATTGGAGACGCTCCAGCCTTTCCCCGCGCAGACGATTGAGTTCACCGCCGAACTCGCACAAGCGGCGCAGGCGTACGCACTCGAGCAGGAGCACATGCGGCAGGCAAAAAGCCGCGACGAGGGATTAACCATTCCGCTTCGCCGCGGACGTGGCGTGCCCGTGGTGGATGGACTCGATGGCGACTGGATCAAGGCGCCTTGGGTCACCATCGAGAGCAAGACCGAGGCAGCCATACAGGTCGGTGATGGAAAGCTCTTCGTGGCCGTGCGGTCTACGGATCCCGGCCACCAACACTTCACGCTTAACGCAGCCGACTCCAAGACGCTTCTCTTCAAGGGCGGCGGCGCGATCGATCTGCAGTTGGGCACCGACTCCACCGCAGCGGCCGACCGAAGCAAGCCTGTCCTCGGCGACCTGCGTCTGCTGGTTGCAAATCATCAGGGCAAGCCCACAGCCACGCTTTACCGCCCCGTCGCGGACAATACCCGGAGCCGTGAGACCTTCATATCGCCTGTGCAAACGGTGATCATCGACGAAATCCTCGATGCCAGTGAGGGTCTCGCATTCAAGGAATCGCACACGGCGGAGCATAGTTTTTACGAGTTTTCCATTCCACTGGAACTGCTGCGCCTCGCTCCCCACGCGGACGAATCGCTGCGAGGCGATATCGGCTTTCTCGTCGGCAACGTCATTGAGACGACCGCACGTGCGTACTGGCACAACAAGCGCATGACAATCGTCACCGACATCCCCACCGAAGTGAGTCTCCACCCACAGCACTGGGGGACGCTCCGTTTCGAAAAGACGGAATGAACGGACACTGGAAAAAGAGATTCCTCCAACGTCTTGAAGTCATGAAAAAGTCCCAGTCCATGTGCCTCGCCGTCCATGGGTGCGGCCCGAGTTTCTTTATACAGAGCAACTGACAGGCGGAGAGTTCCTTTCCGCGGGCACATGCGTCCCAACATCTTTCCGTCGCGGTCGTGGCGGCGGAGACGCGCGTGAATCCTTCGCTATTTGGATTACAATGGGGAATGCTCCAGGTTTGGTCGGGGCCCGCGCGCAGCCATGATCTCCCTATGAAACACCACCTCCGATTCCTCCTCAAAAGCCTGCTCGCACTTCTCCTCTTTGGAAACGCTGTTTCGGCCGCTGAGCCTGCCACGCACAACGGAAACGCGCGCATCGTCTTCATCGGTGACAGCATCACCGGGCAGGGCGGAGGCTGGATTGGGGCGGGCTACGTATTTAAAATGCGCGAGGCGCTGAGCGCGGTGTATCCAGAGTGCAAACACGACCTTGTGCCGCTGGGTGGGAGTGGCATGGGCGTGAGTGCGTGGTTGGCCCTCGCCAAGGACGAGGCAAAGCAGAAGCACGATCTGGATGTGAAAGGCGTGGAGGTTGCCGCTGTGCTCTCGAAGCCGGCCGATGTGATGGTCGTGATGCTCGGGATGAACGACGTGCTGGCACCCTACGTCAGCGACACGGATGCGAGCCTTGACCAGTGGCTTGCGAAATACCGTGAACTCGTTGGCGTACTGGGGGCGCGGCTCAAACCCAAGGTCATTGCCCTTGCCACGGTGACGCCGCAAACAGAGGATCCCGAAACCCCCGTGAACCAGGTGTTGGCACGGATGAACCAACGCATCACAACACTCGCCGCCGAGTTAAAGGCCGACGTGGTGCCGGCCCAGGCTGCGTATTGGGAGGTGCTAGCGGAAGGCCGCAACACGCAGGCTGACTTCACCCTCGCAGGGGATCGCATTCATCCGAATCAAACCGGCCATGTCGCCGTAGCGATGGCGATGTTGAGGGGACTCGGTGAAGAGAAAGCCGCCACATGGTTGCGTGCAGAGCGGTTGTCGAAGGCGCTCTCGACTTTGCAGCCGGCGCCCGCACCGCCCTCGCCGCCGGCGTGGCTGGTCACCAGCGGACTTGTGTTGCGTGCTTGGAATGAGAAGCCTTCCGATGCCGACCTGGCGTCCAACCCCATTGACCTCGCTATCGAGCGCGGTGAAGTTAACGCTCCCGCGTCCAGGCTGAAGAAATCGTGCCGGGGGGCAAAAAGCAAATGCCTATCCTTCACAAGGAGTTCCGGCGTAGGAACAGTCCCGCAGCCATGCCTCTCCATCCGATTCCATTTGTGGGAGTCGCATGGAAATTTACCGCGCACGCAATCCGCGCAAGTCACCTCTCTGGCAATGCACTCACCGCCATTACGCTGAGTTCCGCGAGCGTTATCCCGAACACTACCAGCCCAAACAGGGGCCCATCCGTTCCGTTATCGAGGCCGTTGTTCATAAATTCCTAGACTGCGGCAATCTCGAACGCGGCTTCGCGCGAATCCATTGCGACTCCTGCGGCCTCGATACTCTCCTGGCTTTTTCCTGTAAAAGCCGCTGGTTCTGCCCGTCCTGCCATCAAAAAAACGTCCAGACTTCCGCCGCCTTTATCGTAGAGGGCGTCCTAGCTCCGGTCCCTCACAGGCATTACGTCCTGGCACTGCCAAAAATGCTCCGTGCCTATTTCCTGCGGCACCGGGTCCTTCTCAAATACCTCTGCACCGCCGCTCAACAGAGTCTGACGATCTATCTCCGAGCGGCCCTCGGGGATGAAAAGGCGCATCCCGCAATCATCCTGACCCTCCACACTTTTGGCGAATACCTCGATTTCCACCCGCACATCCATGCCCTCGTTGCCGATGGCCTTTTCACCCGTGATGGCGTGTTTCATCCCCTCCCGGAGCTCCCTATCAAACCGCTCGAAGAAATCTTTCGCGCTCACATTCTAAAGCTCCTCGTCGGTCTGGGGCTTCTCCCTGCCGATCGAGTCCGCCTACTCCATTCCTGGAAACACTCTGGTTTCAATGTTCACCATGGCGAATCTGTCCCCCCAGAAAACAAGGCTCTCCTGGAACAACTCACCCAGTACATCCTTCGCAATCCCTTCTCGGTCGAAAAAATGACGCTCCTGGCACCGATGGACACCGTCATGTACCGCTCCCGTTTGAACCCGAAAATTAACAGGAACTTCGAGATCTTCACTCCTACGGATTTTCTCGCCGCTATCACCCAGCATATTCCGGATAAAAGTGCGCAGATGATCCGGTATTACGGGTGGTACTCCAACAAGATGCGCGGGCAGCGTTATATGGCTGCAAACGGAGGAGTCGCTGCCGAACCTTTGCGTCCCGCGTCCACCCCACCCCCGCCTGCAAAACTACCGTCCAGGAAATGGCGGGATGTGATTCTGAAGGTGTGGCACACCGATCCGCTGCAATGTCCGCACTGCCAAAACCGGATGCGGGTCATTGCAGTGATAGAGCAAGCGGGTGTGATCGAAAAGATTCTCCGACACAAGGGGCTTTGGTGTGGAACGCCACGGGTTGCGCCCTCGCGTGCCCCACCGAATGCCAAACCGGCACAGCAGGAAGACTCGCCGTACTATGCGAGTGATCCCATGCCGGACTACGACAACGTGTTCACGGATTAAGGTCGGAACAAAGACCGGGCTGATCTTTTTTCCCCGCCAAACGCTGAGGATTTCCCCAGCGAGGCGGTGGCATTGCCCGAATTGGGCTCAAAAAGGCCCGGGGTCCGTCCGTTCGCGCCCAGCCTTGTAGGCCACGCAACACAGTCAGGCGCAAAAGCAGAACGCCTGTAGCGATGGTGCCGTTTTCCGGTGGACGAACGCCGCAAAAGGGGTCAAAAAGCAATTCTCCCTTAACCCGCAATGCTGATTCGGCCCCTCCCCCCAAATGCGTACGCAAAAAGGGAATTCT
>CANJZW010000136.1 GCA_947479475.1 Chthoniobacteraceae bacterium
GGCGCTCAACGGAGCCGCCTCGCATCTGGTGACGTATGACGAGCATTTGAAGGATGTGGGCGTGTTTTATCCTGAGTTCATCACCTGCGAACCGGTGGCTTTCTTGTCGGACTTGCGCGCGACGTTGACGCCTTGAGCCGTCATGGGGGCGTAGCAACTCTCCCCTTTACCCGCCCTGACTTGAAGTGAGGCGTGGAATTTGCTTTTTGCTCCCCCCCAGCGCGATTTCCTCAGTGTGCTCTTGCGTGCATCGAGTTCCTGTACTTTGGATTCATGACGTTCTCCAGCGCGCTTGCTCCCTTCGTTCATTTTGGTAAGTGTAACACGGATGAAACGATGGACTCTCACACTCCACGGCCCACGCGGTATCCTCAGTCAGTTCGACTTGCCGGAGGCTCAGTTTGTCCTCGGCACGGAGGAGGCGCCCGATGTTATGAGGGTCTCCGGCGAAGGGACCGCTCCCCGACATGCTAGTGTGTGGCTCGCGGGCGAGCGAATGCAGGTGGAGGACCTCGCTGGAGGGACGTTGGTGAACGGGCATCCAATCGAGGGACGCATCGAGGTGGAGTATCCAGCGTCGGTGCAGGTGGGGGAGGTGACGCTGGTGGTGGAGAACATCTCTTCGGCGGTGACTATTCCTCAGCGAGCGGCGTCGAAGAGTGCGTCCAGTCTGAGTACGGAGGCGACCATCGTGACAAGGCCAGGGCGGGAGGCAATGGTTGTCGTTGCGGAGAATCAAACTTATGCAGACCATCAGGGACGGTATGCGTTGGTGAAGGAAATCGCCCGGGGCGGGATGGGGCAGATTTATTTTGCCGAAGACCGTCAACTGGAACGGCAGGTGGCGGTCAAGGTCAGTAGCCTTAGCGAAGGCGGCGAGGATCCACGCTTTTCCAAGGAGGCGAAGGTGCTCGCGCATTTGGCGCATCCGAACATAGTGCCGATCTACAACATCGGAGTAGACGCCCAGAGCCGACCCTTTTACTCCATGAAGTTGGTGAAGGGGCGGACGCTTCAGGCGGTGCTCAACGCGATCCGTGAAGGCGACGCGGCGGCGGGGAAGGAATACACGCGTGCGACCTTGTTGACTGTTTTCCGAAAGATATGCGACGCCATGGCGTTTGCTCACGCGAAGGGTGTGTTACACCGGGACCTTAAACCCGAGAACATCATGGTGGGCGAGTACGGCGAGGTGCTGGTGATGGACTGGGGTCTGGCCAAGGTTCTGGGGGGGAGGGAGGACGTCGCTACTGCAAAGTCGCCGGTGAAGGACGCGGGCGATTACGGGATGACGCTGGAGGGTGAGGTCATGGGGACGCCGCAGTACATGTCGCCGGAGCAGGCAGAGGGGATGGTGGCGGAACTTGACGCGCGGTCGGATATTTATTCGCTGGGCGGGATTCTTTACGCGATCCTCACGCTGCGACCGCCAATTGACGGAAAGACATTGAACGAAGTGCTCACCAAGGTGAAAAAGGGCGAGATCAGTGCGATGATCACCAAGCGGGGTGGCAAGGGGGACGTGATAGCCAGCGCGCCTTCGGTGATGGGCGTGGAGGTGCCTGAGGCGTTGCAGGCGGTGAGTCTCAAGGCTATGGCTACGGACCGCACAAAGCGCTACAACAGCGTGGAGGAGTTTGCGGCGGACATTGAGTCGTACCAGAATGGCTTCGCGACGAGCGCCGAGCATGCGGGCTTTGCGCGACAGATCGTCTTGCTGATCAAACGGAACAAGGCGGTCTGCGGCCTGTGTGCGGTGCTGCTGGTTTCCGCCATGGTGTTTTCGCTCCGTTTGATTGCGAGTGAACGCACTGCGCGTGCGAACGAGCAAAAGGCCGTTAGGGAACGGGCGGCAGGCCAGATCGTTCTTGCTCAAAGCGAACACCAGGCCAGAAATCCTCACGAGATGCGGCGCATTTTGGACGGGGTTCAACCGGAGTACCGAGACCAGCACTGGTCTTATCTGGACGCAAAGCTTGCGCCGCCGGCCCTCAGTTTTGACATCCCCGAAGCGCCGGTTGAAGTGGCCTTTGCCACCGGCAAGTCCCCCGGGTGTTTTCTGACGATCCAGCGCAATGGGAATGTGCGCTACCTGGACCCGGCCTCAGGTTTTGAGAACCCCTTGTTCCAATTGACAGGCCCCATGAAAGACATGACATTTGCGTTTTTTGAAGGCGAAGGGCGCACGTGGCTTGCAGTGGTCACCAACCGTGCCACCCAAGTTTGGGAAAAAAACTATCCCGCCTCGCTGGACGTGGTGGAGGTGCCGAGCGGGAGGTCCCTGTACAAAGTCGGGATCAACCGCGCGTGCGCGACTGTAGATTTTAGCCCGCATGGCAACCTTCTCTGTCTCGGAAGGCGGCCGCCAGCTCCCGCCATGCTGCAGGTGCTCAACGCACACACCGGAGAGATAATCTGGGAAGGAGGGCCACGGGAGAACTGCTCCTCGAAGTTTTCGAAGGATGAAAACCGATTGGTATATGCCATTGACGGCAAGGGATATCAGTCTCTGGAAAGCTGGACGGGCAAGGAGCAGGGGCCGTTGATTCATGGACCTGGCCGGGTCGGAATTTGGAGTGCCGATGCAAACTGGGTGTACGCTGCGTGGCACTATGGTGAACGAAATATGCTGCGCGGCATTAGCACCATCAACGGCAACTACGCATTCGAACATCCCCTCGTGCACAACCTTCCTCGCAACGGATTGGTTGGGAGGGGAAACCGGTTGTTTTTGGCCGCGAATTCGTCTCCCAACAGTCGGGTCGTGGACCTTCTTTTAGCGGATGGAAGCGTCAAAGACACGGCGTATCTCCTGGGAAACTACGAGAATTTTGGAGCGCACTTTGACGAGGTCCATTTGCTTTGCCTCAGCGACAAACAAGCTGCATTTCTGCGGTGGAATTTCGCAGAATCTACGGTGAACGGGCTGCCAGCGTTAAACGTCCAGTGGCGCTTCCTTGGAGACACCAAGCTCGCCTCGTGGACGACTTACAACAACAAGAGAATATTTAAGGTCTTTGATACCGCCCAACCCAAGAACGACTTGGGAGCGGCGTTTTCAGTCGGGGTTGTTGGTTCTGTCTTCTTCAACAAGGATCGGGACCTCTTCGTGTACAAAGATGGAGCTCACCCCGAGGAATGCGTGGTGGCGCGACTCGAGCCCAAGGGAATTCGGGAGGTTTCACGGTGGAAGAGCGCTCTAACACCGCAACTGAGTCCCTCGGGAAAGAAAGCGTGGTCGAGGAAGGCAGTTCACGAAACCGCGGACGGAAAACTTCTTCACCAATATAACCGGAACGATTCCTTGGAAACAATCTCCGCACGATGGCTGGACGAGGGCCGGATGCTTGAAATACAGGCGCTGAGGGCAAAGGATGAGGATGCGCCCGAGGAGTTGCTCGGGAACACCTATGTGATGTCAGAGGTGGACACCGGAAAAATTCTTTTGAAGCTTCATGAACCGCGCGCGCTCGTTTTTGAAGTCTCACCAGACGGCCTTTGGATCGCGGAGGGAGGGATCGACGGTCGTCTGCGGATTCGCTCGGCTCGGACTTTGGAAGTCCACAAGGATTACAAGGTGCATGACTCGGCGGTGCCCAAGGTCGCATGGCACCCGTCCAAACCCGTGGTTTTCACCTGCTCCACCAGAGAGCATTTGGTGAGGGCTTGGGATATTCGCGATGGGAGCATGGTGCAGAATTTTCGCTGCACGCAATTTCCTGCGGACCTTGATGTGAGCGCGCAGGGGAAGATGCTTGGGGTTGCACACTGGGGGCGTCCCCTGCTACTGCCGCTCGACCTGAGTCACCTTCGGGACTAGCCGCTCAAACACGTTTATCACGCAAATTTATCCTATCGTGGGTCTCTTTTATCGCGAAGGGAGCAATCAAGAGCATACCAAAATACTTTCTGCGCCTCTCTAGCATCCCCTATGTGCGGCACCTCCGCCGCCTCGGGCAAAACAATTAATAGATGACATTTGGTTTTCGAGCGGCGCGATATCCCGCGATCTTAAAAGCGATGAAAACCACCAATCCATCGCATTCAACCGTCTCCTACGAAGCGATCAAACTCGGTATCGACGCCCACGCTAAATACTACTAGGTGAGCCGTCAGGTCGACGGCGCGACTCCGCCGCCGGTTCAGAAGATGACCTGCGACGAACTACTTCTGTTCGTGGTCAAATAGCAAAGGCTCACGAACGAAGTCGTGACCTGTGATGAAGCGGGCGCCTTCGGATTCCATCTGTACCGCCGGTTCGGGGAACTCGGCATCCAGAATTACGTGCTGCAACCCCAGGACTGGTATGAATGGGGCAAAGGCGTGAAGAACATATTCGCCCAGCCAACTGCATCTACCGCTGAACAACCCCTCGCGGCAACCTTGCCGCAATGCAGCACTCCATCCCAATCAAGCGGCGCCACGGCGCCTCTGAAATCCGCAAACTCGTCGACCGCTTCCGGGCCAGCGGCTTATCTCGGGCTGATTTTGTCCGCCACGAAGGGATTTGCCTGTCCACTCTTCATCGGTATTTGCAGAGCCAGTCCGCTGCACCCGCCGGGCTCAGGCATTCTGCGCCGCCCTCCTTTCTCGAGGTGGAGTCAGGCGAACCTTCGGCCGTATCAAGCGCCCAACGCGGCATGTACCGTCTTTCCTTAAACGGTGGTGTCGCTCTGGAGATTCCTCCGGGGTTTTCACGCGGCGAGTTGGCCGTCCTCCTGGCGGTGATTTCCAAAGCCCGCCGATGATTCCCCGGCGTGTAAGCTTTTGAAAAGATCCTGCCTGCGGAATTTGGAATATGAAAACGCTTTCGGGCTTTTCCCTGATTTCTTGGGGCGAAGCTTTTGATTCGGCGTCTTAATTTACATTCGGAGCCTTTAACTGAGGAGCCGCGGTACGGGTTGGGATACTTTTCCCTGAGCCCGATTCCAAACCGGGGGCCAGATCGATGTCCCCGCGTTGGATTTTTCATCCACTACCCCAAATAACTCCCAAGCACTTCCCCTGTGCGCCGCTAAGCGTTTCAAGAATAGACAAAGCGGGTAACTCAATCGGCCCCGGTAAACACGGGCGAGTTCTTCCGCGTATTCCCTCGCGTTTGGAGGAGGCCGTGTGGCGCCTGCCTTTCCGTGGGCTGTAGGCCGTGGCAAAACGCGTTCATGGCGTCCGGGGTTGGACTTGTAATCAATTTTAAGATCGCCGGATCTCTCGGAAGACGACAATCTTATGTCATCTATCCCTCAAATGATCCGAACTATTTTATTTCTAGCGTCGGCAGTGCTGGGCGCTGCTTCTGTATCCAGTGCAGTCCCCCCCGAAGAGGCGCTGAAGACCTTTGAGGTGGCACCCGGCCTCAAGGTCGAGTTGGTCGCGGGTGAGCCGTTGGTGGCCTCGCCCTGTGCCATGGCTTTTGATGGCAAGGGGCGCCTCTTTGTCGCCGAAAATCGAGGGTATCCTATCGGCCCGAAGGAAGGTGAGCGGCCCGCGGGTGTGATTGCGATGCTCGAGGATACCGATGGCGATGGCCGGATGGACAAACGGACGGTCTTCGCCGATGGGTTGACCTTCCCTAATGGCGTCCTTCCATGGAAGGGGGGCATCATCGTCACTTGCGCCCCGGATATTATCTTTTTGCGTGATCATAAAGGCACGGGTGTGGCGGATGAACGGCGTGTCTTGCTGACGGGGTTCGCCACCACGGGTAGCACGCAGTTGCGCGTCAACGCCCCCACGATCGGGCCTGATGGCTGGATCTACCTCGCCGCCGGCATGAGCGGCGGGACGATTACGTGTCCGGAGCACCCCGAGCGGGTTCCGCTGAAGATGACTTCTGACGTGCGATTCAATCCTGAGACCCTCGAGGTGCAGAGTGTGGATGGTCGCTCGCAGTATGGAATGAGCTTCGATCGCGACGGCAATCGGTTTATCTGCATGAACCGGCTGCCCGTGCAGCACGTCGTCTTTCAGTCGAACTGGTTGAAGCGCAATCCGCGCCTTGTCTTTAGTGAGACTGTGGAGGATTGCAATGAGCGCAATGCGTTTAATGGCATCAACGGCGGTCATGACGGCGTCCGGCTTTTTCCGATCAGTTCGAATATCACCACTGCCGACGGGCATGCTGGATCCTTCAGCGCAGCCTGTGCGGTGCATGTCTGGTTCGGGGGCGGGCTCACTCCCGAATGCGAAAATGCAGTCTTCTCCTGCGATCCGACGGGCAACCTCGTCCACGCCGACCGTTTGACCCCCAAGGGAGCGACCTTCGCCGCGACGCCGTTGTACAAGGATCGCGAACTGCTTGCTTCTCGGGATGATTGGTTTCGGCCCGTCTTTCTCATGCACGGACCGGATGGGGCGCTCTACGTGGCCGACATGTATCGCAAGGTCATCGAGCATCCTGACTACCTGCCCGAAGAGGTGCGTAAACACGCCGACTTGGAGACGGGTAAGAATTCCGGGCGTATCTGGCGGGTGCGTGCGATCGCGCCAAGTCTGACGGAAGCGGTTGGCATGAATTTCACGGAACGCAGGCGTTTTCTGTCGGTGATCGCGACCGGAGATGATGCGGCACCGGCGGCTACACGAAAGTTGGCCGAGGTTGTGGTTCGCGAAGCCGATGATAAGTGGATGCGGAACGCAGTGCTGAGCGGCGTCAGCGGACGCGAGAAGCCCTTCCTTACGGAGCTGCTTGCGGCACTTCCCGTCAGTTCAAAGGTCAGTGCCGGACTGGCCGAGGTCTTTGGGTATATCGGCACCACATTCGCCGAGTCGGCAGATCTGGAAGTCGCGAGTCATACTCCACCTGCTGTGAGGCTCGCTTTGCTTTCCGGTTATCTCTCTACCCCCGGACGTAAGCCCGTGGGCCTGCCTGTGGCGTTTCAGTCGCTTTTGGACTCAACGCCTTCAGTCGCCTTGGATCCGAATCAGGATGCTGAGGAGCGGGGTGTTGCTGTTCGCCTGATGGCTCGTCTGCCTTGGGAGCGTTCGGGTGAATCTTTGCTCAAACTCGCCTTGGATGAAGCAGCGCCTCAGCTCGCTTCCGCGGCACTCAAGGCCGTCGTCGCCTATCCTAAGGACGAAGTCTCGGTCGCGTTGCTCGCGGGTTGGTCGCGTTATACGCCGGCACGGCGCGATGCCGTCCTCGGGGCTTTGCTTGGAGCATCTTTTCATTTGAAGGGTGTCCTCACGGCAGTCGAAACAAAGCGTCTCCCGGCAAGTGCTTTTACCGGAGTGCGCCGTCGTCAGGTGCTCGCCGCCAAGGATCCAGCCATCAAGGCCCTGGCAGAGCGCTTACTCACCGTTTCAGCGCGTCCTGAGGCGCTGGCCGACGCCAGCAAGGCTTTGGCACTTACGCCTGTGCCTGCGAACGGTCGCGTCGTCTTCAATTCGATCTGTGCCACCTGTCACCGGTTGGACAGGGAAGGGTACGCCGTGGGACCGGATCTCTTTGATATCCGCCGACAGACCAAGGAGAACATCCTGTTTCACATTGTGAATCCCGACGCTGAAATCGCGCCGGCGTTCACCTCGTATCTCGCGGAGACCAAGGACGGACGCATCCTCAGCGGCATCCTTATCGGGGATACGCCTACCTCGATTTCACTGCGCGGACCTCTTGCCGTCGAGGTCGCCGTCCTCCGCGCCGACCTCGCCAAACTCGAAGCCCTCCCCAATTCCCTCATGCCGACCGGCCTCGAAGCCGGCCTCAGCAAGCAGCAGATCGCAGACTTGCTGGCATACCTTAAAGGGGAGAAATAAGACGGCGAGTGGCGAGGCTGCGCGATTATCTTCCTTTGGGTAAATCCCAGATTTAGAGCCCGTCCGCTGCCCAGAGAGCCACGCACATCAGAATAGCGGGCGATCTCAGGCGGCTGGGCCGTATCGGGCGCTACCTTTTATTTGCAAGGGGGTTAAGTGTAATGAGCTCACGCGCCGAGGCCTGTGTTTTTCCAGTCCACGACAAATGCGGGCATGTTTGACTCGTGCTTGCCCGAGATTAGTTTGGGCATCGAAGGGATTTCGCCAGCGATAGACTCCTGGGTCAGCGGACCGATAACGATCTCTCCGGCTCCGGCGGCATCGCAGTAACGGGAGGCTTTATTGACGGTATCGCCGATGACCGTGAATTCCATGCGGTCCTCCGCGCCGATAAATCCATGGAGAACCTCGCCTGTGTACACGCCTATCCCGAGCTCGCAGTGGGGGAGGCCCTCAGCCACCCTGCGTTCGTTCACCACAGACATTCGGGCCTGCATTTCAATGGCGGCACACACGGCCTTCCAGGCGTGGAATTGGTCCGGTTCGGGGCTTCCAAAAATCGCAAGAACAGCGTCGCCAATGAACTTGTCTATGGTCCCATCGTGCCTGAAAATTTCTTGTCCGAGGACGTGGAAGTAATCATTGAGCATGTCGACGACCACCTGGGAATCCAGATCGGAGCTTGTCCGGGTGAACCCTCGCAGGTCGGACAGGAGGATCGTAACGATGGATTTTTCTCCCCCCGGTTGAAGCCTTCCCTGGCGGGATTTCTCCAGGAGCCTGCTGCGGATTTTCGGCGAGAAATTCGTCAGGAGATGCTCGAGGGTCCGGTTGTTTTGAGCGATTTCATGCTGGAGCAATTGATTGGCGACGGCGGAAGCCGCGTAGTGGGCGACGGAGAGCAGGAACTGCAAGTCATCCTGGGAAAATGCCAGGCGCCTTTCCGGGTTGTCCACGAAGAGGACACCGATGCTTTCTTTTTCCCACACAAGGGGGGCGTACATACCGGTGCGGATCCGGATGGCCGCCATGCTTTGTGACATATCCTCCTGATCCGAAGCGTCGTCCCCCCAAATGAAACTCTTTTGCTCGGATATTGCTCGTAGAATCAGCGTTCGGCTGATTGGCGGCGCATCGGCGGGGATGGAGGCTCGCAATGCGAGTTTTCCGGATATTGGTTCCTTGATGAGCAAGGCGCCTCGGAGCGCCCCTGGAATGAGTTCGAGAACCTGCTGAAGGATGAGGGTAAAAAGGCGCCCCAAGTCCTGTTCCGCTGCAAGTTTGAGCGGCAGATCGTAAAGCATCTCCAGACGCTTTCTGGCTTGGTCCGCCAAACCTTTCATGGGCGGTGGCACATGGATGGCAGCGTTGAGTGAGGCGCTTACGGAGGCGTCACTTTCCTCTTCTGCCGCTGTGACTGCAGGGAAAATTTCGATCGTCACGTAATTCAAAAAAACGACCGCGGGAAGTGAGAACTCCGTGGGCGCGGTTATTTTTGTAGCATCTACAAACGTCCCTCCCGTGCTGCCAAGATCGTTCACCACTACGGACCCACGCGAGAGTTGAAGTTGTGCGTGTCTGCGCGAAACGCCCAGTGCCTCCACCTCGATATCACAAGCGCTGTCGCGCCCGCAAACATAGGAGCCAGGGGGGAGGTCGAAGGAAGTCTTCGTGCCGTCCTCGTTGTGGATTAGCACGGTAATAAGGTCTGACATGGGGTGTGTAATCTAGAACTTGTCGGCGTTTGCGGTGGAAAGAAAGGAGAGGGGCGGTACGGCGGGCTATTGTGTGTAGGGATTTCCAAAGAGCTCGTCACGACTGATTGTGTGGTGCTGCCAGTTGGGATTCTCGTACGGAAAGATGCGGGATTATGAATCGAGTGGGCTGTGTGTCTTTTGGCTCGCTGGCAATTCCTATGGATTTTTTCACAGCCATCCCACAGCCTGGCGAAAACGTGGGATTTAGAAGAATGGTACAGAGTAACGGAGGCGGATTCTGAACAGAGGCATTTGCAACTTTTACGACCGTCTTTTTCTTTTTCTGTGTGGCTGCTGTCCCATGAGATTTACA
>CANJZW010000137.1 GCA_947479475.1 Chthoniobacteraceae bacterium
GTTCGTGAACGCAGGGTTTAATTTGGTCAACACGGGCGGCGCGGCAAGTGCCAATATCGGCAATCAAGTTGAGCGCTTGCAGGTGACAACAGCGGGATTAACGCTCACCGGTTATGCGATGGATGTTTACGCACTGCGCGCGGACCAGAGCATCACCGGCGGAGCGATAACGATCCGCAGCGGCGGGTTGATCGTGGGCGCCAATAGTCCAACGATTTCCTCCACGGTATCTTTCAACCCGGGTGCGGCTGCCGGCTCGAAGGAAGCTATTATCAACGTGGCCAGCGGACTGATGCTCACATTGAATGGTTTGATCACGGCCGACTCCATTGCCAAAAGCGGCGCTGGGATTTTGTTGATGGGAGTCGAGCAAAGCACCTTCACCGGGAATATCGCACTGAACCAAGGGCAGCTCAACTTAGGTGGTGCAACCACAAACAGCGTCGCCGGCGGTTCCGGTGGTTCGATCGTGATGAACGGCTACAACACCACGCTCCTACTGAATACTAGCGCCTACTCCTATGCAAACAATGTGGTAGTTCCGCAGGGTAACATCCTGGTGAACCTCAGCAACAACGGGCAGAACAACTTCCTTGGTTTCGCTGGCAGTTCCACTACTGGCAACTTAACCCTTGGCGGCGCGCCCGGGGATCAGGGCCAGACGGTCAAATTCACCGGCGGCAGCAATACTCTTCAGATCAACGGCGCGACCAACCTTGGTCCTGCGGGCAATGCCGTCTTCTATGTCGGTAGCGGTTCGAGTGTGAACCTTGCAGGGGTTGTCAGCGGTGCAGGAACGCTTGTGAAAGAAGGCGCAAACACGCTGAGTCTCGGCGTGTCCAGCACGGCGCCCACCGCGAACAACACCTTCACGGGAGGCATCGTGGTACAGGCAGGTATTCTGCAGGCAGTGGCGACGGCTGTTGGTGGTACGTTGATGAGCGGCTCTGCTTTCAGCGCCCTGGGCTCCAACAACATCACGCTGGCTGGTGGTCAGTTCTCGCTCCGCGTGGATGACGGAGTAAACTCCAATACACTCTTCACGGTGCCGAACAGTATTTCAGTCACCGCCAACGCGACAATCAACGTAGACCGTAATACTGGGGCCTTTACCGCGAACAGGGTGGCCTTCAGCAAACTAACCCTCGGCAGCAGCACGCTCACGCTCTCCTCCGCGAATGCCTATGTGCCGCAATTTAGCAGCGTCGCGCTCACCGGTCTGCCGAGCTTCAGTGTAAACGCTGGGGTTTCAGCGAACCTTCAAAACGTGACCGATTACGGTGCGGGCCTTGGCCTGATGCTGCGCAGCGGAACAATGTACTTCGGCGGTTCCCTTGCCGGCGGAGCGTTGAACGCGGATGGATCGACTCCGTTCTCAGGGGGCGTTTACGTCATGCCCGGTGGCTCGCTCCGCTTTGGTTCCGGTACGCTTGTCAGTGGCACGGCTCAGATAGGCACGGGTTCCCTGTTCATTAACCCGGGCGGCACCCTCGTTTTGGAAGGCACGGGAAATATCGCCAGCGGACAGAAGATTGATATCCGAAGCACGGCGAACAGCTTGGGTGTTCTGCAGCTGGCCTCTTCACTGGATCCGACAACGTTCAGCAGTTCAATGGCAACCAGCGCCTCCACAGGGTTGCTTGTCATTGGTTCCAGTTCGTCCGGGACATTGAATCTCTCCAACTTTGGCGACGGCTCCTTCCAACTCGCCGGAGCGATCACCTACGCGGGATCCATCGCTGCCGGCACCGGAAGCCTCTACCGCATTGGCGGTAATGCGACAACGCTGACCCTGAGCGGGATTAACGCCCTGAGCGGTTCAAATCGCGCGCTCATCGGCTCGCTTGCCTCCCCCGGGAATGTCACTCTCACCGGCGGCAGCAACAACTATACGGGCGGCACGACCATCGCTCGTTCGAGTATTCTGACCATCTCCTCCGGCACCACGGCCGCCACCTCCGCCATCGGGTCGGGCACCGTCGATGTCTTTGGCACGCTCGCCCTGACCGGGAGCCTCGCCAGTGTGGCCACGGGCACGCTGAATCTGCATCCGGGCGGCACGCTTAGCCTCACCTATGTCCTGGGCAGCGGCACCGACCGTTTGAGCGATTCCCGCGCTCTCACCTTGGATGGAGCTAAATTGCTGCTGACTGGGGTCGCAGGCGGCACACTTGCAGAAAATTCGGGATCCCTCGTGTTTTCAAGAGGATCAAGTATCCAGACAACGGGCGGTACGGTCGCTCTTTCCACCAGCGGTACCCTCACACGCTCGGGCGCGGCAACTCTGGTCTTCCTGCCGACGGCCCTTTCCCTGGGCACCTCTGGAATCGGGGGCCAACGGCTTACAACCTCCGGCACCGTCCTGGCCAATGGAATGTTGCCGGCGTATTTCGTCAATGGCACCGACAACATGTTCCTCACTTATGGCGGCACCGGCTTCACCAATGCCACCGGCACCTTCACTGTTTCTTCGGGCACACTCTCTTCGCTACTCTCCGGCTCCGCGCTGTCCGCTGGGACCGCAATTTTGGACGTGATTAACGGAGGCACGCTTGCCACGGACATCTCCGTCTACGCCTTGCGCACAAACCAGAATATTTTCTCGGGCACAGGCCAGTTCAACACCCTGACCTTGAGCGCGGGCACGGCCGGCGGCGGGCTGTTGGTCTATGGCAACTCCACCACCATCCAGACTAATCTGAAGTCAGGCACGGCCGGCCAGTATGAGTTGCCCATCTACACAGCCAGCGGAATATCGCTCACCCTCGCGGGTAATATCTTCGCAGGCACGCAGTCTGCCAGCGGCACCTTGGCGGCGGGCATCACCAAATTCGGGGCCGGGGCTCTGATCCTCGCAAAGGATCAAACGGATGGAGCCCGCGGGGCCGGCCAGGGTTATAAGAGCGGTTGGACCGTCAACGAAGGCTCCCTGACGCTGAATGCCTTTGGCGCACTAGGAAACGCCGTGAGCACAAACGCGGTTTACCTCAACGCCGGGTACAGCGGTCCCGCCACACTCAACCTGAACGCCGTCTCCAACAACCCGCTCAACGCCACCTATACTTCCGGCCGCATCGTGGCTCTCGACAACGCCGTCATTAACTTCAACCCGGGGGCAAACGACCGTGTTCAAACCCTGGCCGATATGGAACTCCAGTCCACGGGCGGAGCGTTATTGGACGCGCAGTTGAAGATTCAGATTAGTAACATGCGCAGCATCCTGCAGGCAGGCAGCCTCTACCTCTCCAACGCGACTGGCTACGGGTCCGGCGGCAACGCGCAGGTCAACGTCGCTTATGGCACGAATGTTTCCGAGTCCGTTTCCAGCGGCTTCTCCGTGGCGGCACTTTCCGGCGCCCTGAACCTGACGAAGTGGGGGGCGGCCACCATGTTCATCCGCGGCGCTTCAGTCTACGGCGGCTCGGTGAGCATCGAGCAGGGCGCCCTCCAGATTTTGGATCCCGCGGCATTGGGGACTGGAACCTTGACCGTGAAACGCGGTGGCGTGCTGGAAATCAATACCACGGGGTACGCCGGCGTGGGCAGTTACCTTGCCGGTTCAACCGAGCGCTGGCTGGTGGACGGAGCGCGCAGCAGCGGGGGCTCCTTCAACCTCGGCGCGGCCAACCTCCAAATTGCCAACGACCAGACGACCGCTTCCGGCACCATCACTCTCAACGGTGGCGCGGTGGAAGGGTTCCTCTACCGCGACAGCAATCTGGTTCAGGCCAGCGCCACGGTGGCGGCCGTCAACCGGACCATTGGCAGCGGCATTACCTTTAACCTGGCAGGCAATTCATTCCTGGGTCAAAACGTGACGGGCGGCCTCAATGGACTGGAAAGCGGCGTGATGCCGACCGTCGGCACTCCTTACGCATACAACCTCACCGGCACGATGCTGGACATCAAAGGCGCCATCTCCGGCTCCGGTGGGCTCACCAAGCAGGGCTTCGACACGGTCACCCTTTCAGGTAGCAACTCCTACACCGGCGGCACCAACGTCAACTCCGGCGTGCTGCGTATTGGCAGGACGGACGCCCTTCTCACCACCGGCTCCTTGCTCACGCGCGGGAACGGCGTGTTAGATCTGAACGGCTTCAACCAAACGGTCGGCCAGCTCAATTCGCCCGCCGCCGCTCCGAACGTGAGCGGGATCAACCCGCTGGGCTATATTTCCAACAGCGCTCCCCAGCTCAACACGCTGACCGTGGGGAGCGGGAGCAACGGCAACGCCTCCTACGGCGGGGTGATCCAGGGCAATATCGCGCTGGTGAAAACGGGGTCGAGCGCTCTCACGCTGAGCGGGGCCAACACGTATTCGGGCGGGACGACAATCAATGGCGGCTGGCTGGATCTTCAAAACTACTTTGGCTCCGCCACCGGCACCGGCAATTTGCTGTTCGGCACTCTCACTGGAGGCACTTTGGGTGGGGGCAACAGCACCGCGACGACGGGGTTTGTTTCCGGAGCACTCACGCTGAGTGGCACCAACTTCCTGGAGCCAGGCATGCTTTCCGCCGGACTCAGTGCCATCGGAACGCTCACCCTGGGCGGCCTGACCCTCACCGGCGGTTCCATCGATTTCCAGATGAATGGCGCCGCCACGGACCGCATCGTCTTGACAGGTACGGGCACGACCGCACTGAACCTTTCCTCGGGCATCACCACCATTAACATCGGCACTCTCGGCGCGGTATCGGCCGGCACCTATCCCCTGCTTAGCTACGCCAGCGGCGGCCGCACAATCAACGGCGGCACATTGCTCCTTTCCACTACATCGCTGAGTTCGGGCTCCAGCACCTTCTCCCTGACTCTGGTGGATGATACGGCCGCCAAGCAGTATTCGCTGCGTTTGGATCTAGCCGCAAATGCCTCCACAGGGCTGGGATCTGTTTACTGGTTATCCACCTCGGGGTCGGCCTTTGCAGACAGCAACAGCAGGGAGTGGCAGACCGGTTCCCAATGGGCAACAACAGCAGGCTCCCTCACCACGGGCACGGTGTGGGTCACTGGCCAAAGGTTTGATGCAAAGTTTCTCGACCTAGGCACTCTGACAGCCAGCACCGTCACTTTGACGGGCACTGTCACCCCCGCAAGTATTGCGTTCTTGGGCGACACGACCAACTACACGCTTTCGGGCACTGGTGTGATTGCTGGCACCGTGATTTCTGGGACCAGCACGGTGCTCACGAAGTCTGGGGCGGGGATGTTGACCCTCAATATGTCCAATAATACGTTTACCGGCGGTGTGGCCATGACGGCTGGTTCATTGGTGATTGGGGGTGATTCCATCACTGGCGGCTCCGTGATTTCAGGCCCTCTGGGCACGGGCACCCTCACCCTCACCCCCAGCGCTTCTGGTCTAAGCCTCCTGGCTGATGCTTCCAACCGTACTCTATCCAATGCGGTGCGTCTCAACGGAAGTGGGAAGGTGACCTTGGACTCTGTCGGTGGCGGCACTTTGATCTTCGACCGTTTGGGAACCGGGAATGCCATCACGCTTTTGGTGAGCCCTCTCTTCACGGTGAACGCAGGAGCGAGCGCTCAGTTGAACATGAACCTGCTTCAAAGCAGCACTTCAGCCTTGGCTCTGACCAAGGCGGGCGCCGGCACTTTGGTTTTGGGAGGCTCTGCCAATGCCAGCAGCTACACCGGCGGCACCACGGTATCGGCGGGATCCTTGCGCATTCTCTCTGGGGGCTCGCTCACGGGCCGCTTGCTTACCATTGGCTCGGCCGGCACCACCGAATTTAACAACGGGCAATCCCTCACCACAGTTCAGGGAGATGGGGCCCTCGTTCTCGGCGGCACCGCCGCTCTGAGCCTTGGCACTCTCACTGGCGCGTCCACCGGTTCGATGGTGCTGTCTTCCGGGGCAACCCTCTCTTTCCTCTCAAGCGCAGGTTATGCCGGGCTCATCAGCGGCGGCGGTCTTCTCTCTTTCGGCACGCTCAACAGTTCTGTCACTTTGAGCGGTCTCAGCAGCACCTTCTCCGGGGGAGCCACCCTGGCTGCCGGAACCCTATTGATTGGCGCCAGTTCCACCCAAACAGGCGCCCTCCTCGCCGGCCCGCTCGGTTCTGGGACCCTGACGATCACAGGCAGCTCCACCACCCTCAGCGGCCTTACCTCGTCTCGCATCCTTGGCAATAGCCTGACCATTTCTGCGGCCTCCCTTGGTTTTGCCGGCACAAGCCTCACCTTCGATCCAGGAACCCTGGGCAGTCTCATCACCCTGCCAGGCACTCTGGCCCTAACGGTGGCGACCGGCATCGACGTCAACTTCCTAGAAACAGTGATCGGCGGATCTGTGACTGGCTCCCTAACCAAGTTAGGAGCGGGTCGTCTCATCCTCGGCGGAACCAACAATACTTTCAGTGGCAGTCTTCTGGTCAGTGCGGGTGTTCTTGGCTTCGCTGCGGACGGTTCCTTTGGCAACGCAGGAACCCTCTCTCTAGCCGGTACGACCTTGGAGTATTTGGGCGCGGGCTCCACCAACCTGAGTCGCACCTTTTCGATGAGCACCGCGGGCGGGACCTTTTTGGCAACCTCAGGGACACTCAACATCGTCAGCGCCGCATCCTTCAGCGGCGGCTCGCTAACCTTGGACGGGGTAAGCACTGGCTCCAACACGCTGGCCGGCACCTTGGCGATGGGTGTGTATGGCCTCACCAAAAACGGACTCGGGACTTGGGTCTTAACCGGCACCGCCAATACGTACACTGGCATCACAACGCTGACGGCAGGGACGCTCATGGTGGGGTCGCTCGGCATCGGTGGTTCACCGTCTTCCCTCGGAAGTGGCGCGGTTGGGGCGGGCAGCCTGGTGGTGGGCGGCGGAGCGACGCTTGTCTGGCTTGGCTCGCAAAACGCATCCACGGACCGACTCTTCACCTTAAACCCCGGTAATTTCACTTTGAATGCTTCGCCTCAAGATGGAGGAACTGCGGCACTGACTTTCTCCAGCGCCGGCAGCATCACCTCCACGGGCAACAAGACCTTTACCTTCGCCGGCTCCGGAGGGTCCCTGAGCAACCCGAACGTATTCGCCCCGTCCCTTTCCAACGCTGGAACCATCAGTCTGGTGAAGACAGGCACCGGCGTTTGGGCGCTCACAGGCGGCACCAACAATTACACCGGCACCACGACCATCTCCTCTGGCACCTTGATGTTGGGGATGGGCGGAGTCACTGGGTCTGCTGGGACGGGTAGTATTTCCAACAGCGGCCTGCTGGTCTTCAACCGCTCAGACATTTACGGCGGCAGCCTCGCGAATATCATCAGCGGCACAGGCGCACTCACGCTTTTTGGCGGGACTCTCACTTTGAGCGGGGCCAACACTTACACCGGCGCCACAACGGTGCAGGCGGGGACTTTGGTTTTGGGCGCTGCCAACGCGCTAAACACGCTGAGCAGTCTGGTCGTGGGCACCAGCGGAGGATCTTCGGCCTCATTCAATCTCAACGGGTTCTCTCTCACAAGCGGACTCCTCTCGCTGGCTTCCTCTGGCACGCTCTTTAACTCCAGTGCCACCTTGGTCACCAGCACGCTCGGCGGGACTGGTCTCTCGGATTCCACCACCACCACCAACTTAACCCTCGCCGGCTTGATCTCCGGCTCTCTGGCCCTTACCAAGGTGGGGATCGGCACTCTCTTTGTGACGGGCGCTTCAAATGCGTTCACCGGTAACGTCGCGATCAACTCCGGTTCTCTTTCGATTAATAACAGCAACGCCTTGGGGACTGCCCTGAGCGTGGGTGCCAAGTCCGTGCTTGTTTCGGGCTCTTTCACGGGCGCCAATCTTTACAAAAACCCAGTTCTCGTCCTGGACGGGAGCAACGGGAGCATTCTGCTTTCGAACTCTTTGAGCTTCTTGGTCGCCCAGTCGGGCACCGCCGCGATTATCAGCAGCGGCACCAACACCATCGCCGGAGCCCTCACGATAGGCACCGCTACGAACTCCAGCACCGGCGCCTGGTTCTTGTCCAACTCAGGGACCCTGACCCTGTCTGGGTCGCTCCAAACCGTGCTGGCGTCCAAAACTCTGACTTTAGACGGAACTGGAAATTTCCTAGTTTCGGGAACGCTTGCCGACGGCGGTTCGTTGCTTGCGCTCGCAAAATTGGGCTCAGGCTTAACGACCCTAGCCGCTGCCGGGAGCTATTCTGGCATGACAACCATTGCGGCGGGCACGCTTCAAATCGGCGATGCCGCCATCAACTCTGGCACGCTTGGTTTGCTCGGTACGGGCGCTGTCACCAATAATGGGCTTTTGATCTTCAGCCGTACGGACAGTTCACTCGCCAGTGCGGCCATTAGTGGATCAGGCTCGCTGATTCTTGGGAATGGCACCTTAACACTATCCGGCAACAACACCTATACGGGTCTTACCAGTGTGAATGCAGGAACATTGATCCTCTCTGGAGGTGCCGCGATCGCAGATGCGGGCTCTGTGTTCATCAACGGTGGCGCTCTGCAGATCAATACTAGCGAAACCGTGGGAACTATTTACGGGGCGGGCTCGTTGGTGCTTTCCTCTGGTGTTCTTACTCTGGCGGGTGCCGCTTCTTCGGCGCTCACTGGCACCGTTTCGGGTTCTGGCGCTTTGACTAAATCTGGAAGCGGGTCGCTCACGTTGAGCGGAGTCAACTTGTACAGCGGCCTGACCACCGTCAGCGCCGGATCTTTGATTCTTGGCAGCGCCCTCTCCTCCACGGGATCCGTCACCCTCTCGGGTGGAGTGCTCGATCTGGGCAATCAAGTGACAAGTACCTCGGGTGTGTTGACTCTTACTTCTGGGACTCTTCAAAACGGAATTTTCTCCGTTACCGCGGGTACTATTTTAGCCCAAAGTGGATTGGTCACGGGTACCTTGGCTGGCGGGGCGGGCCTCACGAAATCTGGCGCTGGCGTCTTCACACTCGCCGGGGTCAACACTTTCACCGGACCCACTTTCGTGAGCGCGGGCAGCCTGGTGCTCGCGGGGACAAATATTCTCTCAGGCTCCTCTGCCGTCACCGTCACCGGCGGGTTGCTGCTCCTTGGCGGCTCATTGCAAATCTCCTCGCTCTCCTCCGGAGGCTCCGCCCTCGGCGTGGTCAATCTGGGTGGCGGTGGATACGCACTCACCATTAGCGGCACCTCAGACAGCGTTTTTGCGGGTGTCATTACCAATGAGGACGGGCGCCTCGTGAAGAGCGGGGTCTCCACCCTCACTCTGTCCGGCGCCAACACCTTTGTCGGCGGTGTCACTCTAAGCGCCGGTACCATCCAGGTAGGCAACAACGCCGCCCTGGGTGCAGGCCTCTTCACCTTCAGCGGCGGTCGTTTTTCCTCCGATTCCACCACCACGCGGACGATCGCCAATACGCTCTCGCTTTCCGGCACCCTTGCTCTGGGAAGCGCCCTCAATTCTGGCACTCTCGCCTTAACCGGAGCCGCCGCCCTTACCGCTGACACCATTCTAACCATCGATAGCGCTGTCACCTTGGGCGGCGTGATGGGTGGCGCCTTCGCTCTTACGAAACAAGGCAACGGTCAGTTGACTCTCTCTGGTGCATCCGTTGCTGCCAGCAGTCTTAATGTGAACGCCGGCTCTGTCACCCTCGGTGCCGCCAATTCCTTGGCCGCTGGTGCGACGGTTTCTGTGGCTGGTGGAATCCTGAACAGCTCCA
>CANJZW010000138.1 GCA_947479475.1 Chthoniobacteraceae bacterium
ACGCCAACGGGGTTTCACAGGAAAACCGGATGCGGATCACCGGCCATTCCTCGACCCGCATGAACGATGCGTACACGCACGCAGAGGAGCAGACGATCCGGGAAACAACGTCGAAAATCCCCCGGATTCGGGCGAAAGCGTAGCCTGGGGGTGATTGTCGCGGGCTCTGAGGAGTCATCCGGGAGCCATCAGCAGCCGAGCAGGCTGTGCAGATCCTCAAGCAGCTCGGGTAAAGATCTTTCGATGATCCCCCACACAATCCTGTCCTCCACCGTATCGTAGCAATGGGCGAGGATATTGCGGAACGAAATGATTTGCCGGTAATTCCGGATGGAATCGATCTGTTCTGGAGCAATCTTGAAGGAGCGGTTCAGCGCCTCCCCGATTATTTCAAAGGACCGCTCCACGGCCAGGCGAGTCTTATCGTCTGCTGAATATTGTTCAATAGTCAGTCCGGCGACGAACTTTTAGACTTCATGTCCTCGCCGCAATGCCTCCTCAAGATGCTCCCGAAGCTCAGGCTTCATAAACAAGGACACTTTCTTCTTGGATATTCCGTTTGAGGGAAGGACGGGTCACTCCGCCCGGCGTCAGAAGATCCACTTCGGTTCCCACGGCATCCTGCAGTTCATGGAGCAGGCCGAAATAGTGAGTGGCATACTCAGCAGGGGGCATGTCCTCGAATTGAACCAGCAAATCCAAGTCGCTTCCCTGTGAAGCCTCTCCGCGCGCCACAGACCCAAAAACTCGCAGGCTCCGCACCGGATGACGGCGGCACGGTCCGGACAAGAGCTCTTTGAGCTCTCCAAATGACATGCGCGGCAGTGTACAGCAGGTACGCTATGGCAGAAAGGCGAAACTAGGCCGGACACCTCCAGCGCGGTTGCGGTCCCGCGCTCTCACTCGGGGGCACAAGCATTTGCACGGCGTTCAAATCAAATGCCGGCAGGGAACCCAGGGATGCGAAAATCGGGAAGCGCACCTTGCCGTCGTAAGGTGTGTGCAAGAGTCTTGAGCGCCTGTCCCTAGAAGCAAAACTTTACAAAAAGAAATGCATTCCGCCAGGTGGCTGAAAACGCTGAAAGTGCGGGCTTTTGCCTCCACCTCCAGTTTTCTGGGCTACCTGATTGAGAACGCCTCGAGGTATAAAGTTGAGAAGCTGCTTGAGGACGATAATGTCAGAGTGGCGCTGGTTTTTGGTGCATACCCCTACTGAGTGGTAGGGATCCTTTCCCCAGCCCACTTTTTTAGCTAATTTCGTCATCCCTGTGGGATGGCTGTGCCCCGTTTTCGTTTCTGCGCAATGAACTCCATGCGTCGGCGGGCAGCACCGCTCTTCATACTGAACAATGAAGCAAATTGAAAAAGTGCTTACAGTCCCTCGGAGTCCCACCGTTTCAGCAACATCAGTCCCAGCTCAAGCAAATAGCATCAGGAGCGAACGGAGGGACAAACCGCATTTGTTACTTTTTTTGTTAACGTTTCGCAACTCAGCGCGGCATACGGATGTGAACCACGAATACGAAATAGAGGCGCGAGAGCGGCTGTCCCGGCTATGGATGGAGGTGGAGCCATCGGTACAGGCGTACGTATTCGCAGCGGTAAGCAGTGTTTACGATGCGGAGGACGTAGTCCAGCAGGTTGCGCTTACTGTCGCGCGGCGCTTCGATGAATACGATGGAGCGCGGCCCTTCGTCGCGTGGGTGCTTTGGCTGTCGAAGTCGCGCATTGCGGATCATTATCGCAAACAGGGACGGGAGCGTTTGGTGTTCTCTGACGCGCTGATGCATCAGATTGCCGAGGCACTCATACAGCGGCAACCAGACCGCGCGGAACGCAACGACGCGCTGGAGAAGTGCCTCGATAAACTCCCGGAGAAATCTCGGCAAATGCTGGCGCTGCGCTATGAGGAAGACGCTCCCATGGAACGCGTCGCAGAGGCCATCGAGTCGTCCGCCAGCGCCGTGCGTGTGATGCTGTTCCGCATCCGCAATCTGCTCGCGGACTGTGTACAGCGGGAACTTCAGAGGACCACCGTATAACTGACGCTGAACGCCAACTCGTGGATCTCTACCTGGACGGGGGCTTGCCAGCGTCCGAACACCCGCTTTTGTTTGAACGATTGGAAACCGATCCCAAAGCGCTGGCCTATCTGGCCGCGCGGAGCCAGCTCAATGTGGACCTGCGACGTTCCTTCAAGCGTCGGAAGCTCCAACAAATGGCGGTAGTCGCTACGGCAGTAAACACGCGTTACGACTCGCGGGAGCGCACCCGCGCATTCTGGTGGTCCTGGCGTCCGCTCACGGTTGCAGCGGCGGGGATTGTCTTTGGGATGTTCTGCGCGTCCATGGTCTTCGCGTATGTCACGCCGTCACTGAGGAAGTGGTCGACACCTCTGCACGAGGGTTTTGAACATTCACCGAAGATCGTTTATCAAGCCTTTCCAACGGCCGTTGGCCTGTGGAGTGTGGATACTGGAGCCCTAGTCAGTTCAGAGAGGGGTGCTTCGCCAAAAGAGGGCGGACACATGCTGCGACTTGACCCGAAGCCCGACGATAAGTTCACCCGCGCACACTATGTCGTGAACCTTCATCAGACTCCGATGCTTCCAAGAGGTGGCGGGCACCAAGCTCAGTTCAGGGTTTCATTTCGGCCAGCCTTTGTTGGCAAGCCCGACCGCTACGTTCTCCGAGCGGCCACATTTTCAGGTGAGTTAGCGCAAGTCGACCCAGGGTGGATGAAAGGCGGATGGTCGGAGGTGCAAGAGCACTCCATGTCATATGCCGCAAAGGGTAGTGGCGTTGTTCATGGAACATCGGCTTGGCATACCATCAATCTTTCCATCGATGTGCCGCCCGAGGCGGATCTCTTGGTGCTGTCCCTTTGGGCGGCATCGATGGAAGAAAGCCCGAGGGACCGCGGTGCCCACTACGTGGATGAAGTCATTTTGTCTTTTCCCGCTTTCGAGCCTTTGCCGTGAACCTCACGGTTTGCCGCAAGGGCCTACACCTTTATGTTTAATCATATGCCCCCAATCAACCGCAGGCAGTTCCTAAAACGGACTTTCGCCGCGTCGACCATGCTCTCTCTTCCGGCGCGGCTCCACTCCGCAGCAACTGGCGCAAACGATGATATTCGCGTTGCAGTAGTCGGCATTCGCAGCCGGGGACAGGACCATCTGAAAAACTACGTTTCACTTCGCGGCGTTCGCGTGGTGGCGGTGTGCGATGTCGACGGCCGGGTCCTTGAAGAAGGCGTCGCGCGTCTCAAGACAAAAGGCGTTGAGGCCAAGTCGTATCGCGACATTCGCGCCCTGCTCGACAGCAAAGAAATCGACGCGGTTTCCATTGCCACGCCGAATCACTGGCATGCACTAGGCGGCATATGGGCGATCCAGGCAGGCAAGGATGTTTACGTTGAAAAGCCGGTCTCGCATAACGTTTGGGAGGGCCGCCAGTTGGTTCGGGCGGCGGAGAAACACCGCCGTATCGTACAGATGGGCGTTCAGAGCCGCTCTGGCGCGGGTATTGCGGCGGCGCTGGAGTGGATAAAGAGCGCACCCCTCGGAAAGCTCCGGATGGTCCGCGGCCTCTGCTATAATCCACGCCCGAGTATCGGACTGGCCGGCGGCGAGCAGCCCATTCCCGAGGGCCTTGATTACGACCAATGGTGCGGCCCGGCTCCGATGACCGCCCCCCGGCGCAACAATCCCAAGAACGGGCCGGTACATTACGACTGGCACTGGACTTGGAATTACGGCAACGGCGACCTTGGAAATCAGGGTATCCACCAGATGGACATTGCTCGCCGTTTTCTTGGCGAGGCCGGACATTCACGTCGCATCTTCGCGGCGGGCGGGCGCCTCGGCTACAAAGACGATGGTGAGACGCCAAACTCGCTTTTTGTGTATCACGATTACGCCAAGGCACCGCTGATCTTTGAAGTGCGCGGCCTTCCCAAGTCAAAAACGGCCGGTGAACGCGAGATGGATAAGATCCACGGCGTCGGGGTTGGCGTTGTCGCCGAATACGAACACGGATACATCATCTGCCCAGACTATTGGAATGCTGCGGCTTACGACTCTAAAGGAAAGTTGATTCGGAAGTTCGGCGATCATCTCTTGTGGAAGGATGTTCCAGAGATCAACCCCGCCCCCAGCGCCGAGCCAAAGGCTGCACCGGCGAACGCTGAGAATCATTACGCAAACTTCATTGCCGCAGTGCGCAGCGGGAATCCGGGCGAACTGAAGGGAACTATCCTCGACGGCCATATTTCCAGTGCCCTGTGCCACACCGCAAACATCTCTTATCTTCTGGGGAAAAAGCTCTCTCCCGATTTAATTCGCGAGAAGTTCCGTGGCAATCGGGAGGCCGTGGATTGCTTTGATCGGTTGGCCGCGCATATGGCTGCCAATGAGATTGATCTGAAGATCGATCAGTTGACTCTTGGCGAGTTCCTAAACTTCGACCCGCAAACCGAGCAGTTCATCGGTCATCCCTCCGCCAACGCGCTCCTCACGCGTGAGTACCGCCCCCCTTATGTCGTACCGTCGTTTGTTTGATTTTACCCGCTGGAAGAGTTGGGCTCGCGTCCTTCTGCTTGTTTTGCACTCCATCCACGTTGGCTCGGCCGCCGATGCCGCTGGGACGAACCAAAATTGGATCGAGCCTTTCAACGGCCGCGACCTCGTGGACTGGGATGGTGCGCCAGGTTTCTGGCGTGTGGAGGACGGTGTCCTCGTCGGGGAGACGACGCCCGAGCACAAGGTGGATCATCATAGCTACCTGATCTGGCGGGGAGGCCAGGTGCGAGATTTCGAGTTGCATGTGAAGTTTCGGATCGCCGGTAGGAGCGCCAACTCTGGTGTACAGTATCGCAGCAAGGATCTCGGCAACCATGAGGTGGCGGGGTACCAATGCAACATCGAGCCAAGCCGCCCGGGCTTCACTGCGGTGTTGGAAGAGATGAAGGATCGGGACGGGAAACGCCGGAACGGTCATCTAGCGGAAATTGGACAAGTCGTTCGTTTCCATGAAAATGGGGAACGTAAAATCGTCGAAACTTCGGGCGACGCGCAGGAAGTCAATGCGGGCGTGAAACCGGATGATTGGAACGTCCTGACTATCCTCGCAGAGGGCGCGCGGCTCCGACACTGGCTCAATGGTAAACTCGCCGTGGATGTCTGGGATGACAATGCACAACTCAGTTCACGGAGTGGAATCCTTGGCCTGCAGCTGCACCTCGGACCACCAATGAAAGTGGAATTCAAGGAGATGCGGCTCAGAAACATCCCAGCTCCGACCGCGCCAAATGCCACAACGCACGCCGCTTTCTCAGAACCTAGAGAGGTCGCGTTCACCGTTAACGGAAAGCCTGCGACCCAGACCGTTCATCGCGCTGCCGAGTTTCGGGGGCTGAACATTCGCATGCTGCAGGGGGAGACGCGTTCGCTCGGGAAGGACAAAGCAGACAATGCCTTTTTGCGGGCGCAGGGAAAGGGGGCGCTGGAGTTTATCGGGCGTGATACGCAGATGGGTGAACGGCCCGGTGATCGCGACCGTTTGCCAATCCCGGTTTGCGAGGCTTTGCAGGATTATCCGGCCATCATCACGGGAAATGATTTGTTCGCTGCTTCAGTGATCCGTTTCGAGCTCAGCAAACCTGCCCGTGTGTACGCGTGGATCGATGCGGAAAATTCCGTGTTGCGCCAACCAACCGGGGAGACCGAGCGTTGGCAGAGGTTTCTCGTGGACCCGCAAGCGCGGCACACGCTTTACTTCCGCGATTTTGCGGCTGGTACAAACGAGCTGCGACTTGGGCCCGGGCACTTCTGCGGTGCCGGTGTGTGTCCCCTCGACGCGTTGAGCGATACGGAGAAGATCACCGCCATCGCCGATGGCACGAGCTCGCCGCCGGTGCTGCGTGTGCGCAACGAGTATTCTTCAGTCCAGAAAGTGAGACTCAGTTATGTGTGGCGTGATCCAGCTCAAGCCGCCCTGCCTGCGGCCACCGATGCGGACATCATGCTTCAACCCGGTATGAACGAAGTGGCACTGCCCGTCACCGTTGCTCGTGAGGGAGTCGTGTATTGGCTCGATGCCGATCTTCGCGGTGCGAACGCCTCGTGGAAGGTGAGAGCACCGCACGGGAAGCTTCCCGTGCCGCCCGCCGATGCCTCGGTCCAGTCCCCCGTCGTGCCGTACGGTGCTTATTTGAAACTGGAGTGCAATGATGATGACGCCGTGCTTGGCACCCTGCTGCGCGCCACTTTCCATCAGCTGCGTAAACTGCACATGAACACCGTTGTGCTTATGCGCACGGACTCGCCACCGTCTCAGCTCGATCTAGCGGAGGAATATGGATTGAAGGCTGTCGTCCGACTACACCGCATTGGAGGCGCGGAGCAGGAAGCCATGATGAAGCATCCGGCCGTGCTGACCTACATGATCGGGGATGAACCCAAGATCGGCCCCAAACTTGACGCACACATCGCGATATTTGCAGAAGTCACCAAGAAGTACCCCCAGTTTAAGCCCGTCACCTGCACCATTTTCGACGATTGGGGAACGGGTAGCGACGCCGACCCGGACCGCATTTACAACGACCACCTCAACAGTTTCGATCTCATACGGCTCGGTCGTTTGTACAGCTTTCAAAAGCTCGATTACGGCGTGGGCAAACCGATTTCCTACAAGCCACGTCTCGAAGCCACGAGCATCTTCCTCGGGATCGAGGCCGATGCGAAACGCGACTGGTGGCTGGTGCCACCCTTTTTTGGTCAACCGGCAGGTGCGCCTGCCGCAGCACAGTACTGGCGCACGCCCTCTGGAGTCGAAATGGCGAGTTTTATGCATCTCGCCCTCTCGCATCGGTGCACCGGCATCCTGGGCTGGGGCACGCACAGTCATCAGTCTGGTATTGTGCAAGGTATGTTGTTCGACGGTCGCACCATGCAGGTCACGGACGAGCAAACCTTCGCCGCCATGGCGGCCTTTGGTGAGCAGTTCACCCGCATCAAGCCCGTTCTCCAAGCCTTCACACCCGCTCTGATTCCGGTGCATCGCACGCGGCCCTTCGCGCTCGATGTGCAAGCCCGCTGGCTGAAATCTGGCCAGATGGCCGTATATGCGGTGAACCGCGACTTGGAGAACGAAGCCAGCGCTGACTTGCTCGTCCTCATCGCGGATCGCCTCGTCGCCAAATACAAGAAGCAGGAGATCCAGCCCGAATACTTCGTAGCCGAGATCGCCAGCGTGAAGGACGCTATCACCGGCCGGCCGGTCGACTGGAAAACAGAGACCCAGCACAATCGTTTCGATTACATCCACCTGACCGACAAACTCGGTCCCGGTGAGGCGAGGCTCTATATCGTCTCGGGTAAACTCGAAGGCCGCTTCAGCGAGCAGGCCGTGCCGGTTGGTGCGCGCGAACAGTTTTACGACAAGAGCTTCGCTCCGATTGATTGAGTCCTTATGAAAGGCAAAGAAACCATGAACCTCAAATTCCTTCCCGTTCTTTTATTCGCCGTAACCGCCGCCCACGCTGTAGAGAACGGTTTTACCGTTGAACACACCGACCACGGCGTGAGCGTCAGTGTGGGCCGCCAGCGGTTTGCGAGCTACGTGATTGACCAGGCCAACAAGCCTTACCTCTGGCCCGTCTACGGCCCTACCGGTAAGGCGATGACAAGGGCCTATCCGATGCAGGATGTGCCGTGGGAAACAAAGGAGCAGCTAGATCATCCGCACCATCGCGGAATCACCTTTGGCCACGAGAGCATTGGCGGCGGCACATGGAGTTTTCCGGCCACGAGTGATGAATGGACTAAAATCACAGGTGACGAGAAGCACGCTGGAGGAGGAGATACCTGGCACGAACGCATGACTTTCGTGGAGTTTATGCAAAAACCCAAGCTCGCGCTGCGTGGCAAGCAACGCCTGCCAATGGTTGCTGGCATCAGGCACCGTGAATTCACCGAGGTAAGGGCCGATGCGGACAAAGCGACCCTCGTGGAGTTGTGCGACTACGTGGACCCCATTGGCAAACGTTTCCTCACCGAAGAGCGTCGTCTTACCTTCCGCGTCCTAGGCGAGATCCGTGTCATCGACGTGGATCAAACCTTCATCGCCACCGATGGTGAAGTGCGCTTTGCCGACCGCAAGGACGCCGGCCTTTCCATACGCATCCCTTCCAGCATGGCGGTGGACAGCAAACAGGGCGGTCAGATTATCAACAGCGACGGTCTCACCGACAAGGATGCCTGGAGTAAACCCGCGAGGTGGTGCGACTATCATGGCCCTGTGGACGGCGAGCACCTCGGCATCGCCATCCTCAATCACCCCGCGAGTTACCGCCATCCCACGCGCTGGCACGTCCGCTCCTACGGCCTTTTCTCCGCCAATCCTTTCGCCCAACACGATTACGACCCAGCCTTGCCCGATGGCACGACGACGCTAAAATCCGCTGAGCGTCTGAAACTCCATCACCGTTTCATCTTCCACACCGGCGACTCCGTCACCGCGAAGATCGAGGCAGCGTGGCAAGAGTATGCCAAGGAGACGAAGTAGAAGCAGTCCCGCTTTGGTGATTGCTCCCAATGCCCCTCGCCGGACAACCAAAATCCCCCGAATGAAGCCATCGGCTGAGAATTTCCTCGGGCATTTATCGCTTGCCTCGAGGAACTCCAGGAAAGCATTGCACAGGGCGACGATGAGCTATTGCTGAAATGGGGGGCACTATGAAATGGCCTATCGATTACTGGCAGGCTTATCGACGCTTTGTACTCCTTTCGGCAAGCCCGACATGACGTGTCGCTTTATATTGGAACACGGAGGCTTTGACTCGGCTCTTGAAAAACGGGACAGCGGTCGAACCTCCGGCACGCTTTTTGGCTAAAGTAGTGGCGAAATAGGAGTATGATACAAAATGTCCGATGCCTGCTCGGCGTCCCCTCAGCTGCAACCGCTCCGTCCGGTTCACTCACTGCCCCCACCTTTTCCGGCCCAGCAATCCCTCCGAGGCGGGCAAAGGGCACCCGCTGGGGCGGGCGGGCAAAGGGCACGCCGAACAAGGTAAACCAGTCGATCCGGGAGGCCATCCAGATGGCGTTTGAGAAGGGGGGGGCGTGGAGTACCTGGTGCGGTTGGCGCAGGAGGATCCGAAGACGTTCGTGCCTCTGCTCATCAAGACGATGCCTCCGGAGTCGAAGGTGCCGCAGGAGGGCGGACTGAACATCCATATTGACCTGACGTAGAGTACCCCCGCAGACGTAGAGTCCCCGCAAGCGAGTCTAAACAGACTCTAAAAACGTGAGGCGGTGTGAGATTAGGAGGGACGCTGTCATGTTCCGTGTCACGCTTTTGCTTTCAGAGCCCTTGAAATTAACTTAAACTGTTGAATTTCAGGGACTGGCACCGATGGTGGGACTCGAACCCACACTTCTTTTCACCTGCCTTGCGCAGAGGTGTTTACACTTAAAGGTGGACACCGTGGAACGCCTTGGACACTGTTGGTTTTTCTCACTTTTTTTCTCACTGTGCCAAGCCTTCACAAACGCCTCAAATCCCCCTACTGGTTCGCCAGCTACCAAGACTCTCAGGGGCGCTGGCTCAAGAAATCCACCAA
>CANJZW010000139.1 GCA_947479475.1 Chthoniobacteraceae bacterium
TACTGCGTAGCGTCTGTCTTTTGATGTACTCGCGCATGGGATCTATAGACGGCTATCTACCCGCACGGCGTGAGGGGCTTTGCGCTTATCCGATGCTGGCAAAACAGCTCATCAACCAGAAAATCTGACTTCAAAACAAAAAGCCCTGGCGCTCCTGCCATGTCGTTTGGGAGTGAAGCATATTTTTCAAACGCCTCGTTGCGTTCGCCGATCAGTGCCGACGCCGAGCGCGTGCGCCAGAAGTCTGCCTCAGAGGTTATGGGGCTGCCATCGAGCGGATGCGTGAACGCAGGAAGACCGAGGGATTTCGCCGTCGGGAGTGCTCTTCCGAGGGGTGTTTTCAGTTCGGGCGATTGCATGAACGTCCAGTCCCCGAACCAAACAGTGCGGCCTCCGGGCGTGATCAGGCTTTTGATGTATTGGATGCGTTTTGGGTCACGGAGATCATTGAGCAGAGGTGAGGTAAACAGCACTCGTCCATCTGCAGATAAGCGCGCCAGTACCTGCTCGGATCGGTTGCCTTCGATGTAGACGACGCGCTTCGTTTTAGGATGGTCCGCAAAAGCCTGCTCATGGCCTCGCATCCAAGGCATGTCGCGATTTAGGTCCGCATCCCACACGCCATGGTAACCCCCAGCACCTAAACTGGCGGCGGTGGTGTGCAGCGCATCAAGGTGCGGCGTGACAAAGTTTCCGTGGCCGTCGAACGCGATTGAGAACATCCGATGCCACCACGATTCGCCCTCCTTGATTGCCTTTGCAGACGATGGAAAATCCGCGCCACGCGCGCTTCCAACAAAAGGCAGCAGGAAAAGTTTGAGAGTAACGCAAACAATTCGCTTCATGCAGGCGTAGGGTGCGAGCTACTTGCCCGAATTCTGCGTTCCCTCCAGCTGAGGCTTCACCGCCTTCAAGCTTTCGGGGAGCTGCGTGGCTGCGTTAGGGCTTTCATCTTCGATGATGAAATGCGAGACGCCCTTCCTCTTCGCAGACGCAATCACCTCGGGAATATCAACACGACCAGCCGCGAGACGGACGCTGAGCGGACGTGCAGACTTGGGATTGCCAACATCCGGCTTTGCATCGCGAGCCAGGTCCTTGAGGTGCAGTGAACAGATGCGGTTGCCGTGTTTTTCGATGACCTCCATGGCACTCGCCCCGCCCCAGGCCACCCAGAATACATCAAGCTGGTAGCTCACCAGATCGGGTTTGGTGGCGGCGACGAGCACATCATAGAAGGTTTCCGCTGGGACCGTTGGGGAATCCGCCGTGATAAAATCAAGGGCATGATTGTGGTAGGCAAAACGCAGGCCTGCCGCCTTCAAGGCAGCCCCATAGCGGTTGAACTTCGCCGCCGCCTCGAGAACTTGATCGCGGTCCAAGGGGCCTTTGTGGGGCAGTATGGGGCACACTACCTGCATCGCTCCGAGGGCTTTCGCATCCTCGATGACCTGCTCCATCCTTTTCTCTAAATTCTCAGGCCGCACATGATGACTCGAACACGTCATACCGCGCGCGTGAAGCAGCGCACGCAATTCGCGCGCAGGCAGATTTGTGAAGACGCTCGTTTCAAGGTCCGTGAACCCCTGCGACTTCAGTCGATCCAGCGTGGCTGGTGTATCACGATCAAATTCGTCCTGAAGGCTATACATTTGCAGCCCGTGTCCAAAAGCATGAGAAGAAAGTACGAGCAGCGCGGTGAGCAGCAGGGTGTAAATGTGTTTCATTGTTGAGATGAAAGGGTAAATCACGCGATCAGGTTCTTGATGACGGAGCCACCGAATTGGCTGAGCTGCTTGAAGCGCCCGGCGTGGTAGTAGGTGAGTTTGTTGTCGTCGAGGCCCAGCAGGCGCAGGAGGGTGACGTGGAAATCTCGGATATGAGCCTTGCCTTCGACAGCCGCCATGCCGAGTTCGTCGGTGGCGCCAATGGTGTGACCAGCATTGCAGCCGCCGCCGGCGAGCCAGATCGTCATGGCGTTGGCATTGTGGTCGCGACCGTAGGCAGTGCCGCCGCGCACGCCGTTGTCAGGCGTACGGCCAAATTCGCCGCACCATACAATGAGCGTGCTATCCAGGAGGCCGCGCTGTTTAAGGTCTGTGATGAGGGCGGCGATGGGCTGGTCCACGCCGCGCACGAGATTGCGATGAGCGCGCTCGATGTAATCGTGGCTGTCCCAGGAGCCATGATACAGCTGCACAAAGCGCACGCCTTTCTCGATCAGCTTGCGGGCGAGCAGGCATTTGCGGCCAAAGGAATCGGTTGCGTCATTCCCGATGCCGTAAAGTTCCTTGGTCTTTGCTTCTTCTGTGGAGAGGTCGAGCGTCTCTGGCACCTGCATCTGCATGCGAAAGGCGAGTTCGTAGTTGTCCATGCGCGCGGCGAGTTCGTCGTGCCCTGGATGGTTTGCTGCGTGCGCGGTGTTGAGCTTTGCGATTAGGTCGAGGTTTTTTCGCTGACGTTCGGGGCTGACACCAGGCGCTGGCGTGAGATCGAGAATGGGCGAGCCTTTCGCGCGCAACGGAGTGCCCTGGTAATTAGCGGGCAGATAGCCGTTGCTCCAGTTCGCGGCACCGCCTTGCGGATAGCTCACCTCGGGCAGTACGATGAAACCGGGTAAATCCTGATTCAGGGTACCGAGGCCGTAGGTCACCCATGCGCCGAGGCCGGGATCGCCTCCGAAGCGGTTCCCGCAGTTCATCTGATACATCGCAGTCGGATGGTTTACGCTGTCCACTGTGCAACCACGGAAGAAGCAGAGGTCGTCAGCTACATTGGCGAGATGCGCCCAGTTGTCCGCCATATCCGCGCCGCTCCGTCCAGCTTTGATGAACTTAAAGGGGCTCTGCACGTAGTAGCGTTTGCCCCCCTGAAGTGCGGAGACCTGCTTGCCTTCGCGGACGAATTCTTTGAGGTGCATCTTTTCCAGCTTTGGCTTGGGATCGAAGGTGTCGATGTGCGAAGGGCCGCCCTCCATCATCAAGAAGATGACGTTCTTCGCCTTCGCTTCAAGGAAGTGGCCTGGCCTCGGTGCGAGCGGTTGCTTCTTCTCCTCTTCGGCGAGCAAAGAACTGAAGGCGATGCTCCCGAGGCTTGCGCCCATGCCGTAAACAAACTCGCGGCGCGTGGGTGCATGCAATGCGCGGGCTCCGGCGCTGCGAGAAACGGGTTTAGTAGACATAAGCGAACTCGTTGGAGTTGAACAGTGCGAGGCACACATCGGCAAGGCCGAGGGTGTGTGAGGTCATATCGGCAGACTGGAGGTCAGGCACGAATTCGGTATAGGCGTGCAACTTCTCGTTGAAGGAAAACTTCTCCCCGGTATTCTCTTCCACGGCATCCCGCCGGACTTCGAGTGGCCGCTTTTGAGAGGGCATTTTTTTATCGCCGAGCAGCACTTTGATGTTACGCCAATGAAACAGGCAGGTTTGTGTCTCCTCGACATTGGGCTTACGGGAGAAGACAAGTGCGAAGACCAGCGCAATAGCTTCCTCATCACTCCGCGTTTCTTTAATAGCGCGATGGGCGAGACCGAGCGCGCGGGATTGTGTGCTCTGGCCGTTAAACAAGCTGAAAACCTGTGGCGTGACGGTGGACGCTTCGCGGCGCTCGCAGGAAAAGTCGGGCGCGGGTGCGTTGAAGACTTCCAGCGAGGGGTCGGGCAGGCCACGAATCTTGAGCGCGTAGAGAGAACGCCGATGTCGCTGCTGTGGTTGGGGATTGGGCGTCCAGGCGGAGGCGAAGGTGCCCATGACCTGGCGAGGCTGGAGGGCGGCTTCGAGATTGATCTCGGGCCGGTTTGGAATGCCGCCGAGCGTGGGATTGAGTTCACCGGTGGCGGCGAGCATGGCATCCCGCAATTCCTCGGCTGTGAGGCGGCGCGGTTTGAAGACGGCGTAACTGGTGCCGGTGGGGTCCTTTTCCGCGAGTGCCTTCAAATCAGGATGCGTGGCGCTCTTGCGATACGTATCGGAGTTCATGATGAACCGGTGTATGGCTTTAAAGCTCCAGCCTTTATCGACGAAGGTGGCAGCGAGCCAGTCGAGAAGTTCAGGATGTGTAGGCTTCTTTCCCGTGCTGCCAAAGTTGTTCGGATTGCCTGCAATCGGTTGACCAAAATGCCAGAGCCAGATGCGGTTCACGATAGCGCGTGTGGTGAGTGGGTTCTGTGGGTTGACGACCCAATCGGCGAACGCCTTTCGGCGACCGTCGATGGCATCCGGGATCGGCGTCTTCTGCGCGGCCCCCAGTACGCTAAGCACGCCTGGCTTCACTTTTTCACCGGAGCCAAACGGGTCGCCGCCTGTGAGCACGCAGGTCTCCTCCAAATCGCCGGCCGTCATGCGATTCACCGGAATGCGGAAGGGCGCGACGATCGTGACCACCTGCGGTGTGCGGCCGTTGTAAACGGAGAGCGCCACTGGTTCGTAGCGGTCGAGTTCCCATTTGATGCGTTCCAGTCCTTTGCGGGCCACGCGTTCCAATCCAAACTGCTCCGGGGTGAACCCGACAAGTTTGGGTGGGAAATCGGTCTCCGGCACGCCTTGCTTCCTCAAAATCTCCCTGGCACTCGCAAACACATCCGGAAAACCGTTCCTGGCAATGGTCGATGAACTCCGTGCCGCCTCGACGGCGGCGTTCCACTGAGACGCATCTTTATTTTGCTCAATGAACCAGCGCGGGGCATTGCGCAACAGGATGTCATCTAGCACCGCAAGTTCCGCCACATGCTCGGCGCGACGCATCTCTGGGAACTTTTTTTCGTCGAAGTCTTTCGTGGATTCAGTTGGTAGAAACGGAGCGGGGCGCTCGGCGATTTGCGTTGTCGCGAACACCGCTTGCAGCGAGTAGTAATCACGCGTTGGGATGGGATCGAACTTGTGATCGTGACACCGGGCGCATTGCAGCGAGTGCGCGAGGAAGGTCTCTCCCACGCTGTTGGTCACGTCATCGAGAAAGCGCTGGCGTGCAATTTTCGCCACCTCCATGCCGGTTAGCTCCCACGGCCCCATGCGTAGAAAACCAGCCGCCACGATCATTTCGGGATTGCCGGGTTCAATCTCATCGCCCGCGATCTGCTCGCGCACGAACCGATCATAGCGCTTGTCCGCATTAAATGAGCGTACAACGTAATCTCGATACCGCCAGGCGTTGCCGCGCTCGAAGTCGTTGGAGAAGCCCGACGAATCGGCATAGCGCGTAACATCCAGCCAATGCTGCGCCATGCGCTCGCCGTAGTGCGGGGATTCCAATAGCCGCTCGATGACAGGAGCGAACGCCTCTGCGTCAGGCCGCGAGTCTTTAACGAACGCCTGCACTTCCTCCGGCTTCGGAGGCAAGCCGAGGAGATCAAACGTCGCACGTCGGATCAACGTGACGCGATCCGCTGACGGTGCTGTGGTGAGCCCATCCGGCATCTTCGCCGCAATCAGCGTGTCGATTGGATTCTTCTCCTTGCCTTCAAGTCTGCTTGTCTCCACGTGCGGCTTTTGCACGGGCTGATAAGCCCACAGTCCCTCAGGTTTGTATTTGCGATTCGTCCACTCCGGCGAGAGGCCACCGGATGTCTTTACCCCCACGCCATCTTCTGCCGACCAATTAGCCTCATTCGCTTTGGTAATCGCGTTTATACGAGCGTTATCCGGCCACGGTGCACCACCTGCTATCCAGTCACGGATCCATGCCATCTGTTCCGCATAAAGCTTGTCGGCCTCCTTTGGAGGCATAGGCTCCCAGGCATCGTGCCTCCGCGTCACCGCTAGATACAGGGGGCTTTCGTCTGGCTTGCCCGCGAGAATCCCCGGCTTCTCGCTTTCGCCACCTTTCAGCGTGGAGGCGAGTGTCCGCATATCCAGCCCACCTTTGATCATTGCCTCATCGTTTCCATGACAAGCGAGACACTTCTCATGGAAAATTGGTGCGATGCGACGCACAAACAAAAGTTCTGCATCTGTGTTCTGTGCACGCGCTGGCGAAACGGCGGCGATGCTCATCAGAAGGAGTAGAGTGATTTTCATGGGCGTCGTCGGCGGGCATCAGGGTCTAGCCGGCATCAATCCTCAGCCGCGTGATCATTCTCCACGGCGAACCGCTGCTCTGCTAATATCGAGGCCTCACGAGTGCCCACGACCAACTGCAATTTCGTGCGTAGCAGGAAAGCGGAAATGGGATCAAGAGTCAAAATCATGGTTGGTTCTTGATATTACCAGAATGACCTCGCAACGTGGCGACAAAGTCTATGCCAAATGCGCGCCTTATTCAGCCCCGTCTCAACTGGAGGCCTCGGTCGGCGCGCGAAATCAAAGGATTGGAGAAGGAGCGGAAGGCCTGGCTGGATCAGCTCGATCCTGGTGCCCACTTCCACCGGATTTTTGACTGCATCCCCGGCGTGGAATTTTTCGCGAAAGATCAATTCGGACGCACCATGTTCGTGAGCCGCGGCATCCTGCAACGCTATCGGATGCAGGATGAAAAAGAGATGCTTGGCCTCACCGATTTTGACATCAACCCCGCCAGCATGGCGGCGGCTTATGTTCACGACGATCGCCGTCTACTCACCGCAGAAGCGCCGCTCATCGAGCGCATAGAACTGTGGTTTGACAGTCAGGGGCTTCCCGACTGGTTCTTCGTGACAAAATTGCCGCTGCTCGACGCCAGTCAGCGTCCCATCGGGATCATGGGCGTCCTCCGCCGAGCCGCCGAGCACGAGATGAGACTCCCCCTGATGCAGACCGTCTCACGCTCCGTGGGGGTCATTCGCAGCGACTTTGCAAAAAACATTTCCTTGAAGGCACTGGCCGAGTCTTGTGGATTGACGCTTCGCAATCTACAGCGGCGTTTTCAAGCTGCCTTTGGATTGAGCCCCCAGGAATTCCTGATCAAAACCCGCGTCTTAGCGGCCATGCAACTCTTGGCCGAAACGCGCCTCACGGCCGCTGAGATCGCTGCCAAAACCGGGTTCGTCGATGCCAGCAGCTTTGCCGAACAATTCAAACGTCGCACCGGTTCCACCCCGACCGAGTATCGGACGGCGCAACAAGCCCGGCAGTCAGGGTGATGTAAGAAAGGAAAGTCAGCAGCAGCTTCGTGCACGCGCATCTGCCATTCTGTATCCCTGCGAGCGGCCGCCGCACTCGCGTGCTTCTGATTCTCCCCATCGGCGGAAAATGGAGTTGATCGCTGGCATGAGGTTGTCGAGAGGCGCGCGCGTGAAGACATACTGGTAGGGCGTCGGGTGGACGGCGTCACAACCCGCGCAAAAGATGATCTGTGACAAGGCGGCGGTCCGGAGGCGGCGCGAATGAGAGCGGGGAGCAGTCGGGCACGCCCCGATTTTTATGTTTCAAACGGCGGTTCGAAGTGTGGCTGGGTAAAAGAACTTCGGCTCAACGCAAAACCCCGGCTGCCGGGCTCCCCGCTGGCCCCCGAGCAAGCGGGTTTGGTAATCTGCGGAGAAAAGGGATTGGAATTGGGTTGGTCCCAAACCAGCACGGCAAAAGGGGAGTGTTGGCGGGGGATTTCGATCGTTTATTTCTAACACGTTAGCTCTAGGGAACAAAGAGTACGGAGCGGGTAGGCGGGTAAGCCGGGGCTGGATCTGGGTCCGCCGTCGAATTCTGGCCCTAAATTGGTGCGCTGGAGCGCGGAGCAACCTTGACCCTGTTCCGTGGCGGTTTAATGTGCCGCACGGTTCGACGCTCTTTTTTGCGTCGGCCGCCCACCCCGGTCATGTTCCAGAAAGTACTCGTAATTGACGATTCGCCCGCCTCCGCCGATTTGGCGGAGAAGGTTCTTGCCCAGCAATACCCTGGTGCGGCGGTAGATGTTTTGTACGCCCAGCGTGGGATGGACGCTTTCGAGCGGCTTCAGGTGGCACAGCCCGAGCTGATTTTGCTCTCGGATGCACTGCCGGACCTCAAGGCCGAGGCAGTGTGTGCGCGCCTTTTAAGCGACCCAGTGACGGCTTCGATTCCGGTTTGCCTGGTGAATTCCTCCGGGGAGGCGGATTCCATGGAGGATCGGTTTCCGAATATTCGCAAGGTAATCGCGCGTCCACTGGGCCGGGATGCTTTGGAGGATCTGTTGGCGCGTTTGGTGGCGACTCCCACGGCGGCGACCGTTGGTTCGCAGTTTCAGGACCCTGCGCGCTCTGCGTTCAGCGGGCACACGGGTTTTTTCCAGATCCAAGCAGCCCTGCAGATGGCTCATGGCGACCGCCTCACGGGGGTGTTGCGATTTTTTGTGAGCCGTACGCCGATTGAGTTGTACGTGAGCAAGGGGCGCTTTGTCTTCGCATCGACGCGTAATTTTGCGCTTTATTGCCGGGATTCGCCGGCGGTTTTGGAAGAAGCCAGCCTCGGACAGGTCATGGAGGCGCAGTTGGGGCAGGCAGTGTCTGGGTGCCCGCTCTTTCTGTATCTTGGGTTGAAAGGTTTGCTCCCAGAGAAAGTGGTGGTTCCTTTGATTCGGGAGCACGGCCAGCGCGTCTTCGCCTCTCTCTGGAGCGTGGGTCGTGTCGCCTTTGAATTTGAGCGCTTGGAGGTACTCCCCGAGTTTGCCGCGAAGTTCCCCGCCTCGGGAGATGACGCGGACAATTGGGTATTGGTGTGCTTGCGGCACTTGCGGATGGATCAACTGCCGCTGTCCCTGCGCATCGGCCCGAACGGGTCTCCGGTTTACACACGCCGGGGGACGGATATTGTGCAACGTCTGCGTCTGACGGAAAGGGAGCTGAGGTTTGCCGGAGGGGTCAATGGGGCTGAGTCTCTGCTTTCATTGGCCAAACGGACAGGGATTGATTTGGCGGAGGCTCAGGCAATGGTGTTTCGTTTCACCGCGCTTGGGGTGATGGATTACTGGGGAGGAATGGGGTTGCCTGGTGCCGCCCTGCCTTCCACGGTGATGCGCCGGCGCTCGCTATAGGCTCAGTAGGGTGATTGAGTCCTTACAAACGCGGGGTTGAGCTTGATGCCAGTCCCTTTTAAGCTCTCGGACAATCTCATGGCCAAACCTACCGGCAAAACTGAACCAACCTTTGAATCTGCTCTGGAACGCCTGGAGCAGATTGTGGAGGAAATGGAAGGCGATCGCCTTCCTCTCGAAGAGCTCTTGGGCCGTTATGAAGAGGGGACGCGTCTTGTCAAAGTGTGTCAGGAGCGGCTGAACACGGCGGAAAAACGCATCGAACTCATCACCCGCAATGCTTCCGAGACCTCCGCGGAGGCCGAGCTTTCTCCCTTTGACCCTTTCGCCGCGCCGCCCGAAATTGCTTCAGCCCCAGCTTCCGTTTCCGCCCCTCGCGCCGTGCAGGCGCGCAAAACGCCTCCCGACGAGGTGAGTTTGTTTTAGCCGAAGCGCGTTTTCATCGAGGCAAAACAGGTCCGAGTCCGGAATTCACAGTCATCCCACAGCCTGAGGAAAACGTGAGATTTAGGAGGATGGTACAGAGTAACGGCGGCGGATTCTGATCAGAGGCATTTGCAACTTTTACGACCGTCTTTTTCTTTTTCTGTGTGGATGCTGTCCCATGAGATTTACACTGTTGGCGCGGTTTTTTGTGCTGCCGGAGGGGCCATCTCAGAGAACCAGAACTGCTGCCAGACTTGGTTGAGTGCTCCCGCAAA
>CANJZW010000140.1 GCA_947479475.1 Chthoniobacteraceae bacterium
GCGGCATGAACGCTGGCAGTCCGCTCCACAAGTTGAGATGAAGCAGGATCTTTTCGATCACCTTCCTTTGATCAATCACCGCAAGCACTCGCATCCGGTGCTGGCAATGCGGGCAAATCAGCGGGTCGGTGTGCCAGACTTTGAGAATGACATCCCTCCAAATGATAGGAAATCGCTTTTGGCCCCGTTTCCGCAACTCGCGCGCGCGGTATCGTCGCGGGGCGCGCTAAAGGTGACCATTCCGCAGAGAACTCCCACACGATCGAATGTTCAGAAGACTGCGTCAACAGGGACAACAGCTGCTCCTTCAACTTCGGCTGATGAAGCATCTACCCATTGCAAGTTCACTCTGGTTCGTGAAATCGCTAGGGGCGGCATGGGGCAGATTTATTTTGGAGAAGATCCGCAGCTCAAACGCAACGTGGCCGTCAAAGTCAGCAGCGTGAGTGAGGGTGGCGAAGATCCCCGATTTTCAAAGGAAGCAGAGGTGCTCGCCCAGCTCGCGCATCCAAACATTGTTCCCATCTACAACATCGGCGTAGACGCCCAGAGCAGGCCGTTCTACAGCATGAAGCTCATCAAGGGCCGCACGCTGCAAGCGATTGTTGGGAGTTCTTTATCCAGTCTTGAAGCCAGCGCATTTCTGCGCGCATTTTATCTACATCGCCTTGATCCCAAAATATCTTCCACGGTTGAAGTCCTCTACGGCCGTATCGTTCGGTGCGCCTGATTTCATTCTCCTGCAATTCTAAAAGCCCGGTCAGTACCCGATCCGATTGCGTACCATAAGCCGTACACAGCGCCCTGAGTCGATCCAGTCTGTCGTCAAGCCGAATACCGGCCGCGATGCATTCTGCGTCTGGTCGTAATGGGACACAATTCCAAGCAGCTTGGGCCACGTCACTGAGAGCCATCCCTGGTTCCAAAAGATCCCAATCGATTAAACCGACAAGACGATCGGACTTCCAAACCATGTTCCATGGCCCAAGGTCGCCATGACGAAGGATCATGCCGGCATGCCACTGTGCCTCCGGGTCCCTCCAGACGGCACCTGGTAGCGGCTCATAGTTGACCACGGCATCGTGATAGGCGCGTAGCATTACGCCGACCTGAAAAATCCCATCCTCTACGAGTAAGCACTTTGGCCATGGTCTCATGGCAACTTCGCCATCGATGTAGGACAAGGTTTCAGTCTCCGAATGCTGATCAGTGTTCAGCAACCGGGGTGCGTACTTGAAGTCAACTGCGGCCAAGTACCGCAGCAGGGCATGGACTGCCAGAGACCAGGGTCCCGATGGTCTGCATACGGTCTGCCCGAGCCGCGTTACGGCATTCACACTACCGCATGCAGACTCTCCGTCGTTAAGTTTACGCACGTTTTTCAGCATGTGTCTAAGTCACCCAACGACTCGGCTCAGCGGCGCGAGGCACGAGCGTCCGCCTGCAGCCGATTGTTGGGAGTTCATCTCCGCTTACACTGATACTTACCGCTCACGACCTCGCCAAAAATGATAGATGACATGAGGTTGTCGAGCGGCGCGATATCCCGCGATCTTAAAAGCTAAGACAACCACATATCCATCCCAATCAACCGCCTCCTACGACTCCATCAAACTCGGCATTGACGCCCACGCCCAATATTACTGGGTAAGCCGTCAGGTCGACGGGGCAACTCCGCAGCCCGTGCAGAAGATGAACTACGACGAGCTCATGCTCTTTGTGATGAAACAGCAGAAGCTCACCCGTAACGTGGTGACCTGTTATGAAGCGGGTGCGTTCGGGTTCCATCTGCACCGTCGGTTGGAGGAACTCGGCATCAAGAACTACGTGGTACAACCCCAGGACTGGGATGAACGCGGCAAAGGGGTGAAGAATGACCGGCTCGACGCCGCAGCGTTGTGCCAGCGTCTGGATGGGTATGAGCGTGGAAACAAAAGGCGTTCAGCCCGGTGCGCATTCCAACGGTAAATGAAGAGCGGGAACGCGCGATGAGTCGGCAGCAGCAAGAGTTTCCTTTCGGCCCCGTTTCCGCAACTCGCGCGCGCGGTATCGTCGCGGGGCGCGCTAAAATCTCCCTGAGCCTGGTGATTTCGAGTCTTGCTGGCCCGTGTTGCGTGAGAAGTTTGGCCAGATCCGACCAGCCGCGACCATGATCTCTGCGCGCTTGATGGATCAGCGCATGAAGATCGAGATCGAGGCCGTCGCCGTGCGGAAGGCGAGGAGTGCCTGAGCTTGGTTCAGGCCAGCAGCTCCTTGACCACTTCGCCGTGGATGTCGGTGAGGCGGAAGTCGCGGCCTTGGTAGCGATAGGTCAGGCGGGTGTGTTCGACGCCCATCAGGTGCAGGATCGTCGCGTTGAGGTCGTGCACGTGGACGCCTTCCTTGACGATATTGTAGCTGAAGTCATCGGTCTCGCCGTAGGTCGTACCCTTGTTGACTCCAGCGCCGGCCATCAGGACCGTGAAGCAACGGGGGTGATGGTCGCGGCCGTAGTTCGTCTCCGAGAGCGTGCCCTGCGAGTAGGTGGTGCGGCCGAATTCGCCGCCCCAGACGATCAACGTGTCATCGAGCAGGCCGCGCTGCTTGAGATCGGTGAGCAGGCCGGCGGTGGCTTGGTCGGTGTCGGCGCACTGTCCCTTGATGGCTTTCGGGAGGCCGCCGTGGTGGTCCCAGCCCATGTGGAAGAGCTGGATGAAGCGGACGTCGCGTTCGCAGAGGCGACGGGCCAGGAGGCAGTTCGAAGCGTAGGATCCCGGGCGCTTCACGTCGGGACCGTAGAGGTCGAGCACGTGCTGCGGTTCCTTCGAAAGATCGAGCAGGTCGGGCACGCTGGTCTGCATGCGGAAGGCCATCTCGTACTGGGAGATGCGGGCCTGGATCTCCGGATCGCCGAGCACGCCGTGGTGCTGGTTGTTGAGCGCGGCGATCTCGTCGAGCTGTTCGTGGCGGACCTCGCGGGGGATGCCCTCGGGATCCTTCAGGTAGAGCACGCGTTCGCCCTTGTTGCGGAGCTTCACCCCTTGGAGTTTGGAGGGCAGGAAGCCCGCGCCCCAGAGGCGGTCATAGAGCGGTTGGTCATCCGGCCGGCCGCTGCCGAAGGAGGTCATCACCACGTAGGCGGGCAGGTCGGCGTTCTCGCTGCCGAGGCCGTAAGCGGACCAGGCGCCGATGCTCGGACGACCGGCGAGTTGGGAGCCCGTCTGCATGAAAGTGATGGCGGGGTCGTGGTTGATGGCCTCCGTGTGCATCGCGCGGATCACGCACCACTCGTCGGACTTCGAGGCGATATGGGGCATCAGTTCGCTGAACCAATTGCCGGACTGCCCATGCTGCTTGAACTTGAAGACCGAGGGGGCGACTGGGAAGTTCTTCTGGCCTGAGGTCATCGTCGTCAGACGCTGTCCCTTGCGGATCGAATCCGGTAGATCCTTGCCGCGCATCGCCTCGAGCTGGGGCTTCGGGTCGAAGAGGTCCATCTGTGAGGGGGCGCCGGACTGGAAGAGGTAGATGACGCGCTTCGCCATCGGCTTGAAGTTCGGGAAGCCCAGGCCCGGGTTGGCGGCGAAGGCGGGCGTGCCCATCAGCGAGCCCAGCGCGGCGAGGCCGATGCCGCCCGCGGAACCCTTGATGAAGGTGCGACGGGACAGGGCCATCTTGGTGGCCTGGTCGAGTCCGAGGAATTGACGGTCGTTGCAGTTCATTCGCGGGTGACGGTTTCGTCGAGGTTGAGGAGGGTGTTGGCCGTGACCGTCCAGGCGGCGAGCTGGGCTTTGTCGAGGTCGGCGGGGAGGGGACTCAGGCCTTGGGCGAGGAGCTTCGGAGCCAGCGTGGGGTCGGCGGCGTAGGTCGCCAACCGCTTATCGACGCCCTTGCGCAGGACGGCGAGTTCCGCCGGGGTGCCGTCGCGACGGACCACCTTGCGGAACATCCAGGACAGGCGGGCGTCGGCGTCGCCGGGTTGGCGGAGTGTCTGCTCGGCGAGCTTACGGGCGGCCTCGACGAAGGTCGTCTCGTTGAGGAGCGACAGCGCCTGCATCGGCGTGTTCGAGCGGGAACGCTTCACCGTGCACACCTCGCGGCCGGACGAATCAAAGAGCAGCATCGTGGGTGGAGCGGCCGTGCGCTTCCAGATCGTGTAGAGCGAGCGGCGCCAGAGGCCCTCGCCCATGTCGGGCTTGTAGTTGCGCATGTCGCCATAGACGCTGGTCTCGTCCCAGACAGCCTCGGGCATGTAGGGCTTCACGCTGGGTCCGCCTTGTTTGTCGACGAGCAGGCCGGAGATCCACAGGGCCTGGTCGCGGATGACTTCGGCCGGCAGGCGGAAGCGCGGGCCGCGGGCGACCAGGCGGTTGTCGGGGTCTTTCTCGAGCATCGCGGGGGTCACCGCCGCGCTGCGCTGGTAGGCCGCACTGGACATGATCAGCTTGTGCATCGCCTTCATGTCCCACTTGCGGTCGGCGAATTCCACCGCGAGCCAATCGAGCAGTTCGGGGTTGCTCGGCCATTCGGCCTGCGAGCCAAAGTTCTCCGACGTCTTCACGAGGCCGATGCCGAAAAAGCGTTCCCAGGCGCGGTTGACCCAGATGCGGCCGGTCAGCGGGTGCTTGCCGTCGACGAGCCAGCGGGCGAAGCCCAAGCGGTTGTTCGGTTCGCCGGCGGGCATCGGCGGGAGGGCGCGGAAGAGGGCTCGTTCGACCTTGGGGCCGATCTTGTCGTATTCGCCGCGAAGGAGCACGAAGGCGTCGCGAGGTTTCGGCAGTTCTTTCATCACCATCACCGTCACCGGTTCGGCGAGGGCGGCGTCGTGCGCTAGCTTGGCGGCGGCGACCTTGGCGACCGACTGGGCGCGGGGATGTTCGGGGCTGTCGGCGAAGAGTTTCGCCAAGGCCTCGCGGTTGGCGGCGGTGAGTTGCTCGGCCGGCTTGGCGAGGAGGCGTCGGGCGGTTTCGGCGGCCGGGTCGGTCTGCAGCGAGAGCAACTTGGCGTCGACCGACGATGTATTGAGGCGGAATCGCCCGATGCTATGGGTGGAGACCGCCTCATGACGCATTACCACCACGAGCTTGGCTCCTTGGGGAATCGGCGTCGGAGCGACCGTGAAGATGGCCTTGCGCGGCACGCGGTTCTTGGCCTCGTTGCCGGTGATGGCCCAACCCGCCTTGTCGTTGGAGGCCTTCTTGGGTTCATCCTTGGCCATCGGGGGCGGGGCGAGCTTGGCGATCGTCCAGCCCGGTTGGTCGAAGTCGGCTTCGGCTTGGATTAGCGGGATGTTGGTCGTCTTCCCGTCGGTGGTCTTGAGGCGGACCTCGAAGGCGCTGAGCACGAAGTTTCCGTCGAAGGCGCGGCCGAGGCTCTTGTTGGGAAGCGAATCGTCGGGGAGCGCCTCGAGACGGACGGCGGTGAGCACCGAGCCGGTCGGGGTGGCTTCGACCACGTAGGTCTCCTTGTCGGCCGTGCCGCCGGAAACCAGCCAGGAGCCGTCGTCGAGCCGCCGGAATTCCGCGTTTTCCTTGGCGGAGACCTTCTCCTCGGTCAGCGGGCTCCACGCCACGCCGACTTGGGAGACGGCCGCGCGCTGTTTGGCCAGCCACTTCGCATAGGCTTCGGGCTGGTCGGTCGGGATGGCCTTCAGTGATTGTTCGGCCGCAGCGAGCGCCGCGGCGGCTTCATTGATCTTCAGCTGTTGTTCCTTGGTCGGCAGGGAGAGCACCGGAGGCGTGTTGCCGCCTCGCTTGGTGCCACCGGCGCCGCCGAAGTCGCCCAGCACGCCTGATTCGTCGTTCGAATTGAAATAGGCGAAAAACTGGTAGAACTCCTTCTGCGAGATCGGGTCATACTTGTGGTCGTGGCAGCGGCAGCAGTTCATCGTGAGCCCCATCCAGGTGGAACCCGTGGTCTCGATGCGGTCGATGACGTTCTCGGCGAACCATTCCTCGACGATGCGGCCTCCTTCGCCGTTGAGGCGATGGTTGCGATGGAAGGCCGTGGCGACGATCTGGTCGCGGGTGGGGTTAGGCAGCAGGTCGCCCGCGAGCTGCTCGACCGTGAAGGCGTCGAACGGTTGGTTCGTGTTGAACGCCTTGATCACCCAGTCGCGGTAGGGCCACATCATGCGCTGCGTATCGCTCTGGAAGCCGTTGGAGTCGGCGTAGCGGGCGAAATCGAGCCACTGGGCCGCCATGTGTTCGCCGTAATGGGGCGAGGCCAGCAGGCGGTCGAGGGCCTTGGACCAGGCTTCAGGTGAGCCGTCGGCGAGGAACGCTTGCAGGTCGGCGTCGGACGGCGGCAGGCCGGTGAGGTCGAGGGCGGCGCGGCGCAGCAGGGTGGTCTTGGGCGCCGGGCCGTTCGGAATGAGGCCCTTCGCGGCCAGGGGGCCCGCGAGGAAAGCGTCGATCGCGTTGCCACCGGCGGGGATGGCCGGTACGGCGGGTTTCACCGGAATCTGGAAGGCCCAGTGGCCTTGATATTCGGCGCCCTCCTTGATCCATCGTTCGATGAGGGCGATCTGATCCTTGGTGAGCACCTTGTGGAACTCCGCCGGCGGCATGTGGTCGTCAGCGTCGTCGGTGCGCAGGCGCTTCATCACTTCACTGGCTTCCGGTTTGCCGAGAACGATGGCGGCCTCGCCGGACTTGCCGCCTTTGCGGGCGGCCTCGAGGGAATCCAAGCGTAGGCCGCCCTTGATCTTGTTCTCGTCGGGGCCGTGGCAGGCGAAGCACGTATCCGAGAAGATCGGGCGGATGTCGCGGTTGAACTGCACCTTCTCGGCGGAGGCGGAGAGCGATCCGAAGAGGCACGCGGCGATGAGACTGAGGCGAGAAAGACGCATGGGGTGCGCGATATGTGACAATTACGACTTCCGTGGGTTCCTGGCAATTAGCAGTTAATGAAAAACCCCCTCTTTCGAGGGGTTTAAATGAAATGATAAGAGTTTCCTTTTGGCCCCGTTTCCGCAACTCGCGCGCGGTATCGTCGCGGAGCGCGTTAATTTCATTTTCTCGATGGTTCAAAATCCCAGTTTTTGGAACAATTCCGGCGATGCGTTCAACCACGCCGCCGACGAAATTTTCTCGATCCACTTTTCTTTAATCACCGGATTGACCTCCACCCGTGAGTCGCCCCAATAACCATTCCGGTAGGGGGGCCCCCACATGAGTTGGGAATTCCAATTCACGTTAATGTACGCAACCACCCGCACGATCTCCTTGTTGTCCTCAACATAACGGAACCACGGCGTATACCAATCTTTCCATATCTCTTCCGGAGTGCGCGGCCGCGAATCTTTTCCGCCATAAATACTGCGATTGGTCAGGTTGCCCGTGTCGTAACCCTGCGGGGCCGCTTCACAAACCATGACCGGCTTTCCCTTCTCGCGGGCAAAGGCGAGCAGCCGTTCGGTCAATTCCACCTGCTCTTTGGCATTCAAAAACCAGGAATAACCCATCCAATCCACCACGTCGTCGCCGGGATACCAGTCGTGGATATCCCTGGTTTTATAACCCCTCACCGGAGAGGTGCAGGATTGCCACACCATGGCGCAATTCTTCACTCCCGCTTCGCGAAAGAGTCTGACGATCCGCTGGAACGATTGTTTGTACGCCTCGGGATCATACTTGTTCCAGGAACCATCAAATTCGTAACCGATTCGGAGAAACACGGGGCGCTTTGCGCCCTTCACCCATTCAGCCAGCGCCTTCACCTGTTCATCCTGCTTGCCAGCTGCGATGCTCTTTTCCTGTCCAACAAAGTGCAACCCGATCGCGAGAACTGACTCACGGAAAACCGGATTGTCGATGATGCCTTGCGCGTGAAGATCACCGGAGTTGAGGTTGACCTTTTTCAACATTCCCTGCAGAGCAGGCAAGCTGAGATAGGTCGTCACTCCGCCGGGTCTGATGCCGACGTGGTCCACATAACCGCTGTTGTTCGGGGCCTCGAATCCGCCGATGGCACCCAGGTCCTGACCGATGATCAAAAGCTGTTTGCCCGGCTCGGGTTCAAAAAGAGCACGCGGCCGGATCTCCGCTGCAAGGCTTGCGTGGGCCATCAACATGACGGCAAACATCGCAGTGTGAAAAACGGTTCTCATTGAGGGGATGGGACATGCGGACATGCGGGCAAACGGGCAGATGAACAGTCATCAAGCCAGCGGTCAATAACACATTTGCCCTGCAGCCATCAGCCTACACTTAGCTGCCAATTCCTGGCATCATTGCGACTCACTTTCGGGTCGCTATCTTCCCCACCTCATCGGCGTGGCTGATGCTCCGTGCCGAACTCGGTGAGTCCTCAAATGATAGATGACATGAGGTTGTCGAGCGGCGCGAGATCCCGCGATCTTAAAGGCGATCACAACCTCGACCCCCTCCCAATGCAGCCCCGTCTTACCAAGCGATCAAACTCGGTATCGACGCGCACGCAAAAGATTGCTGGGTAAGCCGTCAGGGCGAACCCAAATAATGAGGGTTGAGGAGTGTGAGGAGTCTCAAACCCACTTCATAAATGGGGGAGAGTAAATAATTGGAGGGATAGTGTGGTGAAGTAGCCGATACCCTGCTCACCCTCCTCAACTCTGGAGCAAGTGATGGCTGACGGCTAAAAAAGAGGCCCACGCCAGAGCCCCCTTTCCGCCGTTGCCAACGCGTCAGCAACGACTCGCACACAAGACGTCTCCAGTTGCTCTTCCATCAAACCACCAGCATCTTAACGCTACGGCTTGATGGTCCTACCCATACACGGCTGCCGACGGATCATGTCGTCGGCCATGTTCCGCAGCCTGCTCTCCAAGTTTTGCACGGCTTCATCCGACACCCGCTTCATTCCCAACGCAGGTCGCAGCATTTGTGCCCGGTCGAGAAGATAGCGTTTTACCTCAGCACGATTAACTAGACGGCTCATTTTAGTTCCTCCCATGGGCTCCAGTTTCACTGTCGAATAGGCCGTACAAGGCTTCTCCGCGCCGGCAGGCTGTGTGTGGATTCACTCGCTTATGAACCTCGGTCACCGCATTGAACAGGCTCCACGCTGTCCTCGGCAGGAACTCAGGGTGACTGGGTTCACGCCATTCGTGGAGAACATCAGGAACCTGGGTCGTGGTGATCGCTCCAGCATCCAGGGCTCTTATCACAATGTCGTGCGCCTGCTGGTCGTCGACAGGCGTCTCGTTGTAACTCCAGATTCGGTGGTCAAGGCCCCTGAGTTTATTTCCAAGCTGACCCACAGCCCTTGCCGTAAGGTGACGCAGGTCCCGCTCAGCAAAGCGGGTGTGCTTTCGTGAGATTTGCACCTCTCCGCTGAAGGCGAGATTGTCGCAGCAGAACACTTTGGTGCCTGCCACTAAACCTGCTGGAAACGTCTTGTCGTGGCTGTTCCGTATTCCTACGGCCCAGCTCCAATCAAAGAGTCCGCGGCCAGGTAACGTGATGTTCAAGACACCAAAGTACCGC
>CANJZW010000141.1 GCA_947479475.1 Chthoniobacteraceae bacterium
CGCTTCCGGAGCAGGCTCCTCCTAAAATCTACAGTCCTGCAAAAAGCTCGAATTGAAAAATCGTGTAGTGCCGACCTTTTTACAATGACTGCTGAAAATGAGGCGGTTAGATGTTTTTTACCCCGCCAGTTCGCGAAGTAGGGCTAGAGTAACGACTGCCTGAGTACTTCCGCCACCCGCTGCAACTCGGAGGGGGTGTTGTAATAATGCGGGCTAAACCGCAAAAACTCCCGCCCAGCCCGGTCGTGCCGCAGTGAAGCGACCACTCCAGCAGCCTCCAACCGCTCAAAAAGCCTGGATGCGGGCACTCCGGGGTGCCACACCGTGGTGATCCCGCTGGCATTCGCGCCCGTGGTCGGCCCCAGCACGTGGAAGCCGAGCGGCACAAGCCGTTCCAATAAAAACGCCTTTAATTCTAGCAAGCGTGCCGCAATTTTATCCACCCCTTCGCTCAGCAGCAGCTCCAAAGCCGCCTTCATCCCATACACCCCACTGGCATTCAGCACACCGGGCTCGTAACGCTGCGCGGTCGGAACAAACTCAATGTGCTCCTGAGTCAAAAACTTGGGGCTGTTTACATTCCAGGCTCCAAGCAAAGTGGGCCGAACCGTTTCAAAATGCCGTTCCGCCACATAAACAATGCCCATCGCCATCGGCCCAAGCAGCCACTTGTGCGCATCCGCGCTCAACATATCCACGTGAGCTCTACACACGTCCAAGGGAAAAGCCCCCAGAGTTTGGATCGCATCCAGCGCAAAAAGGATTCCCCGCGCGTGCAGGATGGCCCCAACCGCCTCCACGTCCAACCGGTAGCCCGTAAAAAAGTGGCAACTCGCCAGCGCCACGAGACGCGTGCGCGGCGTCAGCGCCGCCTCCACAAGGGCCGGCGTCACCTCACCCGGCACCTCCGTTCTCAACCGGCGCACCACCACGCCCCGGCGCTCCAATTCGAGCCACGGATACACATTGGCGGGATAATCATCTGCGTAACACACCACCTCGTCTCCCGGATTCCATTGGATTCCATTGGCAAAAAGACTCAGGCCAAGCGAGGTCGGCCCAAGCAAGGCGATTTCCTGCCAGCGAGCCCCGATGAGCGTCGCCGCAAGCTCACGAGTCGTCCGGAAATCCCGTAGCACATCCCCAAACTCCTGCGGCATCCGGGCCGATTGCATCGCGTAATCGGCCATCGCCTCGGCCACACAACGCGGAAGCACAGTGACCGCCGCGTGTGCTAAAAAAATCTTCTCCGCGCCCACCGGAAACGCATGCAACCGGGCCGCCTCATCAGTCAAAACCTTGGTCATTCTAAAAGCCTGTAACCGCCTGAAAAATTCGCGTGCCCGCCCGCCATCCCTCTGGCCTCAGGCCCTGCGCGCCGCTCTCCCCTCTTCGATGAGTTCCCAAAACTTGCGCTGCCCGGATAGCTCAACGTCTTCTGTGGGCATCGGCAAGGAAGCACGGAACAAAAAATCTCTGAAGGTATTCTTATGCAACACCCTGTGAACCGTGATCCCCTCTGGAACACGCTCAAAATAAATCCGGTAGTCCTTCACCCGATAGCGGAAAAGCCTCTTCCCGTCCCGCTCAATCACCCCGAACCGCTCGGGATCTTCCTTCTCGAGTTCCTCCGGCAGCACCTCGAAATCACACAATAAATCCAGTTGGAGCTCTGTGGGTAGCGCTGCCATTTCTCCAGCGCTGATATCGTTAAAAACCACCTGAAACATACGCGTTCGAACTTCTTCTCCAATTCCTGCTTAACCCGAAACCAACCCACGAACCAAACCAACGCGGCAAGCCACGTGCCCTCGAAACAAATTCAAGCGTCGGTCTCACTCGCTAGTGCGACCGCTTAGCCCGCCCGCAGCCTAGGCTACATTCCCCAAAGTTTCTTCGCTTCCCTGAATGCCTCGATCGCGTCCTTCGTTCTCCCTGAACGCTCGCATACATAAGCAATCCCCATCCACGCTTCAGGAGAGTTGTTATTCAGACGAACCGATTCTCTGAACGCCTTCAAGGCGGAAGGAATCTGGTCCTCGCGCAAAAGCTGGCGCCCTGCCTCAAGAGAGGCGGCTGCAAGCCTCCGGGACTGCGCCCGCCGCGCCGCAGCCAAACGCTTCTTCTTTGCAGCCAACCGGGCCGCCTCGGCGACCTTGTCCTGCTTGCTTTCCGCTTTCGCAACAACATGCTCCACAACAGACTTTTCCTGCGTTGCAGCCACCGGCCGCTCCGGACTCTTTGCGTGCTCGGAAACCACCGCAGGCTTCGCCGAGGGCTTTGAAACCACCGAGGGCTTTGCCGCCGGCTTGGAAACAGATTTGGTTGCCTTGTCCTCGGAAGGCGACTGCAAGACCACAGGCGAAAGCCGAGTACGGTTACAGCCTCCACTCAGGAGAGCCATTGCTAAAAGAAGGGAAATTCGAAGTTTCATCAGCGCTTTCACTAGTTCACACCATACCAAAACTTTTCTCAACCTCAATTCTGCCTCTACCGCTCGACAATACACCCAGAGCCGTCAAAAATGAACGTCGTGGAACCTAGGCAACCCTCTTTAGTCAAAAACTTCGCCATCGCAGGACTCCTTCTCGCGGAGGTCTACATGGTCTTCACCGTCGCCAGCCCGCGCCTTCAAGGCGTAGAAATCCCTCCGGCATCCATCGCCATCCGCGTCGCCACCATGGCTCTTTTGTTCGGCCCCTTCGGCCTAGCCGTCGGCACCGGCGTTGGTCTTCTGGTTGACGGCATCAGGCGGAATCTCAAACCAGGCCCAAAGGACTCGGAAAACTCTGACCGCTAACCTCGGCGCGCACCCTTGGCGCCCGAGCCCCACCACCAAATCAGTCACAAACTGAACACGCCACACGGCGCTGCGTTCCATTCAAAGCAAGCCAACCAATTCCCGACCAAAGCTCCGGGGCACTCCTCCCCCCTCCCTATTTCACCGACACCGGCTTCAGCGTAAACGTTCCCGTATCGTACTTCGACTGATACCGGGTAAAAAACAGGTCCCCCGTCATTGTTCCCGAGTACGTGTAAACGCCGCCTCCGATAAACGACTTTAAATCGTGCTGGCCGCTAATCAAAAACGTCCCTCCCTTATTTTCGGAGGCAAGCACCACCGGGTATGCCGTGGTGAACCCATGCCACCCCGCCTCAAAAAACACGTCCACACGGCCGTCCTTGGGCGCGCCAGTAACCGCCCGCAACCGTCCCTTTGCCCCGTGCCGCTCGCTCTCCCAGAATCCGGCCCATTTTTGCGTGGGGGATTCACCAGACGGCTTCTTCCAGGCCCGTTCAAACGACGGGGAGACGCAACCGCTTAAAACTAACCCGACGGCAATGAATAGCAGGTGACGGATGGGAAAACTCATAAGAACCTACCCAGTATAAAACAGCCCTGTCGAAGGGGCAATCCCGGATCAATTTGCCCCTCAAGGTTCATCCCGCTCCGCAGACTGGCCTTGTTGCATCCGAACCCGTTGCGTCAATCCCCAGAACTTTGACCTAAGAATTTGCGCCTGCGTTGACTTTCCCAGGCAGCACCGGTTAAGGTTCCCCTTTTATCCATGAGTCTCAAGGCGGCCAAACGCATCCTCTTTGTTTGTACCGGAAACACGTGCCGCAGCCCCATGGCAGAGGCGCTGCTCCGCCATGCCTCCAGTGGCCGCGCTGATCTGGAGGTCGCTTCGGCGGGCGTCCACGCATCGCCCAACCAACCGGCAAGCCCACATTCCGTCGCCGCCTGCGAACAGCTTGGAATTCAAATATCCAAGCACCGCTCCAGGCAGCTCTCCGATGCCTTGGTCAACTGGGCCACCCACATTTTCTGCATGACCCCCGGTCACAGAGACGCCTTGGAGGACGATTTTCCCGCAGCCGCTCGCAAAGCCCACTTGGTTTGCGAGTTCGACACCGCTCTCCCCCTCCAAGTGCCTGACCCCTTCGGCCAGGGACTTCCTGTTTACATCCAAACCCGAGAAACTCTTCTCCAAGCGATCCCCTCGCTACTGCACTTCATTGACTCCAAACCCATGAGCGACTCCGCCACCCAGCCCGCGCCTTCCGCCGCCGATCTCCAAACCCGCACCCTTCGCATCGCCCTGGGCTCAGACCACGGCGCGCTCGAACTCAAAAAAGCCGTCCACGAACTCCTCTCCCGCAAGGGACATGCCGTAACCGACTTCGGCACCACCGGGACCGAAAGTGTCGACTACCCTGACTTTGCCCAGGCCGTCAGCACCGCCGTCAGCGCCCATGAGGCTGACTTCGGCGTCCTCATGTGCACCAGCGGCATCGGCATGAGCATCGCTGCAAATCGCTTCCCCCAGGTGCGCGCCGCGCTCGTTAACACCGCCGACGACGCCCGCCTCTCCCGCCGGCACAATAACGCAAACGTCCTTTGCCTCGGCGCAAACCACGTCGACCCCGCCTCCGCCGCCCGCATCCTGGACGCCTTTCTCTCCACCGCCTTCGAAGGAGGCCGCCACGAACGCCGCGTTGAAAAACTCGAACACCTTGGAACAGGCGCCGCGTCCAACGCCGCCCTCTCTGAAACCGACCCCGCAATCTTCGCTTCAATCCAGTTGGAGGCCCTCCGCCAATTTGAAAACATCGAATTAATCGCCTCCGAAAACTTCACCTCCCGCGCGATCATGGAGGCCCAGGGCTCTTGCCTCACCAACAAGTACGCCGAAGGTTACCCGGGCCGCCGGTGGTATGGCGGATGCGAAAACGTGGACGTCGTTGAACAACTCGCCATCGACCGCGCCAAAGAACTCTTCGGCGCCGAACACGCAAACGTTCAACCCCACTCGGGCTCTCAGGCCAACATGGCCGTCTACTTCTCCGTCCTCCAGACCGGAGACCGCCTCCTGACGATGGACCTCAACCATGGCGGCCATCTCACCCACGGAAACAAGGCCAACTTCTCCGGCCGCCTCTTCGACATCGTGCATTACGGCGTTTCTCCTGAAAACGAACGAATCGACTACGATGCCCTCGCCAAAACAGCCCTCGAAGTGAAACCCAAAATGATCACGGCAGGCGCCAGCGCCTACCCCCGCATCATCGACTTCGAGCGCATGCGCTCCATCGCAGATTCCGTCGGAGCCTACCTCTTCGTCGACATGGCCCACATCGCCGGCCTCGTCGCAGGCGGCGTCCATCCTTCCCCGGTGCCCATGGCTGACTTCGTCACCACCACCACCCACAAAAGCCTGCGCGGCCCCAGAAGCGGCCTCATCCTTTGCAAGGCAAAGTACGCCAAAGGCGTCGACTCCCAAGTCTTCCCTGGCTGCCAGGGCGGCCCCCTCGAACACGTCATCGCCGCCAAGGCCGTCTGTTTCCTCGAGGCCATGCGCCCCGAATTCAAAACCTATTCCGCCCAGGTCGTCAGCAACGCCAAAGCCCTCGCCGCTCGCCTCGCCCATCACGGCTACCGCATCGTCTCCGGAGGCACCGACAACCACGTCATGCTCGTCGACCTGCGCCCAAAACACCTCAACGGCAAACAGGCCCAGGAAGCCCTCGACCATGCGGGAATCACCGTCAACAAAAACGGCATCCCCTTCGATACCGAAAAAATCACCCTCGGCGGTGGCATCCGGATCGGCACTCCGGCCGTCACCACCCGCGGCATGAAAGAAGAAGAAATGATGGAGATCGCCGACCTCATCCACCGCGCCCTGAGCCACGTTGAGGATCCCGCCGCACTCCTTTCCATTCGAGACACCGTACGTCAGCTTACCCGGCGATTCCCACTCCCAGGCTAAACTCCACGCCCCCACAACAAGCCAAAAGGGTGACGCTCCCGGTTCGTGCCTTCAGCGCTCGCCCTAATGACTCCCATCTTATTCCCGTTGCTCTACAGGCAACACTCCGATACCACTCCCACACTGTGAACGCCACCTCTTCGCCGACAATCAACCCTCTCAAGGAAGGTCTTTCCAACCGTCCCCTTCCACGCCCTTGTAATGTCGTCATTTTCGGCGCTTCCGGCGATCTCACCTACCGAAAACTCGTTCCCGCCCTTTACAACCTCCAAGTCGACGGCGATCTGCCCGCAACAACCAACATCATCGGTTTTGCACGCAGGCCAAAATCCGACGACGTCTTCCGGGCCGAACTAGGGGAAGCTCTGGGCAAGTTTTCCCGGTCCGGCCGGGCAGATGAAGTCTGGACGGATTTCTCGGGGCGCGTTCACTACCACCAAAGCGAATTCAGCAACGGCGAAGGATACAAGTCGCTGGCTGAAAAACTCGACCGGTTTGATGCGGAAAACGGCACCGCAGGCAACCGGCTCTTTTACCTAAGTGTCGGCCCCAATGAGTTTGAGGGCATCCTTGGCAAACTCGCCGAACACGGCCTAAACAAAACCAAAGATGGCTCTTGGGCCCGAGTCATCGTGGAGAAACCCTTCGGCCACGACCGCTCCTCGGCCCACGACCTGAACGAAAAAGTCAGCCACGTCTTCGCCGAAGAGGACACTTACCGAATCGACCATTACCTCGGCAAGGAGACCGCCCAGAACATCATGGTTCTGCGCTTCGCCAACTCCATTTTCGAGCCCCTTTGGAACCACCGCTACATCGACCACATCCAAATCACGGCCGCCGAACCTATGGGCGTTGAAGCGCGCGGGCCATATTATGAGTCCTCGGGCGCACTCCGGGACATGTGCCAGAACCATCTCACCCAGATCCTCTGCCTCATCGCGATGGAACCCCCCACCGACCTGAGCGCCGATAGCGTCCGCGACGAAAAACTCAAAGTCGTCCGCGCCCTGCGCAAGTACACCCCTGAGGAAGTTGCCTCCAATGTCGTGCGCGCCCAGTACGGCGTGGGAGCCGTTTCCGGCAAGGAAGTCCCAGCCTACCGGAGCGAGGACCGCGTCAGCCCCACCTCCGAAACCGAAACCTACGTCGCATTTCGCGCGTTCGTGGACAACTGGCGCTGGGACGGAGTTCCCTTCTACGTGCGGGTAGGCAAACGCATGCCAAAACACGGCACTGAAATCGCCATCTACCTTAAAGACACGCCCGGAGTCCTCTTCAACGCCCAGCAAGCCGGCCTCGGACCCAACGTCCTCGTCATCCGCATCCAACCCGACGAAGGCATTTCTCTCAGGATTCAGTCCAAACGCCCGGGGGCGCAGCTCGCCATCGAGCCGGTCAAAATGGACTTCCACTACAATACGAGCTTCGGCAAACCCAGCCCGGAAGCCTACGAACGCCTCTTGCTTGACGCCATGGCAGGCGACGCAACCCTCTTTGCAAGACGCGACGAAGTCGACGCCGCATGGACGTTCATCGACTGCATCGAAGACGCCTGGCACAAAAACCCAAACCCACCCGTCATGGCCTCTTATCCCGCAGGCTCCTGGGGCCCAAAGGAAGCCGACGACCTACTCGCCGCCGATGGACGCACTTGGCGCCGCCTTTAACACGCGCTCTCCATGGCATTCGATCCCTCTAACCTCGGGCTCCAAGTCGAGCTCAACCAGATCTCCAGCACGCTCCACGCGCTCTGGGAAACCCCGGAACAACGCACCCGTGCCTGCCTCCTAAACCTCGTCGTTTACTGCCAGGGCACCCAGCAACTCGCGGCCAACACCGAGCTCATTTCCAAGTTCGTCCGTAACCACGCCTGCCGCGCCATCCTTTTGGGCGACTCCCCCGCCGCCCCAGTCCAGAAAACCTCCGCGTGGGTCCAGGCCCACTGCCACATCAACAAGGCAGGCGCCCATGAAATTTGCAGCGAGCAGATCACGCTTCTTGCTGAAGGACTCGCCCCGGCGACCGTCGCCAACATGGTCATGGCCAACCTGGATTACGATCTGCCCCTCAACCTCTGGTGGCAGGGTGATCTCCCGAAAAACACGGACTCGCCCCTCTGGCAGCGCGTCGACAGGCTCATCATCGACAGTCTCGATTGGAAAAACCCTCGCCAAGATCTGCAACGCCTCTCCGCCATCCGCTCCCAATTCGGCTCGCGAATCGCCACGGCAGACCTGAACTGGACCCGGACCCTCAACCTCAGACAGGCCGTTGCACTGAGTTTTGACAATCTCGCACTGCTGGCTGAGATCGGCACAATCAATTCCCTCGAAATCTGTCACGCTCCGGAATCCAAACTAACCGCCCTGCTTTTAGCGAGTTGGTTCGCCGCCCAATTGTCCTGGGTGCCTACCCAGGTCAACCCCACTTCCCTCCACTTCCGGGCCTCCAACGGCGGGAATATTAAGTGCAAACTCCTCGAGACCGCGGGAGATGCCATCAGCAGCCTAAGCGTTAACTCAGACGCTTTCAGCCTCTCTCTCCAGCGCGAAACGGGATCCTGCCTCCTGCATTCCACACTCAAATCTGCAGAAGGCCCCGTCCAATCTCACTTTCCGGCAGGAAACAGTGACCTCATCAGTCTGCTCACCGAAGAAATGATGCCAGGCACTCGGCACCGGGTTTATTTGAAGGCGCTGAACTCCTTGGATCACCTGCTCGCCTAAAGACCTAAGGCCTAAAGACCGAAGAGCCCGGGCGCCCTAGTGCCTACAGTGTTAAATCAAGATAGCCGGCCCTGAGAGGAATCCTTATTCCGTTCGTCCGCCCCTCCGGCGCCCAAAAAAGCGCTTCCAAAGGGCGGACGGCATTGGGCTCGCTTGGGGTCCGGTTGGGGCTGTTTGAAAAAAAGCGCTTCGAGAACTTTTTTCAAACCCTGCGCCCCTCGCTTCCGTAGCGAAGGGTAACCATGAGCACTCAACATCTCGAAGTCCTCGATAGCACCCTTCAAAAAACCCACCAGTGGATCGACGCGATCGCGCTTGATTCCCACACGGACCGGCACACCGCCTATCAGGCGCTCCGGGCCGTGCTACAAACGCTCCGCGACCGCCTGCCCACCCAGGAGGCCGCTCACTTTTCAGCCCAACTACCCCTCCTCATCCGGGGCATTTTTTACGAGGGCTACCGCCCTTCGGAGGTCCCGATCACCCTCTCCCGCGAGGAATTCCTGGAAAGAGTCAGGCAGAAGATCGTCAGCGGGCGCGTGATCGACCCCCTCGCCCTCACCCGCCAGGTGTTCGCCACCATCGATTGCTTCCTGTGCGAGGGCGAGCTGGAGAAAATTGTGGACGTGCTCCCAAAAGACTTCCTGAACCTCCTGCCTCAACGCGGCGTCCCGGTCCTCTGAGTCGGGCGCAGCGTGCCGCCTCTTTACCCCTACTTCGCGAACTGGCGGGGTAAAAAACATCTAACCGCCTCATTTTCAGCAGTCATTGTAAAAAGGTCGGCACTACACGATTTTTCAATTCGAGCTTTTTGCAGGACTGTAGATTTTAGGAGGAGCCTGCTCCGGAAGCGTCAAA
>CANJZW010000142.1 GCA_947479475.1 Chthoniobacteraceae bacterium
CCTCGGGAAGAACCGCGGGAGGGGATCAGCGGATTTCAAAGCGGCCGGGGTGCGGATTCGACTGGGGCGACCACTCCTTTGAGCAACCAAGGGGTAAGAACTCCGGCGGGATCTAGTTTGCAAAACGGCGGGCGAAATACCCTGGAAGGGGTGAGCTCGGGCAGTGAAAAGTCACGGCCACAGACATTGCCTCGGGAAGAACCGCGGGAGGGGATCAGCGGATTTCAAAGCGGCCGGGGTGCGGATTCGACTGGGGCGACCACTTCGGCTCCTGGCGGGGCTGGGAGTGGAATTGGAGGCAGAAATTTTCCATCGAATGGAGGGACTGGTTTTCCCAGGGGAAACTCTCCGCAGGGGGGCGCCGCGACGACACGTCAGGATGGGGCCACTTCGCCTCGTTCGTTCGTCCCTGTGCCGCCACAGACATCCTCGCAGCAAACAATTCTTGGTGATGCTTCGCGGGGGGGGGCGGGCACGACGTCGCGGCAGGTTCCCCAGCAGGTTCCGGTGAACGGGGCGCGGTCGCCTGGGTTTCCGAATTCGACGAGCGTTTCCCAGGGCTTACCGCCACAAACCATCCTTGGGAATCCCTCGCGTACGATTAGTCCTCCGGCACAGCAAGTGCAACAGCAGGCGCCCGTAAGCGGTGCGCGCTCGACGGTGGTTCCCAGTCCCTCGGCTGTCTCGCAGGCGCCGCCTCAGCAGGCAACCGGCGGGCAGCGCGGGGTGCCACAGGGAGGCGGATCGGGCGGGGTTCCGGGAAGGGGGGCTGCTCCGGCGGGCAATGCGCCGCCTTCTGGAAGCGGTGTGTCGATTGGCACGACGCCAGCTAGCGGCACTCCTGCACAGCCTGCTCAGAAGAAAAAACCGGGCGATCCTGGTTACATCCCCGGGCAGTAAGGGAGGCAGGGTGGGCTCATCCGCTTGTTTTTTTCGGGCCCCACCCGCTGCTTTTTGGCATGAGGAGACGGAATGAAGGGATTCGCGTGAAAACGGGTTCATCCTCTTCGGTGAGGCCAAAAAAAGCTCCCTCCGCAGTGCTGTCGCTGCCAATGGTGTGATAGCTGTTGTAGGAGAAGGTTTCACCGGGCAGGAGCCGGGGGAATTTTCCAACGACCCCGTCGCCTTCAACAACAACGCAGTCTCCCGAGGCGTCTGTGACGACCCACTTGCGGCCTTTGATGGTGACCGAAATTCCGGAGTCGTTGTGAATCGTGATGAAATAGACGAAGGGGTGGGGGCGTTCAGGCGGCGCATCCAAATGCGGCACATGGACAACCCGGTCTACAGTTACCCGCAATCCATCCAGTTCAGAAATCACAGGCCGAGACTGCCACAGCTCAGGGGGCTCGTGCACTCGAAAAGCCCAAGCAGAGCGCCCTTTCCCAAAACCTTGTCGCTTTCCATCGAGCCGCGAGGTCCAATGTTTCAGACATGAATGCATTGCCCCCAGTATTGAGTATCGCCGGGTCCGATAATAGTGCGGGCGCCGGAATTCAGGCGGATCTCAAAACGATGAGCGCTCTGGGTGTTTATGGCCTGACGGCTGTGAGTTGTGTGGTGGCGGAAGTTCCCGGCAAGGTCAGCGCCATTCAGGGAATGCCACCGGCGCTGGTGGCGGAGCAAATCCGGCTTTGCTTCGGGGCGTTCCCCGTGCGCGCCCTCAAAACGGGCCTCCTTTACTCCGCCGACATTTTGCGCGCCGTCGTGGATACCCTTTCGGAGCTGCGTTCCGCGGAAGGCACTCCCCCGTTGGTGGTGGATCCGGTGATGGTCGCAACCTCCGGGCACCGGCTTTTGGAGCCCGAATCTCTGGGGATTTACCGCTCCGGCCTTTTTCCACGCGCCACACTCGTAACCCCCAACGTGGACGAGGCGGCGGTCCTGCTTGGGCAGTCGATCAAAAACCGGGCGGACCTGGCGGCGGCCGGGCGCGCGTTGGTGCAAGAATACGGCGTCGCTTTTTTAATGAAGGGCGGCCATTTAAAAGGGCCCGTAGCCGGAGATGTCCTGGTATTGCCAGACGGTCTCGAACATTGGTTTGAGGCCCCTTTTGTCCATGGAGTTTATACGCATGGAACCGGCTGCACGTATTCCGCCGCAATTGCATCGGAGTTGGGCAAGGGCGCGGATCTGGTGGCTGCGGTGGGAGAGGCCAAACGGTTTTTGAGCCGGGCCGTAGCCGGGTATTTACGTTGGAAGACCGCAGAGAAAACGACCGACGCGCTGGATCACTTTGCGGGGTCGGGTTCAGCCGCGCGAAGTGGCGGCACGGGGCAGACGGGGCGAGACGGGATATCGCTCGGGGTTTAGATGACCTCTTTGCGGTGAATCCAGACCGAGTTGACGAGTCCCAACGCGAACATGTTCATGAGCAAAAACGTGCCTCCGTACGAAATCAAAGGGAGCGGAAGGCCGGTAATGGGCATGATGGCAATGGTCATCCCGATGTTTTGGTAAACGTGGAAAAAGATCTGCGTGGCAAACCCCGCTGAGATGACCAGCCCGTAGTCGTCCGCAGATTTATGTGCGGAATACAGGCAAGCGAATAACAGCGCCGCAAAGGCGCTGATGAGAATGGTGTTCCCCAAAAAACCCCACTGTTCTCCAATGGCCGTAAAAATATAGTCTGTATGGACCGTCGTTCCGGGGATAAAGCCCTGTTCGACTTGGGTGCCCGTCGCCTTGAACCCTTTGCCTGCAAACCCGCCCGAGCCAATCGCGATCAGCGCCTGGTTGATCGCATAACTGGCTCCCTGCGGATCGATTTGCGGGTCGATGAAGGTGACCAAGCGTTGGCGCTGGTAGGGTTTAAGCGCGAAATTAATGACCAGTGGCAGCAGCGCCATCCCGGAGAGCAGGACCGCCAGGAGGTAGCGTTTTGGGAGGCCGGCTGCAAACGCAGTTGCCAGCATGACGGGAATCCAGACCAGGGTCATGCCGAAATCAGGCTGCTTCAGGGTGAGCAAGATGGGCCCCGCAATAATCGCCCCCACAGAGGAAAGCTTCAGAAGGGGGTGCATCTTTGCAAACTGGCTCAGGAAGAGGGCCACCGTGAGAATGCCCGCTAAAAGGGCGAGCTGGGAAGGCTGGAAGGTTCCGATCCCCGGCAGGCGCAGCCAGCACTTCGCCCCACCGTGTTCCTGGCCGAGAGACGTGTAGGTTAGCGCCGTCAGCACCGCGCCCGCTACATACAGGGGAAGCGCTGCCCATTTCACCCAGCGGTAATGCACAAGGCTGACCGCGAAAAACACACACAGCCCGCCCGCCACCCAAACCGCCTGCTTCTCCCAGTACTCGCTCGTGCGAAAGTAGGTTGCGCTGTACACGGCGACCACTCCAAACAGAGACAGTAGGATGGTGAGGCCCACAAGCAGCCAGTTCATCCCAAGAAGTTTGCGCAAAAGGGGCGTCATGGTTGCGGGTGAGGGTCACGCAAAACGCGGCACGGCGGCCAGCAGTTTGCGGGTGTACTCGTGCTGCGGGTCCGCGTAAATTTGTTCGGCGGGCGCGGATTCGACGATTTTGCCGCGGTACATCACCAGAACATGGGAACTGATGTGCTCCACCACGGCGAGGTCGTGCGCAATAAACAGGTAGGACAGCCCCAGCTCCTCTTGGAGGTCCTGCAGCAGGTTTACAATCTGAGCTTGGACGCTGACGTCCAGAGCGCTGACGGGTTCGTCGCAAACGATGAACCGGGGCTCCACAGCCAGCGCCCTCGCGATGCCGATGCGCTGGCGCTGTCCGCCGGAGAATTCGTGCGGATAACGCACCGCCATCTCGGGCAACAGCCCCACCTGGCTGAGAAGTTGGGCGACCCGCTCCCGTCGGTCCGCGCTGGTAAGCGCAGGGAAATGAATTTCCAGCGCCTCGCCAATGATCGACCCCACCGAATGTCTCGGGTTCAGGGAACCGAAAGGATCCTGGAAGATCATCTGCATCTGCCTCCGGAGGGGGCGGAACTCTGTCTCTGAGAGGGGGAGAATGTCTTTGCCTTCGTACAAAACTTTTCCGGAGGTCGCCGCCGTGAGTTTGAGCAGTGTTTTCCCGATGGTGGACTTTCCGGAACCGCTTTCTCCGACCAGTCCCACCGTTGTGCCCGGTTCAATGGAGAAACTGACATCGTCAACCGCCTTGATGTCATCCACATGGCGCCGAAGAATGCTCGAACGCACTGGAAAGTAGGTTTTTAAATTTTGGACTTCAAGAAGGGCCATGGCTTGGGAGGAGGAACGGGCGTTGGATTGCGATCAGGGGCGCAAAAAGGCGGTGAGCGGACTCGTGGGCGAGGCTCCGCAGGAAACTTCGCCAAACCCCGTCTCAAAGGCGGCACGGCCCGCTTCAACGGCCATCCGGAACGCCCGGGCCATTCGCGAGGGATTCCCTGCGATGGCAATCGCGGTGTTCACCAGCACGGCGGACGCACCGATTTCAAGGGCCTCCGCCGCATGGCTTGGCACGCCGATGCCTGCGTCCACAATCACGGGGATGCCGCTTTGTTGGATGATGATTTCGATTTGGTCCCGGGTGCGCAGCCCGCGGTTGCTGCCGATGGGCGAGCCCAAGGGCATCACGGTGGCGGCGCCGGCCTCTTCCAGGCGCTTGGCAAGGACGGGGTCGGCATTCATGTAGGGTAGAACTGTAAATCCTTCTTTGACAAGAGTTTCAGTGGCTTTTAGGGTTTCGATTGGATCCGGTAGCAGGTAGCGCGGGTCGGGGTGGATTTCCAGCTTCACCCAGTCTGAAATGTTCGCCGCCCGCGCCAACCTGGCCAAACGGACGGCCTCCTCGGCATTCATGGCGCCGCTGGTGTTGGGAAGCAGGAGGTACTTGGAGGGATCGATGAAATCCAGAATGTTGGCAAAAGGGTCATGGCCTCCGCTGAGGTCCGCCCGCCGGAGGGCGACGGTGACGATCTGGGTGCCACTTGCCTCCAGCGCCTCTGCCATTGCCTGATTGGAGGCAAATTTACCCGTGCCAAGCAGCAACCGGGAGGAAAAGGTGCGGCCTGCGATGATCAGGGGGTCGTTCTGAGGTTCTGCTAAAAGCGCCATGCTTTGGATAACTTAACAAAGAACGGCTCCTTTTCTATCGGAAACGGTGCAGATTGATTTCTGCCCTGCTTGCGGCGATTCTCTGATCGCCTCTGGAGGCGGGTTGGTGTAGTGACCTCTGTTTTTAAGCGCACACCCAATTCCCGTGATTCTCAACGACCATCAGATTCGCCTCCTTGCTGAGCAGGGAATGATCCGCCCCTTCGAAACACACTTGGTGCGCCACCTGAAGGATGGTCTGCCTGTGTTGTCCTACGGACCCTCCAGTTACGGCTACGACCTGCGCTTGTCCGCCCGGGAGTTTCTTATTTTCAGGCATATTCCCGGCACGGTGGTGGATCCAAAGGCGTTTAATCCCAAAAATCTGGAAACCACCCCCATCCATCGGGACGAAACGGGCGCCTACTTCATCCTGCCCGCCCGCAGTTACGGCTTGGGCGTGGCGGTCGAGGAACTGCACTTGCCCACGGACGTCACCGCTATCTGCGTGGGTAAAAGCACCTATGCGCGCTGTGGAATCATCGCCAACGTGACGCCCGCGGAGGCCGGATGGAAGGGCCACCTGACGCTCGAGTTTTCCAATTCCAGCGCGGCGGACTGCCGGATTTACGCGGACGAAGGCGTCGTCCAAATGCTCTTTTTCCAGGGCCAACCCTGCGGCACCTCCTACCGGACGCGCCGTGGCAAATACCAGAACCAGAGACAGCGGGTCACACTGCCCAAGGTTTAGGGGGGAGGTGGAGAGTAGTCACGGTCACACGTCCACGGCCTCGGCGGCGCCGCCACGGGCGGCCCCCCTCTCTCTCAATCAAGGACGGGCCTAGGGTTTGGTGGAGACGGGTTTCCCTGCCTCAACCCAGGCGTTAAACCCCTTGTTGAGGTGGTAAAGCTTTTCAAACGGCATTGCTGCGAGCGAAGCCAATGCGCGGGTGCTCCGCCCGCCGGAAGCGCAATGCAAGAGCACTTTTTTGCCGGCAAACGCCTTCATCTGCTCGCCAAAGGTGGGACTGTTGAAATTGACATTCTTGGCTCCCGCAATGTGCCCCTCCGCAAACTCCTCTTGTGTGCGGACGTCTATGACGACCAAGTCACTGGAAGCGTGGATGAGGCTTTCGGCTTCGGTGGGGGTAAGGTTTGTGGGAGTTTGCATGACAGAGGAGGACGTGGCGCCCGGGCTTCCCGTCTGGGGAGGCGCTGCGGGTGCGGGTGAAAGCGAGACCAAGAGGCCACAGAGCAGGAGTAGGGGGGAAGAGAGGCGCATGGGAAGTTGGAGGGGGAAAGATGAAGGATGAAGGGGAAACCGGAGAAGTCGGCGCCTATGGGGCGCGCCGGCCCAGCGCTTATGGGGCCGAGCGCCGGCCCAGCGCTTATGGGGCCGAGCGCCGGCCTCCAGCGCCTCGGGGGTTGGCTAGAATCTGCTCCAGTTGGAGCTTCTGGTCGGCCGGAATATCTTGCTGAGAGGCCAGCCAGGCTCTGCCGACCTCGGGGGCGTTTTTTCCCAGACTCCCCATGACCATCATCAGGGTGCGCTGGCGCAGCTCCGTGTCGTCGATGCTCGCGGCCGCATGGAGGGCGCCCTGAGGATTGGTATCGGCGAGGCGGGCGGTGGCGAAGGGAAAAATCTGCCGGCGCATATCGTCAATTTCCGAGCCGCCGGCGTTCATGACGAGTTTTTCAAGCTGGGGTTGATCCAGAAGGCGGCCCATAAGAAGCGGCCGCACGGCGTCCACCCGGGAGGTGGCATCTTGTTGAAGGGCCCATGACAGAGGTGCTGCAGAATCCATCCGTGACCAGGATTCCATGACTGGAATCACGAGGTGCTGCTGTTTGGTCTCCAGAGCTTTGGCGGCGGCCCCTTTTGGGTCTAACTCAGTCCAGCGCCGCGCGAGCGCCCGCGTGGTGACGTAGTCTTCGCCGTCGGTTAGGTCGTGCAGGGCGGTTTGGAGTGCCTGTTCAATTTGGCCCAGCTCCATCTGGCTGGCGAGCCGGTAGGCGAGGATGTATTTGCGCGTTTCGCTCCGCATGGCAGACACTTTCTCAAAAAGTGCGATGATTTTTTCAGGTGGAAGTTTGCCCACCGACCCGGTCGACCCGTTTTTTAAGAAGACTCCCTCGGCGGAAGCTGCGGAGGCCGTCTCTTTTTTAGACTCGGCGGTCGAGCCGTCCCGAACACCGCCAACCGGAGCTGCGGCTTCCTCCACTGGGGCCCCCAATCGGACAGACTCGCTCGGAAGCAGCGTCCCGAGGGCGACGCCGCCGCAGAGTCCGGCGACAGTGAGAAGCAGGGTGCGGGTACCGGGGGAAAGAGACATGGTTTAATCTACCTCAAAAAGAGGGGGTGAGCAAACGGGAACCGAATCAATGATCGGGCCGGAGAAGAGCGTCCATCCGGTTCAAGGGGTCCTCCGTTTTTCCAACGCAAGCGGTGGCGGCCGGGGCTGCAAAAGAGGGTTCCATCAGAAAAGAGTGGTCCGAAATCAAAGGACCGGTTGCAGCACGTCCACAATTCCATTAGAGAGTAGCTAGTTATCTCACCCTTATGCGGCCCAACTATCCTGCCTTTCTCACTAGCTGCCTCGTTTTGGCGGCCGCTCCAGCCTACGCACAGTCTGGAGATGGATCGGAAATGTTTCTCAACGCTTACAGCAGCTTTCAAAAGGCTGAGTCTTTGGAGAAGCGAGGGGACATGGCGGCCGCACTGAATCTTTATCAGGAAGTGGCCAAAGCTCTGGTTCAGTTGACCTCGCAGTTCCCCTCTTGGAGCCCCCAAGTGGTCAAGTACCGAACGCAATTGACGGCCCAAGCGATTCAGCGCCTCCAGGCTGCCGCCCCCGCCGGAGCGCAGTCCCCAGCGCCGAGGTCTCGTCCCGCGGCCGGGCAGGAGGCCTCGCCGCTTATTCCTCAAATCCCGCAGCGTGACGGTGTTCCGATGGCTCCAGGGGACCCGTTTGCCGAGATTCAAGGGAAGCTGGGGCAGCTCCAAAACGATCTGCAATTTGCGCTCGAAGAAGCCCAGCGCTTGCGTAAGGAAAAGGCGTCCCTGTTGAGAAACCTCGAGGAAACGGCCAATTCAGCCTCGAAAGCACTCGACGAAAACGTCAGGGCCCGAGCCAAAGCCGAAGACCTCGCCCGGATTCTCGAACAGCGTGCCGATGTCGCCGAACGCGCTCTTTTAGCAGCGCGGGAAGACAAGAGCAAAACGGCCGCGGAAATTGTGGCGGTTGAGAAAGAGCGCGATGTTTTGCTCCGTCAAAAGCGCGAACTGCAGGCGGAAGTCGAGGCCTCTGAAGAAATCCGCCGCCGCCAGGAAGCACGCCTGACCCAGACGCAAGGACGCGAAACCAGCGTGATCGGCGAGAGAGACGCCGCCGCCCAGCAGTTGACTGCGGCGCGCAAACAACTGGAACAAGCCCAGTCAGATTCGGAGCGGACAGCCAAGGTTCAGGCCGCTCTCCTCCAGCAGTTGGAGAAAACGGTGGGGGAACGTGACGCAGCCAAAACTGCGGCGGTTGATGCCTCCAAGGAAGCGTCCCGCGAGCGGGATGACGTCAAGGCCACGGCGGCGCGCCTTGCCACGGAGCGGGCGGCTGCAGACAAGGAAGTCGCCAAGCTTGCCAAGGAGCGCGATGCGGCCAAAGCAGCGCTGGCAAAGGTGGTGCAGGAACGCGACGATGCGCTTGCCGTGTCCTCAAAACTCAAGATAGCGCGCGGCCAGATGGAAAAGGTGGAGGCGGAAAGCAAGGAATCCGCCGCGAAATTGGCCAAACTCCAGCAACAACTGGAGAAACAGCGCCAGGACGGCTCGATGTCCGTGGAATCGATGAAAGATTTGCGCAAGGAGGCGGAAAGCTTCCGTGCGAAGTTGGTGGAGGCCCAGAAAAAGGCCGAGGGTGCGGAGAAGTCCGTCACGGAGCTCGAGGGCAAGCTTGCGGACGCCACCAAGCAGTCAGGGGAAGCGACCAAGCAGGCTGCGGACGCCA
>CANJZW010000143.1 GCA_947479475.1 Chthoniobacteraceae bacterium
AGAGAGTTATCGCGGCCCCAGGCCGAAGTAGAGACGCCAGGCGGGCATCCATCGGAGTGCGGCGGCGGGAGAAAACGCCCGCCCCGTACTCCGGCGGCCCTCCACTTTCACACCGGCAGGACCCATCCGCTTTCACACCGGCCCTCGCGGTCCTCCCGCTGTTTCAGCGTCCTCGATATTTTTCCATTTAAAAAGTCCTCCTGTACGGGTGTAGCGGCGCGCTGTGCGGGAAAGTTTCAGTCCGCGCCGCATCCGTCCCATGCTAAAACGTAAAACCCATCCCACCCTTTTTCTGACCGGGGCAGCCATTGCCTTGCTTCCCCTTAAATCGGCAAAAGGAGCAGACTCCGAAATGGAGGCCCTCCGCAAACAGGTCGAAACATTGCGCCAAAGTGTCGAAAGTTTGCAGCAACAACTCAACAGAACGAGCTTGGCCGTTCCCTTCGCAGGAGGTCCCATTTCAGGGACACCGGCCCCAGGCGCAGCCAAGAATTCAGATAAAAACAGCGAAAACGGCTCCCCCGCTGGAGCCCCGCGTGGCCACATTCCATCAAGCTCCAATATCAATCCGAAGATTAGCATCGCCATTGATGCTGTCGGTTCATATTCCCGGGAACGGGATAATATACGGCTCACTCCCAGGGATGCAGAATTAGTGTTTGAAGCCAGCGTCGATCCCTTTGCTCGCGCCTATCTTGTCGTGAACGCTGGATCCGAATTGGCTCCAACGGATAAACAAAATCCGTTCGCGGAAGTCGTCCTGGGGCTCGAAGAAGCCGCGATCGAAACGACGGCGCTACCTTTCGGATTGCAGGTGAAGGCCGGCCAGTTCTTTGCTGATTTCACCAGATTGGGAAAAGTCCATCCGCACGATTTACCCTTTGTCGACCATCCGCCTGTCATCGAAACATTGGTGGGCGGTGAAACTAAAGGCCGCGGAGTCGAGTTAAACTGGGTGCCCCCCATCGGAAAATATGTGCGATTCACTCTCGGGGTCGTAGACAACCTGGGTGCGGAGCGCAGTTCCCTTGCAGGGGCGGATTCCAGTGGCGGTTCCACTGCAATATTCCGAGCCTCGGAAACCAGGGGTTTTGGCTCGCTAACCTACTACGGAAGAGCCGCGTCCATCTTCGAACTGACTGACTCGATGTTCCTGCACCTCGGCGCCAATACACTACGAGGGAGGGATGAGGGCACCCGCACCTTGTGGGGCGGCGATGCGAAGCTGGTGTGGCAACGACCGGGCGGCGACGAGGCGGAGGTGGGTGGCGAACTTCTCTCCGGCAGACAAACAGGGAATCTGTCCTATCCACTCAACGGCATGGAAGAAGCCGCGGCCACTGGCAACGGAGCGTACGCCTACGCCCAGTATCGAATCGGCAAATCATGGACGCCTGGAGTGCGATTGGACTACCTCCGGACGCGCACATTGGCAGAAGCGGATTCTACTGGCGGCACAACCCCCGACAGCATTGAGTCCTCTGAAGAAACACGCAGGGCATTGAGCGGTTACCTTGGCTATCAATTCTCGGAATATCAGCGGCTGCGACTGCAGTTTTCCTACATCCGGTCCAACACCGCAATTGCCGGAGAGTCCAAACACGACCTTCAAGCCTTTTTCCAGTGGACGATTTTGTTGGGCAACCATCAGCACAGCTTCAAGCCATGATCCGCCCAATAAAACACAAGGGGTTGCGGCGGTTCAGTCTGCTTTTATGCCCGGCATTTTTTGTCCTTCTAGAGGCGGGTAATCTCTGGGGTGCGCCATTAAAGGTGGTCACCTCGGTTCCAGATCTGGCGGATTTCACGAGGCGGGTGGGAGGCAGCGCCGTTGAGGTTTCTAGCCTTGCCACTGGAAAGGAGGATCCTCACGCCGTCCCATTGCGCCCAAGTTCGGTGATTAAGATCCGCGCTGCCGACTTGTTCATCCAGATGGGGCTCGGTATGGAACACGCCTATGCACCGGCACTTTTGGCGGAGGCACGCAACCTGAAACTTCAGCCTGGTCGCGACGGTTTTCTCGACCTCAGTGAAGGCGTGCATGCTCTGGAGGTGCCAGTGTCCTTGGACAGAGCAGGAGGCGACGTCCATCCTCAGGGTAACCCCCACTACAATCTGGACCCTGTTCATGCACAGAGGATGGTACTCGCCATCGCTGCAAAATTAAGCGCGCTAGCGCCGGATCAAGCTCCTCAATTTCGTGCGAACGCCGAGGCTTACACGCGCGAGATTGAAGAAAAGCTCCAGATCTGGAAATCCCGGTTCTCCGGCAAAAACGTGCGCTTTGTGTCCTATCATCGCGATTTCGCGTATTTCGAGCGCCGTTTCGGCGTGAAAGAGGAAGGCACCATCCAGGCAAAACCCGGGATTGAACCGGGTCCAAAACACATCGAAACCTTGGCCTCAAAAATGCAATCCGCCGGGATCAAGCTCATCGTGAAAGAGAGTTTTTACGGCGACCGCGTCCCAAGAGAACTCGGGTTGCGTACCGGAGCCACCGTGGTCTCCGTTCCCATTTTTGTGGGGGCCACGCCGGAAGCCAAAGATTACGTGGGGATGATGGAGTCCTTGGTGTCTGCATTCACACGTTAATTCCCGAAAAAAGAGGGGGGAACAAGAAGGCTGCCCCCCTCTCTTGAAGGCAAGGCCAAAACAGACCGACGCCCCCATGATTACCCTAGAAAACGCAGTCATTGGATACACCATCCCCCTCCTGCAATGCGATTTGAAGATTGCCCCCGGCGATTTCGTGCTCGTGGGGGGGCCAAACGGCGCAGGAAAGTCAGCATTGCTACGGACGATCGCTGGGCTCCTCAAACTCCGCGAGGGGAGCCGGGTGCAGCGCTTTGGCCAACTGGGATGGGTGCCGCAGCAAGGTATCCTTCGCTGGCCATTGCCTGTCACGGCTCGAGAAATGATTCATCTTGGTGCCTCCGCCGCCGGGCCGTGGTGGAAAACATCCAGAAAGGCAGAGCAACATTGCCAAACAATCATGGCCGAAGTGTTAGAACCCGGCTGGATAGACCGGCCGGTCGCAGAGCTCTCAGGAGGCCAACGCCAAAGGGTGCTGCTTGCACGAGCCCTTGCCACAAATCCAGACTGCCTGCTGCTGGACGAGCCGACCGCTGGAGTGGACGTCAAAAGCCAGGCGCTTCTAGCGGAGGTTCTCGGGCGCTACCAATCAGAACGGGGCCGGGCCGTGGTTCTTGTCACGCACGAACCAAACCCCTTTCTACCCAACGCCAACCGTTTTCTCCAGGTCGCCTCGGGCCAACTGACTCCCGTCACCTCGAATCACTGGAACCAGGAAACAGCAACCCACAACGGAGCGCCATGTTAGAAGCACTTCTGGACTTCCCCTTTTGGCGCCCCATTTGCGCAGCGCTTTCTCTGGGCCTATTGCTCCCCATTTTTGGACGAAACCTCGTGCTCGGGCGTTGCGTGCTACTGGGACTGGCGGCGCCCCAGATTACGATGCTTGGAATTGTCGTGGCCTTTAATCTTGCTGCGATGCAATGGATTGGCCTCCAAATATTTCAGGATGAAGGAAAACTGGCCATTCTAGGCGGCCTTGCAGCGGGTATCCCGACCTTGCTGCTGGCGGGCAGATTGGGGGCCAGTCAGCGCCTTGTTGAACCCGTGCTCCTTTGCGTCTACCTCGGAGCAGGCAGCGCTACCAACCTTCTCCTCGCAGCCGGCCCTGTTGGGGAACCCTATCTGCGCGATCTTCTGCAAGGAAGGCTATTGCTCGTGAGCGAGGGCGCTCTTTTGGCTCTCCTGACGTTTGTCGGAGCAGGCGCGGGGATTTGCCTGTTTTTTCAACGGCGACTGCTTCTTGTATTGTCCGATCCAGAATACGCACAGATTACGGGAATCAAAGTAGCCCGCTGGAAACAGGCTCAGTTGCTACTGGGCGGCATGGCCACAGGGATGGCCGTCGCCGTGGCTGGTCCGACGGTGACCTTTGCGCTGCTCGTCTTGCCGGCGCTCACCAGCGCCATGCTGACGAAAAGCCTCAATGCACATTTGTACGTGTCGTGCCTTCTTGGTGCCGTCGGAGCATTGGGAGGTTTTGCTCTTTCACTTTGGAGAGACTGGCCCTCAGGCGATTGCGTGACAGGAACGGTCTGTGTGATCTACGCAGCAGCACTCTCATACGCGCGCAGGAAAGAATGCTGACGGCCCTTTTGAAGAGGGCCGCTGCCTGTCTGCCTGGCAAGGAGCCACCTCTTTTCCCTCGGATCTTGCCGAAATGTGAGGTTGGGCAATCGTGCCAATAACAAAACCAGCAGCCTGAGGTTCCGTCGGATGAGATTTCGAATGCCACCGGAACCCTCAAATCCATACACCTTCGCCCCCGCACCTGGAGATGCTGTTCCGAAAAAAAGGAGGATCCCCTTTTTTCGATATTCCCCGCGCCGCCCCTCGAAGCGTACACTCGCCCACTTTATGCAAAGTTTCAAAATTGCTGTATTGGCCGGCGACGGCATCGGACCCGAGGTCATGGAACAAGCACTCCGCGTGCTTGGGGCCGTTCAAACGCGTTTCGGGTTTAAGCTCGAATTCACCGAGGCTCGGGTCGGCGGTGCCGCCATCGACGTCGACGGCAAGGCGCTTCCGGAACAAACGCTGCGTGTTTGCGAAAGCTCGGATGCCATTCTTTTCGGTTCCGTAGGTGGGCCCAAATGGGAAAACCTCCCCCCCAACGAACAACCCGAACGGGCGGCCCTGCTGCCCTTGCGTAAACATTTCCAGCTTTTCGCCAACCTGCGGCCGGCGCTGTGTTACCCGAACCTCACGCACGCTTCGCCTGTGAAAGAAGAGCTGATCGTGGGTGGCTTCAACGTGTTGTGTGTGCGCGAACTGACCGGCGGCCTCTATTTTGGACAGCCCAAGGGAACCCATCTGGAAAACGGCGAAGCCGTGGCCGTGGACACGATGATCTACAAGAGGAGCGAAATTGAACGCATCGCCCACGTGGCCTTCAAAGCCGCGCAAGGACGCTCCAAACGGCTGACCTCCATCGACAAGGCTAACGTGCTGGAAAACGGCGTGCTCTGGCGCAAAACCGTCACAGAAATCGCCGCGCAATACCCAGACGTCCAGCTGAACCACCTCTACGTCGACAATGCCGCCATGCAGCTCATCCGTAATCCCAAAGGATTTGATGTGGTTCTGGCAGAAAACCTCTTCGGCGACATTCTCTCAGACGAAATGGCCATGATCACCGGCTCTTTGGGCATGCTTCCCAGCGCTTCGCTCGGAACCAAGGAGCTCCCCGGCGGCCGCTTCGGGCTGTTTGAACCCAGCGGCGGCACGGCCCCCGACATCGCCGGCAAGGGCATTGCCAACCCCATCGCCCAAATCCTCTCGGCAGCCATGCTCTTGCGGTATTCCCTCGGCAAAAACGAGGCTGCAGACGCCATTGAGGCCGCGGTTCGCAAAACCATCGACGCCGGCTATCGCACTGGCGACATCTGGACCGAAGGCACCAAACGCGTCGGCACCCGCGAAATGGGCGATGCGATCCTCGCTTCCATCTAAAAGGGCGCCTTTCTCCCCAGGACGCGCCAAGAGCAGGGGCCGGTCTGATTCAAGACGGCCCCTTCCTCGCGAACGACCCGCCCAAGCGGGCCAAGCGGGCGCCGCCACCTTTTAAGCCGCGCCTCAACCGCTGCCCCCCCAGGACGTGCCGGTCAAAGCCACACCGCGTTCCAAAAAAACGCTGGGAAGCGTTCTCAAAAACGTTCCCCAGCGATCGGCTGCCAACGCCTCTTTGGATCACGAGCCCCGCCTCCGCGGGAACTCAGTTTTGCTTGGCGGGCTCACAGGTCATCTTGCCTTTGCAATGACTGCACGTGTGCTTGAGTTCACCTGTACGCACCCAGTTCTCCACGGCGGAGCGGCAGTCCGGACAGACCATCACCTTGTCACGCGTGTACCTGTAAACAGACCTTCCGGTGGGTTCCGACCTCGTGACCCAGGTTGTTTTACATTTGTCGCACATCACAGCATCTTGCATCGCGGTCGGATGATGCGAGTGGACGCTAGTGCAGCCAACCACGCCCATCCCCGCGACACCTGCCATCACCACGACAAACCTATTGAGTAACATTTTCATATTTTCGTTTTCCATCCTTTGTTCATCCGTCAGACCCGCCTCCCCCTTCCGGAGCCTCGGGTACTCAGAGGGCCATCTCCCAACGGCTCTCCAAATCTGAATCGCCCAGAACCCACCCCAGGACTGTTTGGATTCCATAAACACGCTCTTTTCCAAAAAGGACGTGTCGCAGGGCTCCTGCCCAATCGTTAGACTTCCGACGCCACCCATGCGTATTGCCCTCCCCTACGGTTTCTTTTTACTCACGCTTCTCAACGCCCCGCTCTTCGCGCAGCCGGCCGGTTTGCTGGAAAAATGGCTAACACGCCCGCGCACGGAAACCGTCGCACGCTCCTCAGATACGCAAATCCCCCTCCCGGAAGTCTACTTCTCTCCCAGGGGCGGATGCACTGCAGCTGTCGTGAATGCACTCGCTGAGGCGCGGCAAACTATCCTCGTACAGGCTTACTCCTTCACCTCAGCTCCGATTGCAGCCGCTCTGGTGGCAGCCTCCAAACGGGGGGTTCGGGTCGAAGCCGTTTTGGACAAAAGCAACAAAACAGGCAAATACTCGGAGGCCGATTTCCTCGTAAACTCAAGAATCCCCACCTGGATTGATGACCGCCACGCGATCGCCCACAGCAAAGTCATGGTGATCGACGGCAACACCGTCATCACCGGCTCCTTTAACTTCACCAAGGCCGCCGAGGAGAGCAACGCGGAAAACCTGCTCATCCTTCGAAGCGCCACGCTAGCATCCCGCTACACCACCTCCTTCCTTGAACACCGGGAGCACTCCACCCCATACGCCGGCCGCTAAACTGGCGCCCCAACACCAGCCCTGGCTCTTTACCTGCCTGAGCGCCACTTTGGCCCTCGTGGTCGGGGCCTTGAGTGGCTCCCTGAGTGCCCTGTTTTTGTGGAGCCTCGAGCGCGTCACGGAGCTGCGCTTTGCTCATCCACAGCTGGTTTTTTGCCTCCCCATAGCAGGAATCTTCGTTGTCTGGATTTACCGCCGCTGGGGTGCGGATTCAGGCCGAGGCAACGACCTCATTCTCGAACGCATCCTCCTGCGCAACGGGCGCGTCCCCGCGCGCATTGTCGGCCTGATCTTTGGCGGCAGCGTCCTTTCCCACCTTTTCGGCGCCTCCACAGGCCGCGAGGGCGCCGCCGTGCAGATGGGCGGAGGCCTCGCCTCTCTTCTCCTCCGCCTCACCAACCTCCAGGACCAATACGGACGGCCTCTGCTTGTGGCGGGCGCGGCTGCAGGGTTTTCCTCCATCTTCGGCACTCCCCTTGCAGGCGCCCTATTCGCCGTGGAAGCGCCCGCCCCAAATCAACCTCTCTTCCGCCTCCTGCCCATCGCATTGACAGCAAGCCTTGTCGGCGACGCCACCTGCCGTGCCTGGGGCGCAACACACGCCCATTATTTTGTCCAATCCCCCCGCTGGGCCACCCTGCTCACTCCGAAAACACTAGGAGCCCTGCTTTTGGCTTCGCTGATTTTCGGCTGGGTGGGAAAACTGTTTGTCCAGACCCATGATGGCATCCGTTTTTTGTACGGGAAAATCGGCTGCCCCTGGTGGCTGCCTCCTGCACTTGGCGGTTTGCTTTTGCTCGCCTCCAGCCAATTCCCCTTCCTGAGCGACTATCTGGGGCTTGGCACGTGGAGCTCCAGAGAAGGGGCCGTCACACTTGCAAGTGCGTTCCAGCCAGATGGCGCCTCAGACCTGAGCTGGATTGCGAAACTCTCCCTCACCGCCCTTTCCCTTGGCTCAGGATTCAAGGGAGGCGAGGTCACCCCCATGTTTTTCATTGGCGCCACCCTCGGCAACAGCCTGGCTACACATCTCCATCTTGCACCGGATCTATTTGCAGCACTTGGTTTTGTCGCCGTATTTGCAGCCGCCGCCCACACGCCGCTCGCGGGAGCCGTTCTCGCAGCCGAACTCTTCGGATTTGCATTCCTCCCCATCTTCCTTCCCGTTTGCTGGATCGCGCACCTTGCCTGCGGCAGGACCGGGTTGTATGCAAACCAACTTCGAAAAGTCCTCCCCAGCCCCGCCGTTTGCCCTTCCCAGAAGTGACCTTCAGGTTTGACCTTGCGGCGGACCTCCTTATCCCATAACTATTGGGGTTCAGCTTTATTTATACTTATGGGACAGCAATCCAACAAAATCGAAAAACGCCGCCGCCGCGCCGCCTACCTTGAACGTCTAAAAACACGCGCCAAAGAGGCTGCCGTCAAACCAAAGGCTCGCAAAGTCAAAAAGACTGCGGCCGCCAGCTAGAAAAGCGTCCCGACTCTCAATCTATCCGGCCTGCGCGGTTCATCACTGATGCGTTACCTTTTAGTGGACGCACACTCCGTGATCTTCGCATGGCCGGAGTTGAGGTCCCTGCACGCCAAGAGAATGGCTCTGGCCAGGGAAGAACTCATCAAGCGGCTGACCCACTATCAGGATGTCAGCGAGTACCGCGTGGTTGCGGTCTTCGACGGCCAAGGCCCCAAAAACTCGGCCTCTGCCGTCACCGGAGGAATCCAGGTTTTTTATTCCTCCACCCAGCACACCGCCGATTCCATCATCGAGCGGCTTGTCGCCAAATACGGTCAAGAGCACGACCTTACCGTCGTCACAAACGACCATCTGGAACAGCAGACAGCCACCACCTTCGGCGCAATCGCCATTCCCGTTGTCAGTGAACACTCAAAGTGCACCACCAATGTTCGAAATAGGGTAGGTTCAAAGTGCACCACCTTGAGGGGTGCGGCTGTTTCTCGATTGATGCTTGTTTAAGGCATTCTCGGGGATGGCCAACCTCCTCTCCGTGCT
>CANJZW010000144.1 GCA_947479475.1 Chthoniobacteraceae bacterium
CCTTCCACCCAGATCTTTTTCTTTTTCTCTGTAACAAGGAGAAGATGCAGCGGCCTGAAACAACTTTCATCCCGTTTTTTGACTCCACTTTTAACCCGCCGACATCCATCCACGTTCACGCCGGCCCTCGCAAAAGCCGGAATTGGCATCCAAAGCGGAATCCCTGATGGCCGCTGCGCACGCTGATGATTCCAATTTTCCGATGCGCGATAAGAAGGAGAACAAAGGCGTACCCCTCGGTAAATAGGCGCTTTGATCAGCCAAGGTATCGCAAGATGCTTCTTCATATCCCGCGCTTTGAATCCATGGGCGCGTTAGAAAAGACCATTTTTCAAAAAGAAATGGCACTCTTGGGAGCTTTTTTGGGAAAGCTTGTGTACCCCCATGAGTCCCGAACCTCCCTCTCGCACTGAACAGCTTGTCCTGCTGCTAACGCAGAATCAGGAACCCCTGTTTCGGTACATCTTCAGCCTGGTGAGCTCTGAGGCGGATGCTCGGGACATTCTCCAAGAAACCAGTTTGGCACTATACAGGAAGTTTGATCAGTATGAGAATTCTCGCCCCTTTCTTCCTTGGGCTTATCGGTTTGCGTATTTACAGATCCAGAAGTACAGGGCGAAATTCGCGCGCTCGCCACTGCTGTTTAGCGAAGATCTGATCCACTTGCTCGCGCTCGAGCGAGAGCAAATGGAGCCTGAACTCGATCTACGTCTCCAATTTTTAGATGAGTGTTTGGGCAAACTAACACCGCACGACAAGGAGCTTGTCGCCAGCCGCTACGCACTGCGTGAAAGTGCCGAGGAGATGATGCAACGGTTTACAATGAGCCGCCGCACTCTCTTTAGGAATCTGGAACTACTGCGGCAGCGGCTACACGACTGCGTCACACGCCAAATCCAATCTGAGGCACTCACATGAACCTTAAATCACTCATTGAGGCCAAGCTCGATGGCGAGATCACGCCTGAACAAAACGCGAAACTCGAAGCCATTTTAGTGGGCGACGGAAATGCGCGACGCCTTTATCTAGAGCTGGCGGATCAACATGCGCGCTTGCTTCAAAGATCTGATTCGCCAAGCGAAAGACCTCAGCGTTCGCACTCCTACCTCCGCACGATTCGGTGGCGAACTTCAGCCTTCATCGCTTCTGCGGCAGCGATTGTTTTGCTGGCCTTTGCGGTGTGGTCTCATAAACCCATCGCCTCCGAGGCGACCTCTTATGGAGCAGCCATGCTCAGTCAGACTTTGGATGCTGAGTTTACAGAAACAACACTACGCAGTGGGGACACCATTGCACCGGGGACTCTCACATTAAACAAAGGCGTTGTGCAGATAGAGTTCTTCAGCGGAGCAACTGCGTTGATTGAAGGTGCTACGCAAATCGAGATCATTTCCGCATGGGAAGCGCGTTGCATAAAGGGTCGCGTGCGGGTTCATGTGCCACCAGCGGCAAAGGGATTCCTCATGCATGCGCCCGATGTGAAGTTAGAGGATCTGGGTACGGAGTTTGCGCTGAACGTGGTTGGCCAAGACAGCGCTGTGCACGTCTTCGACGGAGAGGTCATCGCTCATGCAAAGAACAAAGCTCCCGCCAGTCTTAAGGCAGGAATGTCTCTGAGCTCGTCGAAGGCCGTCGTGACACCCGAGGATTTTCTTCCCATCAGCGAACTGCAAAGCCTGATCAAGAAACGTGAAAAACTTCATTCTGAGCAATGGCAGCATTGGTCCATGGAGGCGCGCAAAGACAACCGCCTCATTGCTTACTATCCTTTCAAACATTGGGACGATGATGGCTGGGACCGTATGGTCAACAATCTAGCCCAACCCGTTGTACTCTCGCGAAACGGTGGCGCGGTTGGCGCACGCTGGACGCAAGGTCGCTGGCCAGGCAAGGAGGCATTAGAGTTTAAGAGGCCTGGCGACCGCGTCCGAATGAACCTGGATGGCACTTATGCGGCACTCACTTTTGCCTGTTGGGTGAAAGTGGATTCTGTCGATAAAAAGTACAACTCCCTCCTGCTCACGGATGGTTACGAGTCCGGCGAACCGCACTGGCAGATTTACGAAGACGGCAGCCTCATGTTCTCCATCGGCTACGCAGGCCCAGGAGAAAAACGCATCACCGCGACAACCAATCAGATGTATTACAGCAAGCCCGTATTCGGCCCTGACAGCCTCGGACGGTGGCATCATCTTGCGGTGACCTACGACAATGCCTCTGGAACGGTAGTGCAATACTTCGATGGCCAGGAAGTGGGACGTGAGGTCTCTGCACTCCATCAGCCCGGTCGCCCCATCGGCTTCGGTCCCTGCGAACTCGGCAATTGGGGCCTACCAACACAAGGCCATCAATTCCCCATTCGCACCCTAAACGGCGCAATCGATGAGTTCGCCATTTACCAAATCGCACTCTCTAGCGCGGAGATTCAAGCAATGTTCGAACAAGGAAAACCCTAGTGGAGCAATGTCTCCGAAAAATTCAGTCACCCAGGCCCATGACCAATAACCCATTCAATACCCAAATCGCCCTCGTCACCGGAGCTAATGACCCGGAGGGCCTTCGCTATGGCATTGCACGCGAACTTATCGAATATGGGGCGACGGTTTATTTCGGCTGCCGATTGGATACCCAGGTACAAGCGCTGGCCGAACCACTGCAATCGTTCGGCACTTCTGCACGGGCGATTCAGCTCAATGTATCGGACCCGGAGAGCATCACCCGAGCCTTTCAGCAGATCGAATCCGAGGCCGACCGCCTCGAGATTCTGATCAATAACGCGGGCGACGGGGCGAACTGCTCCGCGCTCAACGAGACCGCTGGGCAGTGGAACCGCATCATGACGGCGAACGCCCGTGGTCCGTTCCTTTGCTCGCAGGCCGCAGCACGCCTGATGCTTCCGCGGAAGTATGGGCGCATCGTGAACATCAGTTCCCAGGCCGCGAGCGTGGCCATCATGAACCATGTGGCCTACTCCTCCTCAAAGGCTGCGCTGAACATGCTGACCAAAAGCATGGCCCTCGAATGGGCTCCACTTGGCATCACCGTTAATGCCGTGGCTCCGACCTACCTGATGACTCCAGGCACCCGTCCCCACCTAGAGCAGACGGAATTCCGGGAATCCGTTCTCGCGCGAATCCCAGTGGGCCGCGTCGGCCGCATCCACGACATTGCCCACGCGGTACGCTTCCTTAGCCACCCGGACTCCAGTCTCATCACTGGCGAAGTGCTGATGGTCGATGGCGGCTGGACTCTGGCTTGAGTCATTTTTCATCGGACCTCACATGAAGATTATATTAGGAATCCTAATGTGCCTCGCTGCCATCGCGGAGGCACGAGCACAAAACACCGATGGCGAACTTCTGTTTGTCCGCCGCATTGCTCCGCTTTTCCACGAGAAGTGTCTCGCGTGTCATGGCAACGACGAGGCGAAGATCAAAGGTGGCCTCGACATGAGGACCCTTGAGTCCACGTTAAAAGGCGGCGACAGCAAGAAGCCCGGGTTTATTTCCGGCAAGCCCGAGAACAGTCCGCTGTATCTGGCGGTCACACGCCAGCACGACGACTGGGAACCGATGCCCCCGAAGGAAGCGGACAAGCTCTACGCAGAGCAGAACGGTTGGATCAAAGACTGGATTACGGCTGGCGCGCCCTGGCCCGATAGCGTGCGTATGCAGGCCCTTGCAAAAGCAAATGAAGCGAAGTGGTCCGCGGAAGATGGCGTTGCGGTGAAGACATCCGGCGGCCTTTCCCCGGAGTGGACGAGCCGGAAATACAAACCCGAGGGCTTGTGGGCCTATCAGCCAGTAAAGAAGCCAGCACCGCAAACGGGCAGCGGAAATCCCATCGATGCCTTTGTCGCGGCGAGATTGCCCGTCGGCCTCACTCTAGCACCGATAGCCGACCGCGTGACGCTCATTCGCCGCGCGACGTTTGACCTCATCGGTCTGCCTCCAAAGCCCGAAGAAGTAGAGACGTTCCTGAAAGATCCGCGCTCCGACGCAGAGGCGTTCGCCACTGTCGTAGAGCGGTTGCTTGCGTCGCCCCATTACGGCGAACGCATGGCGCAGCATTGGCTCGATGTCACGCGCTACGCGGATTCGTCGGGCTTCTCGAATGACTTTGAGCGCGGCAATGCGTGGCGTTATCGCGACTACATCGTGCGCTCGTTCAATGCGGACAAGCGCTACGACCAATTCGTGCGCGAGCAGATCGCAGGTGATGAAATCGAGCCGAACAATCCAGAGATGCTCGTCGCCGCCGGCTTCCTGCGCATGGGGCCGTGGGAACTGACCGGGATGGAAGTTGCGAAGATCGCCCGGCAACGTTTTCTGGACGATGTAACCAACAGCGTGGGAGAGACCTTCTTGGCGCACTCGCTGCAATGCGCCCGTTGTCACGATCACAAGTTTGATCCCATCCCGACGCGCGATTATTACTCGATCCAAGCCGTGTTTGCGACGACGCAAATCGCCGAGCGTTCCGCCTCGTTTTCGCCATCTGAAAACACGAGCGGCTTCGAGGAGAAAAAGTTCCTTGAGATGCGACGTGCCGAACATCTCGCCGAACTTGCCAAGCTCGACGAAGTCCTCCTTAACAATGCAAAGCGCTGGTTCGTTGAAAAAAACAAAGACGCCGCGGCGTGGAACGGAGCCGTCGAGGAGGCCAGAGCCAAAGCGCCCACCAACAAAAACGGTTTCCCTGATGTATTCGCCAAAGCACGGGACAGCCTCCGAAAACAGAATGTCCCAGAGGCCGAGTTCCCTCCGAAACTTGTCGGCTTCACTCCAGAGCAGTTCGGGCTCGAACGCGTCGCCCGCAAAGGCCTCGAACGCCTCCAATGGGAACTCGACCGCTACGAACCGGTGGCGCTTTCCACTTATAGCGGCCGCACGCCCCAGGTTGTGACTATCGTCTCACCCTTCCGCATGCCAGGAAACCGCATGACCACGGGCGACTTGGAGAATACTTGCATACTCACGGGGGGCGATCCCTTTGGCTCGGGCGAAAAGGTGAACCCTGGCGTCCTGAGCGTTCTGGGTGCCGCCCAGAAAATGCCGATCCCCGACGCCATCGAAGGCCGCCGGAAAGCCTTCGCCGATTGGGTGGCCAGTGAGGAGAACCCCCTAACCACCCGTGCCATCGTGAACCGCGTCTGGCTATGGCATTTCGACCAGCCCATCGCCGGCAATCCAAACAACTTCGGCAGCACTGGCAAAAAGCCGACGCATCCAGAACTCCTCGAATGGCTTGCGGAGATTTTTGTGGAGAAAGACTGGAGCTTCAAAGCCATCCACCGAGTCATCATGAACTCTGAGGCGTATCAACGCAGTGCGTTGCACCCCGATTTGAAAATGCTCGCGGAAAAAGACCCCACCGGCATCAGCTTCGCCGTCTTCAAACCCCGCCGACTCACCTCCGAGGAATTGCGCGACTCCATGCTGATGGGTACGGGCGAACTCAATCCCGCGCTCGGCGGCATTCCTAATCGGCCTGAGGTCAATCTCGAAGCCGCCATGCAGCCGCGCCAAGTCATGGGCACCTTCGCCTCCGCGTGGACGCCGAATCCGCTGCCACAGCAGCGCCACCGCCGCTCGCTTTACGCGTTGAAGATTCGCGGGCTTCCCGACCCGTTACAGGAAGTCTTCAACGCGCCCGCGCCGGACTTTTCCTGCGAGCGCCGCGAAGCCTCCACAGTCACGCCGCAGGTCTTCAGCCTCTTTAACGGCCAAGGCACGCACTCCCGGGCCCTTGCCCTCGCCAATCGCGCGATGAAGGAGACGCAGAGCGATGAACAAGCGCTCACACGCATCTTCGAACTCGCCTTCTCCCGTCCGCCCAACGCCTCGGAAAAACAAGGCTGCCTCACGCACTGGCGCGACATCGAAGCGCTGCTCGGCGACCAAATTCCGCCAACTCAAAAGCCGCCGCTCGAAGTCCGTCGCGATGCCATCGAGGAAAACACGGGAGAGCGGTTCTCGTTTAGCGAAAAGCTGCACGCCTATGCCGAGTTTGTGCCCGATCTTCAACCCGCCGATGTCCCCGCCCACACCCGCGCCCTCGCCGATGTGTGCCTCGCGCTCCTAAACTCCAACGAGTTTGCTTATGTCTATTAGCATTTTAGACCAACAGTCCGCGCAACCTCGCCGTGACGTCCGCACGATTCAGCGAGCCCGCGGCAACCGCGAGCGTAAGGCTTTCCCAGTCGTCCGCATCAAGGGACTCGTTTTTCAACAGACCGTTTTCGCTCAGGAATACAAGACACGTCGCCAGTGCGACCCGTTTGTTTCCATCAACGAACGCATGATTGGCGCACAGGTAGAAGAGGTACGCAGCGGCGGTCTCAATCGGATCGGAGATCATCGGCTCACCCATCATGCTCGCCTGCGGAGCCGCAACGGCGGACTCCAAAAGCTCTCGCGAACGTATTCCCGAACCACCTCCATGAGCAGCCAGCACTTCGCTGTGAATTGCGATCACAGCTTCGACCGTGGGATGCTTGATCCGTGTACTCACGAGAGTCTCCGGAAGAGTTCGCTGTTTTTCTGGATGAGCCGACGCGCACTGGCTGCAGCTGTTTCCGTTTCAATAATCGCCGGATCCACGGGCGCAATGGTAATCGTCCCCCCGTGGTGTACCTCCACGTTCACCTCGTCGCCCAACTTCAGGCGCGCGAGTTGCAAAAGCGCGGAATCGAAGATGATTCCCTGAGAGTTACCGATTTTCGCGATCGTTTTAATCATGACGTAAAACTACGTATTACTACCTCTTTTGTCAATACTCCCCAATGAACCATTCTCCCTTCTTCCCCTGTGCCGGCGGCCGCGCTTTACACGCGCCAACGCGCCGAGGCTTCCTCTACAGCCTAGGCGCCAGCCTCGGCAGTGTCGCCTTCAGCTCCTTGCTCGCCGAGGAGGCCAAGAAAAATCCCCTCGCACCGACGCAAGGCCACTTCCCAGAGGCGAAAGCCAAAAACGTCATCTTCCTCATGATGGAGGGCGGGCCCTCGCACATCGACACCTTCGACCCGAAGCCCGTGCTCACGAAAATGCACCTCCAAGAGTTCGTGCGCGACGGAAAGCAGGTATCTGCCATGCAGGGCGGCAAGCGCTACTACGTGCAGAGCCCGTTCAAGTTCGCCAAACATGGACAGAGCGGCGCGGACATGGCCGAAAACTGGACAAACCTCGCCAAGGTCGCCGATGACATTTGCTTCTTCCGAGGCTGCACCGTGGACAGCGTCAACCACCCGACGGCCATGTATCAAATGAACTGCGGCAACCGTTTCGGTGGCGATCCCGGCATCGGCGCGTGGATCAACTACGGACTCGGGACGCTCAATCAAGACTTGCCAGGCTTCATCGTGTTACCCGAGGTCAGTTATCCACAAGGAGGCGCTGCAAACTGGAGTAACGGCTACTTGCCTGCGAATTTCCAAGGCACGCCTTTGCGCGCGAAGGGCTCGCCTATCTTGGATCTCACGCCGCCGCCCGGAGTGAGTGAAGCGCGTCAGCGCAAGAACCTCGACCTTATCGCGACGCTCAACGGCGCGCACGCCGCACAGCATCCCGGCCACGACGAACTTGCCGCGCGCATGGACAATTACGAACTGGCCTTTCGCATGCAAATGCAGGTCCCCGAAACGCTCGACCTCTCCAAAGAAGACGCCAAGACCAAGGAGCTCTACGGCATCGGCAACGACGCCACCGATTCCTTCGGCCGCAAATGCCTGCTCGCCCGAAAGCTTATCGAGAAAGGCGTGCGCTTCGTACAGCTCTACAACGGCTCCTGGGACAGTCATGACTACATCGAGCGCGCCCACGGCAACCTCGTGCGTGGCGTGGACCAGCCCATCGCCGCTCTCATCACCGACCTCAAACAGCGCGGCCTTCTGGAGAGCACGCTCATCGTCTGGTGCGGCGAATTCGGCCGCACACCCGACAACGGCGTGCGCGGCGGCACCGCCTACGGTCGCGACCACAATGCCAACGCCATGACCATCTGGCTCGCAGGCGGCGGCTGCAACGCCGGTCACACCATCGGCGCCACCGACGAACTCGGCATGGCCGCCGTCGAAGGCAAAGCACATATCCGCGATTTCCACGTCACGCTCTTGCGTCTCCTCGGCCTCGACGACAACAAACTCACCTACTACCACGCGGGTCGCTTCAAGCAGCTCAGTCAATTCGGCGGCACGGTGATCAAGAACCTGATCGCGTGAACTCCCTTTCCACTCCCAGCATAAAACTCATCCACAACCTCCCGCCCACCGCCCTGCTACTCGCACCGTTGGCTGCGCCGGGAGCGGTAGAACCCACAGCGCAACAAAACTCTGCGGCCTCGCAATGGTCGTACGCAAACGTCTTCGCGAAGCAGGTGCTGGCTAAGTTCCCGTTCAGCTTCAGGCTCCCGTTTTCTTCAGAATGACGTAGCGAACTTCAATCGCTTCTTTCCCAGGTATTTTGAGCGCGCGCAGCACCAGTTGACCGCTCTCAGCTGGCAAAGAAATGTTTCCAACAACCAAGGGGTTGAAGTCTTTTACATCCGATTCCTGCTCGCGCGGAGAACGGTCTTTTTCTGGACCGTACGGAGCCGGATCATGAACATCCGTCACCGTCTTATGGATCTTGATCGAGGCGGGGTTTAACTCGGCATCCCCGAAGCTTAACCCTACTTCGCGGACTCGCGTCTAAAAACGGCTATTTTCGGGAGTCTTTTTGTTGCAAGCTCCTCATTTGCAGGCATCGTTTTTTCAAAAGTGCTTGTAGTGCCGACCTACCCCCTTGCGGGTCTTTTTCAGA
>CANJZW010000145.1 GCA_947479475.1 Chthoniobacteraceae bacterium
CACGAGAGTCCACCTCCCCCAAACGAGATCCCAAGACACTTAAATTTTCCGTATAAACTTTCCCCTCCGAATGTCGCGCGTCTGGAAAATTCTTTGGGCGTTTTAGAAACGTCCGATTGATAGATGAGACCGCATTTCCTTTCCTCGACCCGAATCAGTCATTTGGCGCTTTACAGGCGAAAGCCAAAAGTAAAAGCGCGGATAGCAGGCTGCGATCGTTGAAACCCAACGGCGCTTACCCGGCAAGGAAGACATTTGGACTAACCCAGCTCCCCGAAAACCATTCACCCGAAACAAAAGCAGTAATCGGTCACTAAAACACACAAACCCTAGCGGAAAACTCACACGTTAGCTTGACCAACCTCATAGCAGGAATTCGCTTTTCACCGCCCGGCACGATTTCTTCAGCCTGGACGCGGGAGCGTTAATCGCATTTGCGGTGGCTCGGCAAGGATGGTTCGCACGCGGATTCCTGCGTGTTTACTGGAATCACTTCGGCGTGGAGGCAAAACGGATGCTGATTTGCTTGCCGCCTATGCGAGTCTAAACGCTGAGGACCATGCCAACGCTTGGGGTTATGCGCGTGCTCATCGTGATAAAACGATGCACGCCGACACCGATGGTTGTTCGCCCACTGATTGCCCGCGGCGATCCCGAGCGTAACCCTGTTCCGGCTTCCCCCACTGGAACTTTGCAACAGACAAGGCTCACCTGTGTTTGTACAAGGCTCAACACCCCCTATGAAAAAAACAGCACTCCCATTCGCTGCGATCGCACTTCACATGGAGGCCTTCGCGACGTTTGCACAAAACACCCCGGTCCTCAGCCTCGCCCCGACGGCGTCTCCCTCCCAGATTCAGGACCTCGAAGGATGGCAATTACACATTCACCCGAGGCTCTTGAAGGATTCGCCACAGCAAACCGCCGCCGCCCTGAGGCTGCTAAAGGAACAGCTAGCGCAAATCAACAAGGTCGTTCCGGCCCCGGCCCTGGAGCATCTCCATAAAATCAAGTTGTGGATGAACCCTCCGTACGGGGACAAGCGGTCTCCGAGAGGCGAGTACCACCCCGATGCGGGATGGCTCGCCGCAAACCAACGGGATCCGGCCCTGGCCAAGTGCGTGGAGTTCACCAACGTGGCGATCTTCGAGGCCGAGAATCGCAGAATGCCCATGTTTGCACTGCACGAACTACCGCACGGCTATCACGACCAAGTTGTTGGAAACAAAAACCCGGAGGTGTTGAGTGCTTTCAACAAAGCCAAGGCGGGTGGCGCCTACAATCAGGTCAAGCGTTGGACGGGGGAACGCGTGGTGCAGGACAAGGCCTATGCGATGTCCAATCCTCAGGAATATTTCGCGGAAAACACAGAGGCCTTTTTCGGAAAGAATCAGTAGTGTCCCAACGTTTTCACATCAGAACGTCGTAAGTTGATGATTCGCTTGCTGAACTTGGTATTTGAGTCTGGTCTCGATTTGAACGTCGAAAGTCAGACTTGGGGTTTTTCGCGGATTTCCGCCAAAAACCACCATGCACCAAGGCAAGCTCGTATTTGCGCAACTCATGCTCTATTTGCCACTGAGCACGTTTCGACGTTGTGTGGCCGACCACCAAGGCGAACACAAGGTCCAGGACTTCTCGTGTCTGGACCAGTTCTTTGCGATGGCCTTCGCCCAATTGACCTATCGGGAGTCGCTGCGCGACATCGAGGTCAACCTGCGAGCGCAAGCGCGTCGACTGTACCACATGGGGTTTCGCTGCCAGACGATTTCGCGCAATACGCTGGCCAATGCAAACGCCACGCGACCGTGGCAGATATATGCCGACTTCGCGCAGCACCTGATTGGTATGGCACGTCCCTTGTACGCGCGGGAGCCCTTTGGAGTGGAACTCGACGCTGCGGTCTATGCCTTCGACGCCAGCACCATCGAGCTGTGTCTGTCGGTGTTCGCGTGGGCCCCGTTTCGCAAGACCAAGGCGGCTATCAAGCTGCACACGCTGTTGGACCTGCGCGGCAATATTCCGACGTTCATTCACATCACCGACGGCAAGACGCACGAGGTCAACGTGATGGACGATCTGGTGCTGGAGCCTGGAGCGTTCCATCTGATGGACCGGGGCTATCTGGATTTCTCTCGGTTGTTTATGATTCACGAGGCCGGTGCCTTCTTCGTGACTCGCGCCAAGAGCAACACAAAATACAAGCGGCGCTACTCGCACCCTGTGGATCGGATCAACACGTCTGTTCTTTGCGACCAAACGGGCGTGCTCACGACTGCTACGTCGAGCAAGGACTATCCGACGACGATGCGCCGTGTCGTGGTCAAGGACAAAACGGGCAAACGCCTGACCTTTTTGACCAACAACTTTACGCTGAAGCCCGAGCTGATCGCCGATCTGTACCGCCAACGCTGGCAGGTGGAATTGTTCTTCAAATGGATCAAGCAGCACCTGCGCATCAAGGTGTTCTTCGGCACCAGCGAGAACGCCGTCAAGACGCAGATATGGATTGCCATATCGACCTATGTGCTGATCGCCATCACGAAAAAACGATTGCATCTTGATCATCACAGCCTGTACGAAATCCTACAAATCCTGAGCCTGTCCATGTTTGAAAATATCCCAATAAATCAACTACTTACGCCACCCTCAACGGATTCAGACCCGGATTTCGAGCCCGATCAGCTCGTTCTCCTCTGAAGAACGTTGGGACACTACTGGGAAAGAATGACTTCGAGCCCTTCGATCGCGCGGAGCTCAAACGCATGGATCCCGAAATGCACGCCTTGCTCGCCAAGCTCTGGGGGGCGAACCCGTAGCAGCATCCGGCACGGCGCGCGTTTCCGAGCAAAAGCAATTCTTTCTTAACGTCCCCTCGCGTTCAGGCTGAAAAAGTCGGGCTAGGTGGCAGAAAGTAAATCCCTTGAGGCGTTTGTTTTGGATAGAATGACGCAACTTATGAAAAGACTTCTTCTTCAAACCTATCTGCTCTGGGCTGCTTGTGGCGGTCTGATGGCTGCTGAGAATGCCGTCTGGAAAGCGGCCGCCGCGAAGGCAACGATCACGCCCACCGAGCCGATGTATCTCTCGGGTTTCGCCAATCGTGTCGTCATCGCCGAGGGCACTGCGATGGACTTGAATGCCAAGGCTCTGGCGATTGAGGATGCGAAAGGGGGGCGGTTTGTGATGGTCACGCTCGATCTTGTGGAGGTGGCCAAACAGACGCGTGATGCAGTGGCGGCCAACGTGAAGGCGCAGTTTAATTTGCCGAATGAGTCGTTGCTGCTGAACTGCTCGCACACGCACTGCGGCCCAGAGTTGAGATTCACCGAAGCTGAGTTTGCCGAGATGAATGATCCTGTGCGAAAGGCACGCTGCCTGCGCTACAACGCCATGCTGGTGGAGAAGATCACTCACATCATCGGCGAGGCCTTGAGCAAGCTCGAACCTGTGACGTTGAGTTACTCTCATGCGCGCTGCGGCTTTGCCATGAGCCGCCGCTTGAAGAACGACAAGCCCGAGGGCGAGCCCTACGTCAATAGCCCGAATCCCGATGGTTTGGTGGATCACGATGTGCCCGTACTCGGTGTGGAGCGTGCGGACAAGTCACTCGTGGCGATTTTATTCGGGTACGCCTGTCACAACACGACGATGAACATCAAGCAATGGCACGGCGACTATGCAGGCCATGCCCAACGCTTCATCGAGGCGGCACATCCCAATACAATTGCACTTTTCATGATGGGATGCGGCGGCGATCAGAACGGTTATCCGCGTTTTAATGATTTGCTGAGTTCGCGTCACGGTCAAAGCCTTGCCAGCGCTGTGGACGCAGCCTTGCAGGCGAAGACACGCGCCCTCACCGGTTCCCTGCGCATGGCCTACGACACCGTGCGTCTCGACTACCAGCCCACGCCGAGTCTAGGGGATTTGGAAAAGCGGCTCGCGATCCCCAAAGGTACGGACCCGAGCTACAGCATATTTATGCGCGACTGGGATCAGCGCCGGTTGACTGCGATGAAGCAAGGCACGCTGCTCAATCACTATGACTGCCCCATTCAGGTCGTGCGTTTTGGGAACGACATGACATTCGTGGCCCTGAGTGGTGAGACCTGCGTGGACTATTCATTGCGCCTGAAACGCGAACTGGCGGGCGATGCTGCCATATGGGTCGCGGGCTATTGCAACGACGTCCTCGCCTACATCCCGAGTAAGCGCGTGCTCCTCGAAGGCGGCTATGAGGCGAAGACGTCCATCATCTATTGGTCGAATCCACTGCATCCAAGTTGGCTCGCCGACACGCTGGAGGAACGCATCACCGGGAAGGTGCGGGAGATGCTGAAGTAGTCCAGCCATAGAATGAAACGACTCTGCTTCATCTGCTGCGCTCTGAGCGCCTCCATCAGCGCTGCTGATCTCCAAATCACCGTCGCGCCGCGAGTGAGTGTAGTGGAGCGGGAGGGAATCACGGGCGGTGGGCAGATTGTTTCGGCGGGAGATCGGCTGCTAATATTCTACCCGAATCATCCCGATGACTTCGGCGGCTCTGGTGGCATGGGCGCGAGTGTTTCGGAGGATGGTGGGGCGACGTGGGTGGCGCAGCCGGATGACTGGCCGATGCCCAAGATGGTGGATCTGTGGGCTGACAGGCTGAGCAATGGCGATCTGCTCGCCTTTGGCATTCGCTGGGTGCCTGATCCAAAAAAACGTGGCGAGATCACTGCGAAGGATGTTCCTGCGGATGCTTATCAGATCGCGTTCTCGAAGGATCAGGGGCGAACATGGAAGCAGGAAACGGCTGTGATTGAGTGTCCGGTGGAGTTTGGTGTGATCGCGAGACCGCTGCCTCACACATTTGAAGATGAAAAGGGTGCGTTGTTCATGCCCGCTTATGCCTGGGGCAAGCATGGCAATCACGCGCTGCTTTTGACCTCTGCGGATCGTGGGAGGCATTGGACTGTGATTTCGAGCATCACGACAGCGTCGGCGATGATGCAGGCGGGTGCGCCGGTGACGACGCCGTGGATTGAAACGACGGTTTCACCGACGAAAGGCGGCGACTGGCTCGCCATCGTACGCACGGGCAGTAGCGCGAAGGCCTCGCTTGTTAGCGTGCGGTCTGCGGATCGTGGCAAGACATGGTCGTCACCGGAAAAGCTGTCCGCCGCAGGGAAGTTGCCGACGTTGCAGCTCCTGCCTAACGCCACACTCGCGCTGCTCACGGCGCATAGCAAGAACCACTGTCGTCTTTACCTCTCTGCCGATGGAAATGGCCGCGAGTGGAGTCCGGCGCACATTCTCACCAGCCAATGCGGCGGCAATGCAGGCGGGACGGTCGTGGGAGACGATTCGCTTGTCGTCATCACGCCTGCGAATCGCCGTATCGACGCTTGGAAGGTGACGATTCGGCCCGAGGGCAAGCTGCGGGCCGATTTGGCCGCGCCTGCGAAGATCAGCTTCGCTCAGGGCATGCTGTCGTGGTCCTCGTCGCCTAGCGCTTTGAGCTATCAGGTCACACCGATCCTCATCAAGCCTGCTGCCAACTATACCGACACGGAGAACTATCCTCATGCCGTCATCCAAACGACGACGACTCGGCTTGATCTCAGTCGGCAGCTTTTGATGGGAGGTAGCTACCGGTTCGAAATCGAAGCGGTGGATGGTGCGGGCCACGTTTCGGCGGTGGCGAGCAGCACCGATGCTGTAATGAGTCCGTGACAAGGGTCTTGGCAAGTTAACGCCCACCGCGTCCAAGCCGGAAAAAGCGTGCCGGGTGGCAAAATAACCAAGATCTGGCTCTGGTCATCCCATCCTGCGTCAGGAGTTCGGACGACTCGGACGCTATTTTTTAAGCCCAATGGGATAGCGCGTAATGACGGAAGGGTAGAGAGTCTGCCATGTGGCGCTTTACCTGACCGTGGGCTGGATCCTGTTGTTAACCCGCCTGGGGCGCTACATCCCGAGGGTCGCTGGGTTTTGAACGTTGGGCTCAGGGTCTCTGCCAACAAATTTTTGCGTTCACGCAGAGGATTTTTCAGGCTGCATTTACCATCATGGCCCTCACTAGTTTATTTGCCTTAATCGACCACATCGCGACCCTGCTGGACGATATCGCGGTGATGAGCAAGGTGGCCGCTAAAAAAACCGCAGGAGTCCTTGGTGATGACCTCGCGCTTAATGCCCAGCAAGTGGCCGGCGTGGCAGCCAAACGTGAGTTGCCCGTAGTTTTTGCGGTTGCGACAGGTTCGTTTAAAAACAAGCTCATCCTCGTCCCATGCGCCTTGTTAATTAGTGCGTTTGCTCCGCAGGTTGTGACTCCAACGGATAGGCATTTGCTTTTTGTGCCCCCGGCACGATTTCTTCAGCCTGGACGCGGGAGCGTTAAAGCCAATTCCAAGCCGGACATGGGTCCCGTGCTTGAGCCGAAGGAATTGGTTTCGATCCCCATATTCTGGAGCATACTCACAAATAGATTGCTTAGCGGTGCATTGTCATCGCGCTTGAATCTGAGGTGCTGCCCATGTTTGAAACCACCTCCTGCAAGTAAACTGATAGGAATTTCCTTTTTACGTACGTATGGAGGGGAAGGCTGCATTGCCGCGGCGCGTTAAGTGTCGTGTTTAAACAAAAAATCGGCGTCTCACCCGGCATATTCCGTAAACAACACCGTCCGGGACGATGACGGCGTCCGATCGGTTGCCGAAGGAACATGCGCAAATTGGAAAGATTGATGCGCGTTCCGGAATTTCCGAAGCGCCCCTCCTGTGGCAGAATATGTCGTCCTCCTTTTTAACGCACAATGCTGATTCGGCCCCTCCCCCCATGCGTACGCAAAAAGGAATTTCTTCAGTTGCCGCCCACCGCCAGTCTCCTCATGAAACCCCGTATCTCAAACTCCATGCGCCGCCCTCTCCTGAACCGTTGGATTCTGCCCCTCCTCGCACTCTCCGCGCTCGCCCCTGCCGCCCTCTCGGACATCTCCGTCCCGGCTTATTTCTCCGAACACATGATGCTGCAGGCCGACGCGCCAGCCCCGGTCTGGGGCTGGGCGGACCCTGAGGAAACCGTGTCAGCCACCTTCGCCGGGCAAACCCAAACCGCGCAGGCCGACGACCAAGGCGAATGGCGCGTCACATTCTCCGCTCTCAAACCCGGCGCCAACGGCCCGCTCATTCTGAAGGGAAAAAACAGTGTGACCATCCAGGACGTGCTGGCCGGCGAGGTCTGGCTCGCCTCGGGCCAGTCCAACATGCACATCAACCTCGCCCAGAACCACAGGGGCCCGGGCGTTGCGGAAGCCTTGGCCACCAGCGCCGATCCCTGGGTTCGCCAATTCACCGTGATCCGCAACGACAAGGCTAAATCCGCGAAGGACCTCGCCGGCTTCTGGCGCGTCGCCAACAAGGAAAACCTCACCGCCGACCGCGTTCATGGCGACTCCGCCGTCGCTTATTTCTTCGCCCGCGAAACCCGCCGCCGTCTTAACCAGCCGGTGGGTATCCTGCATGCCTCTATCGGTGCCACCCCGATTGAGACGTGGTCCAAGGGCGGCGGCGGTTTTGAAAAGATGGTTAAACCCATGGCTCCCTACGGGATCCGCGGATTCCTCTATTACCAGGGGGAGAGCAACGTCCATCGATTCACCGGTTCCCTCTACACCAGCCTGTTCACCGAAACCGTCGCATTCTGGCGTTCCACCTGGGGCCGGGGCGACCTGCCCTTCCTCTACGTCCAAATCGCCCCGAACCGTTACTCGACCAAGAACGCGCCCCCCAGCAACGGCCGTCCCATCAGCCCCCTGGAGTTGCCGCTTTTCTGGGAAGCCCAGACCGCCGCATTGAAGACCATTCCCCACAGCGGGATGGCCGTCATCCACGACTCCATCACCGACCTCGACAACATTCACCCGGAGAACAAACGGGTCCCCGGGGAACGCCTCGCGTTGCTCGCCGCCAGCCAGGTCTATGGTGACAAGAGCATGGTCGGTTCTGGGCCCCTCTTTCAATCTGCGCAACCCGAGGGCGCGCAGATCCGCGTCCGGTTCACCTCCACCGGCTCCGGATTGGCCACACGCAACGGCGCGGCACCAGACGGATTCGAAATCGCGGGCGAGGACCGTCAATTCGTGCCCGCCGAGGTCACCCTGGAAAAGGATTCCGCGCTCGTGCGCTCGCCCAAGGTCGCCAAGCCGGTGTCCGTCCGGTTTGCGTGGCACGAAGAAGCCCGCCCCAATCTCATGAACAGGGAGGGGCTCCCCGCCGCCCCTTTCCGCACCGACTCCTGGCTCATGGATGACCCGCGCACCAGCGATCACCCCGCTTCAAAGTAATCGGCCCCCGTTACCGCCACTCCCATCCATCTTTCCATGAACACCCCCGTTTCTCAAAAAACGCTGGTCGCCGCCCTCGCCCTCCTTGGGCTGTCCATTTCTCCTTCATGGGCAGCCGTCACCGGCCGCTATGTGCGGCTGGAGATTCCCGAGATCCCCTCCTTTGGTTCCAACGAATACGGCATGTCGCACATGAGCGAAATCGAGGTCCACAGCGGCGGTAAAAACGTGGCCCTCCAAAGGATAGGCATTTGCTTTTTGCCCCCCGGCACGATTTCTTCAGCCTGGACGCGGGAGCGTTAACACGACGCACGCGAGCAGTTGAAAGCCAAATTGAACAAGCCTGACCTCACCGTGCTCGGCTGGTGCAGCGCTGCGGGCGATCAATCGCCGCATCTGCAGTATCGCAAGGACGCCGAGGCGCGCATGATCAAGCTGCGCGGCCTCACGCG
>CANJZW010000146.1 GCA_947479475.1 Chthoniobacteraceae bacterium
AATTTGGCCGGCCAACCGAACCCATGCCGCTTTACCGTTCAGACCCCTTCCAGAAAGCTCTGAACGCTTCCACCTGCAAACGCCAAACACAGACACCGGATGGGATGACCAAGACCGGAGACTGCTTTTGCCCCCCGGCACGATTTCTTCAGCCTGGACGCGGGAGCGTTAATCCGTCGCTTTCAATGATCTGGTCACCCAAGGGCTATCACAAACCCCGTCACTCTTGGGCGTTTTGCACCGGGGTTTCTTCACATCCCAAATCTGGTGTTCCATTTACCCACCGAAAATAGAGAAGAACCGGACATTCTTTTGCGGGTCGGCGTGCGTCTCCATGTATGGGTCAATTGCCGATTCAAAATCGGCGGGGATAAAATCCAAGGCTTCACAGCCGCTTTACGTTCTCGGCTACGCAGTGAAAAATCTCGGTGTGTCGTCCGCGTAGTTCGACGCTGATGCGGTTTTTTTCCAAAGGGACTTCCACGGTCGAGACTGCGTCCTCGGCTTGCCACGGGTTGACGGCGAGAATGATCCATTCGTCGTCGGTAACACGCATCCGGCGGATGAGAGGACGCTTGGTGTTCCAGAGGACGTGGGCGGGTGTGTCGGTCATGAGTTGGGCCGCGGAGATTTTATCCGAAAGGTCCGAGATGCGGCCCAGGCTGGTCATGAAGACTGGGAGCGTTTGATAGTATTGCCCCTGTCGCTTCGGCTCGGAGCCCCAGAGCGCAAGGCCTCGTGCGCCGCAGAAGTAAGGCAGCACGGCCATGGCTTCGGCGAGCCACGGAGCGACTTCCTGTTCGGCGAGTTTCTTGTTGGAACTGTGGTAGCGCAGCCACTCGTAGGCGTAGAGCGGCTTGTTGCCTTGGCGGCGGGTGCGCTCGATGTTTTCCTCCACATTGGCGGCCATGTAGTAGATGGAGTCGGGCTTGTCGTAGAAGACGTAGATGCTGGCGATGTAGTAGTCGACGAAGGGATCGATGTGCTGCCACAACTCGGCATCGCTGTGATGTGTGCCGTCAATTTGCTGCGCGGACTTGCCCGAAATACCGAAATAATCGCGGCGAAACGGTTGCGGGCCGTAGATGCCAATCGGAGTGCCGGGGAAACGTTCCTTCGCCCACTGGCAGGGAAGGGTGAACCAGGTGGCCCACTCGCGCAGGTAGGCGCCGGCGAACTGCTCGCGGGTGGCGGTCTTTGATGCGGCGCGCACGACGGGATCGGCCCACACTTTGTTGATGTCTTCCTCGAAGCTGAACTCGATGTCGTGGACGAAGATGGCGTTCCGGTTGCCGCGCGCTTCGATGTTGCGTTTGACGATGCGCTCGAAGAAGTCCGGCTTCTGCCAGGGGTTGGTCTTGTTGGTATCGAGCGTGTTGCGGATGTTTTCCTTTTGCCTGCCAGGGTAGTCGGAGTAGGTGTTCAGGAGGTCTACCATCTCGAATCCATGCGCAGCAGCCTCGCGGTAGTTCGCGGCGTTGTCACCGCCCGCGACATTCCAAAATGCTCGCAATCCACCGCTCATCGGTGCGCTGCGGATTGTGTCCCAGGAGGGGGGATGGGAGTTTACGGTGTCGCCAGTCGGGACTTTGTCCTGTGCGCCCAGCAGGGCTTGGGAAGAGAGCAGCAGCGTGGCGGATAGAATGCGTAGGTTCACGATGGTCGTTGGGAAGGAAAGCTGTTTGAAGCACCCGGCGGGGCGGGGTGTCACAATGATTTGGCGAGTGTCTGCAGGGTGTCCCGCTGGCGTTGCGTGACAAATGCCTTTGCACGCATCGCCTTTGCCTTGGCTGTAACGGGGTCTTTGGCGAGGGCGAGCGCTGCCGGAACAATGCCGGGGATCTCACTTGCCTCATCAAGGTTGAAGAGCCATTCGTGCAGGCCGATATCTCTCCACATGACGCCTTTACTGGTCTGCTCTTCCCAGCGGCAGACGATCGCGGGGATGCCGTTGCCAATACACATGATGGGGCTGTGCATCTCGGCACCGAAGAGACCGGCGCTGCGCACATAGGTGCTCAGCGCTTCGTTGGTGAGCCAGAAGTGCGGACGCCAGACTACGTTCGCCTTCACGTCGTCGGGCAATTTGTCGAAGAGCATCTCTTTGCCAACGGCCATTTGCGTCTCGTCCTCGGGACAGATGAGCACCTTCATGGTGGTCTGCCGGACGATCTCAACGATGGCTTGGCGCAGCGGCCCGAGGTCGTGCTCCTTCATCGCCTCGTTGCGCGCGTGCTTGGTTTCGTCCAGGGGTGTCTTCCGTGTCGGTATGGTCCAGTAGGGCGTGTAGCGCAGCCGTGGGATGCAGCAGAGGAACCGGCCCTCCTCCAGCTTGTGCGCCTGAAGAAAGGCGATCGCGCGGGCATCATCGCGCAGGTCGGTGGCGAAGGCTCCATCAGGGCCGAACTCCATGACCGGGCAGGTGCACCCGAGTTTCTGGGCTTCCACCAGTGACTCGGAATCACGGAAGAACACAAACCGCGCTCCACTCATGATGGAAATGGACTGCTGAAACTTTTTCACCGCGTCAGGCTTCGCCGTGGCGGTATTGGGCGCATTGAACGTGATGCCATAAACGCCATAGGGCTTGCCGGTTGCATCGCGCCATTTGGCGATGTCTTGTGCCGCGACCAGAGACGGGCCCGAACCGTGCAAAAGGAAGTCGCACTCCTCAAAGGCGGCCTTCAGATCCCCGGGCGTCTGGATGATGCGGAGTTTCGGGAAACGAGCGAGGAGCATCTCTCCCACGCCATTGCCCACACTGCTGGGCCAGAGCCGCACCTCAACTTCCGGCAGGTGTTTTTCGAGCAAGGCGAGCACGCCGGGGGTATGCGCGATGTCGCCGATGTTCACCGTCTGCCAGGAGGAGCGCAGCACGATGCGGCGTGGGCGCGTCTCCCCCTCGGCGCCACAGCCCATGGCCGCAATGAGGCTGGCGGTTAAAAAGTGGCGGCGTGAAATGTCGCTGGAGGGGTGTGTGAACATGTGGGTTTGAGAGCGGGTTAGCGCAGGCTTTTGGCTTCGAGGTCCTCTTTGCCCACACCGTGCTGCATCAGGGTTTTTAGCTCATCGAAAGAAGGAAAGGAAAGGATAGGCATTTGCTTTTCACCCCACGGCACGATTTCTTCAGCCTGGACGCGGGAGCGTTAAGGGAGAATTGCTTTTGCCCGATTCCTTGCGTGGCGTACAGCGAAATCCGGCCATTATGTGCGATTTTGGCTTTGGTTTCCGGCAAAAGACCGGCTTTGGTTCAAAGCTCGTCCCATTCAACCTGAGCACCAGTTCCTAGCCACAGTTTTATCGTCAATTTGGGCAACGGAGCATTCTCGCTGGGGGCCTCAGCGTTTCAAACGGTTCTGGCTCCGCTCGCCAATGCTCCGGCGGTGGGCTCAGTCCGTGTAGACGTTTTCGTAGTCCGGCATCGGGCCGCTCATGTCATAGGGCGAACTACGATGTTCCGTTTGCTCTACAGGAGGCGCTGGAGCGGTAAATAATCGCGTCGCCCGTGGATTGAACCGTCATTTTCTCAAGCGAAAAGGGATTGCGCAAAATGTACTGGGCAAGCTGGGTTAGGAATTGGTACAGATTTGCACCTGTTTTCGTTTATATGGATCGCGCGCGGTATCGTCGCGGGGCGCGCTAAATTTCCAAATTTAGTTTGTCCCCGTTTCATCGATTCGTCGGACGATTGGCATACCCATGTCCGCCGAATCCCAGACCATCCATAAGGCAGCCGCTGAGTTTATCCGCGACCGCCATTTGCTGGGCGCATTTGTAAACGGTCTCCTGCGTGATGTTCATGCGGCGGAGGATATACTTCAGGAGGTCTGGGCGCTTCTGGCACTCGAGGTGGAGAAAGGAACCGATATTTTGAACCAGGCGGCATGGTGCAGGGGCGTTGCCCGAAATCTCATCCGCAGACATTGGGAAAAAAATCAGCAAACCGCGATCTTGGCAGACGGACGCGGTCTCGAAAACTTCCTAAACTGCGTGGAGCAGAGTTTCGCTCGCGCCGACATGCAAGAGCACTTTGCCGCAGCACGACTAGCCGCTCTGGAAAAATGCGTCACCTTACTCCCAGACCGATCACGAAAGCTGCTCTCACTTAAGTACACCCAACGCGCCACGCTTGAGCAAATCGCCTGTGAAACAGGGCAGTCATTCGAAGGAGTGAAAAAGGCCCTCATGCGGCTCCGAGTAGCCCTCTTGGAGTGCGTACGGCGCAGACTATCTCAGGAGGAATGGACCATATGACGATCGACGAACTCTTGCAGCGCTGGCGTGACGGCTCCATTACCGCGGATCAGCTTCGGTTACTGAACGAGACGCTGGCAGAGCACGAAAATCAGGACGCTCTTCTGGAAAACTGGCTCATCGAAAGCAGCTTGCCAGACTGTCTATCCGCTTCATCAGTGGGAGAGCGCGGCAATGTAGAACGAGGCCACAACACCGGATCATTCGTCTGCGTGGAGAAAAGCCACAGCACGAAGTGGCTTTCGTTCAGACCTCTGACTGCCGCGGCGGCGGGACTCGTGTTTGGAATGCTGAGCGCTGCGTTCGTTTTTGGATACCCAACGCCACGCATCCTTCAACAGGTGTTGAACCTGGCTAATCCCGGATTTGAAGAACCGATAGCCCCATTGCCGGACGGCATTCCGCTGCAATTCGGAGTGTGGAGTGGCGACTATTCAGAAACAGTCGGTGAACAGGAGGGCATCATACCGCATGAGGGAAAACGGATGTTCCGTTTTTTACGCTCCGATTCGAGGGACGCTTTCCCGTCGCGAGCCAATCACGGCAACATGTACCAGTTCTTCGATATCAGGCCCTGGCGCGAAGCAATCTCAACGGGAACTGCCGTGGTGGACTGGTCCTCGTGGTTCAACTGCATACGCGAACAAGGAGGCACTCCGTCGCAATTTGAAGCGAGCATGTGGGCCTTTGCGGGCGAACCCTCCTTTGTACGCAAGAACTGGGAGGAAAAACTCCACCAAGAGCTTGGATACAGTACGTGGCGCCTGGTGGCGGACGGCGATCCGAAGACATGGCAGCGGGTCACGGGCAGTCTCATCGTGCCGCCCGAAACGGATTTCTTGGTCATTGAACTAAAAGCCATCGCCGGAAACGAAACCCCGGTGGACGGCGTCGTCACATTTGCAGGCCACTATGCAGACGACGTTCAGATGGTGCTCCGCACGAACGCGCGGGACCAGTTGCAGAAGCTACCGCGGGCCAGGCCCTGAGGTTCCCTGCTTTTGAAAAAACACCCTCTCACTTTCTCTCAAAAGCCATCCCGTGAAAACACCCGCACAAACCCTCCGCCACCACCGCGCTCAGTCCCCCGGATTGCTGTCCAAGCTGACAGCCACCGCCGCTTCTTTGCTGATAAGCGCACTTTTCGCCGATGCTCAGCAGAGCGCCCCCCCCGTTGCAGGCACCAATGCATCCCCGTCTTGGGAATACTCGCTGGAGACCATACACATCGAAACTGGGGAACGGAACGTGGTCTACCGTACCCGTGATCACATTGAAGCCCCCAACTGGTCACGAGACGGCCAATACCTGCTCTATAACCTCAAGGGGAGCATCTACAAGCTACCCGTTACAGCCGATGACAAACCTGCCGTCCCCTCTGGCGCCAAGCCCCAGTTGATCGAGACCGGGGTGGCCAACAAGTGCAACAACGACCACGGGATTTCTTTTGACGGAAAGCTGCTCGCGGTGAGCTCCCGATCGGACGGCAACAAGTCCCAGATCTACGTTCTGCCAGTTCGGGGAGGCGAAGCGCGGTTGGTGACTCCATTGTCCCCTTCCTACTGGCATGGCTGGTCGCCCGATGACAAGACGCTGACCTACTGCGCGGAACGCAACGGCAATTTTGATGTTTACACCATCCCCACAGCTGGTGGCGAAGAGAAGCGACTGACCACAAACCCGGGGCTCGACGATGGTCCCGAGTATTCGCCTGACGGAGGTCACATCTATTTCAACTCCGAGCGTGAAGGAACGATGCAGATCTGGCGCATGAAGCCCGACGGTTCGTCGCAGGAAGCAGTGGTCGCCGACGAATATCGCAACTGGTTTCCTCATTTGTCCCCGGACGGAAAATGGATGGTGTTTATCAGTTTCGGAAAAGACGTCATTCCCGACGAGCACCCCGAGAACCGCGATGTGATGCTTCGACTCATGCCAACAGCCGGCGGCGAAGTTCGCGAACTGGCGCGACTCTTCGGCGGTCAGGGTACGCTCAACGTCCCATCATGGTCCCCCGACAGCAAAAAGGTCGCTTTTGTCAGTGTCACCAAACCGGTGCCGCCGGATTGGTCGCTGCCGAGCATGCCAAAGCCCACGCCGCACAAACAGGTGCCCCCCCCGGAGGGTTTTCACCGCCCCTCCGTCACAATCAACAAACCGCTGGGGATCTTCGAAGGACAGGCCGATGTTGGAGGTCCACTGCTTCCCGGCAACGCGAACTACTTTCCATCCACCGGCCAGTACAGGCTGACCTCTGCGAGCTACAACATCTGGTATCAGCGCGATGAACTGCGCTACGCATGGAAACAAATGTCCGGTGATGTCTCTCTGAGCGCGAGCATCACGTTTCCAAATCGCGAGGGCTATTACGACCGCAAGGCCGTTTTGATGTTTCGGCAGGATCTCAACGACGACTCCAAGACCGTCATGGTCGCGCTGCACGGCGCCGGCTTGATTCATCTGGCAAAGCGTTCGGAGAAAGGCGCCAAAATTGTGGAAGCCTGCCGAGTGCAAGCCGGTGAACGCTCTTCCGACGCCCCTCCCATACGTCTTGGCATCACAAAACGCGGCGACGTTTTCACGCTACTGGTCAGCCTCAATGGCGAACCCATGCACGAGGTCGAGACAAAGGCTGAACTCTGTCTAGATGCGCCTTTTTACGTCGGAATTGGTTTCTGTTCACATCTGCCAGTCACTTCGGACACGGCCGTTCTGTCCGATGTGGAATTGAAATGACCCATGCCGGTCCGTCGAACCTTGAAAAAATGATTTGCTCCACCATGAAAGCGCTGCGTTCGCACCTCCCGTATCTGGCCGGGTTCTTGTTCGCCGCAAGCACTGGCTTTACCGACAACGCCCCCAGCGAAGCGGGTCCAAAGACAAAACTGGCGGTTGATGACGCTGTATCCGAAACCCGCGCCTTGCTGAACGGACGAAAGATTTCGGACGTCCTCGGTGTCACACATGTCAATGGGAAGTATGCGATCACCGAGAAACCCTTCCTGATCGAGGGTGCCGAAGCCGTGCAGACGCTCGGCTCAAGGATTCTCAAAGTCTGGTTGTACTCGATCTATGAGAAACAATATCCGTGGCACAGCACCTGGCCGAAGGATGTTCCAGACCTCGAAGGCCTCGCCAAGACACCTTACTACGAGGAGGTGTTCGCAATGCCTTTTCACACCCTTGTGCTGGAAACCGCTGAGTTTGGAATGCGGCAGTACTTCTGGCAGCACGGGCTTTCCGACGCAGACAGGCAAAATGTTTACGATCAAAACTACCGGCTCACCAAACATCTCCTGACCCGCTACCGCGGCACCGGAAAAACCTTCGTGCTTCAGAATTGGGAGGCGGACAATGTGATGAAGTTTGCGTTGAAGGACACGAATCCAGAAACCTGGGACACCGCCTACCAAGGCATGTGCGATTGGATCAACACCCGGCAATCTGCGATCGAGAAGGCGCGCCGGGACTGCGCCGCGGAGGGCGTGCAAGTGTTGCACGCATTTGAAGTGAACTTTGTGCCCTCCACCCAGGAGCTCGCTGCAGGCAAACGCTACGACAAGGGCAAGCCACTCGTGGTCGATACCGTGGTCCCAAAAACGCATTGCGATCTCTACAGCCTCTCCTCGTGGGAGACGTGGGCTCCCGGTAAGGAGGATAGTCTTCTCGGGCGTTTAAAATATCTTGCCAGCAAGGCTCCGCACGACGGCATTCTGGGCGAGAACAACCTGATGCTTGGAGAGTTTGGCGCCCAAGAGAGCGACTTTGAAAAGATTCAAAAGAACTATCCAGTCTACAACGGCGACACGTCAGGCGCTGCCTTCTATGCGCTCCATCGCATGGTCGACGCCTCATTGCGCGCCGGGGTGCGCTATATGATTCACTGGCAAATTTACGACAACGATCTACGCATGGGCGGTAAATACGAGGGAAAGGGACTGCCTCCGGGTGTCATGGCGACTGCGGAGCAATGTGTCGGAAACTGGCTCATCCGTCCGGACGGTTCGCGAGTCCCGACATATGATTATTTTAAGGCTTTGTTTGATGCAGAAAAATCGGGAACCCAACGCTGATTTGACAGATAGCATGAGGTTGTCGAGCGGCGCGAAGTCCAGCGATCTTAAAGGCCGTGACAATCACATATCCATCCCAATCAACCGCCTCCTACGAATCGATCAAACTCGGCACCGACTCCCACGCCAAATACTACTGGCATATTTTCACTTCAACGAATCGCTGACCGTGGCTGATAGCTAAAAAAGAGGCCCACGCCGAAGCCCCTTTTCCGCCAAGGACACCACAGCATCCCTGACTCGCACACTGGACGTCTCCAGCTGCTCTTCACCCTAAACCAGCAGCATCGCAACGCTACGGCTTAATGGTCCTGCCCATGCACGGATGGCGACGGAT
>CANJZW010000147.1 GCA_947479475.1 Chthoniobacteraceae bacterium
GAGCCCAAGCTTCGTGTCATTGGTGTTCACCAACTTCCCGAGACCTGCATGGCCACACCCGCGATCAGCAACGGAATGCTGCTCTTTCGCACGCGTCATTCGCTCATCGCCATCGGCGAAGGGGGGCGCTCCGAAGGTATGAAGCTCTCCTCGCAAACAAGCGCCGCCACCGAGCCGCCGCCGCTTGCGCTAACGAAGCCGGACGCCGCATTGATTGGCGACTGGCTGGGTACGCTCGAAGTGGGTGCGGTGAAACTTCGCGTGCGCTTTTCCATCCAGAATCACGATGGAGACATGAAGGGAACGATGACCTCTTTGGATCAAGGCAATGACACGGTGAATCTCTCACGCGTTGGCGAGCACGAGGGCACGGTGCATTTGCAAATGGACAAGAAGGCCGCGCATTTCAAAGGGTGCTGGAATGAGACGAAAGACCAACTAAAAGGCGAGTGGCATCAGTTGGAAAAGCCGCTGCCATTGGTGCTCAATAAACAGCCATCGGAAAACAAGTAAGGGCTTAGGCGCATGAACGAAGACGCCATCCCCTCGTGGTCTCTACCGAAGCGTATCAGCTTTCGGTATCTGTTTTCTTTCCTGCTGCTCGCCATCATCGAGCCGTTTGGTTTGTTCGGAAAAATAACGGGCCTGAGCCGGCTTGGCGGGCCGTGGGAGCGCTTGGTAAGGGTGAACATCTGAAATGTGTCGCTGAGTTCTGCCGGCACTACGCACACCATGAGTTCAATCTCTCCAATTCCCGACACTGAACCGTGGCCGCTGCGACTGGCGCATGAGGCGGATGTATCAGCACTTGAAGCACTCATTCCGCTGTCGGTTCGCGCGTTGCAGTCTCCTTACTATTCACAGGCCCAAATCGAAGCAGCATTGGGACCTGTCTTTGGCGTTGACCGGCAGCTCATTCGCGACGGGACTTACTTCATAGCGGAGCAGGACGGGGTAATTGTCGGCTGCGGCGGGTGGAGTAAACGGCGCGCGCTTTATGGAGGGGACGGCAGCAGAGAGCATGAGGATGATCTGCTAGACCCGCAGCGTGACGCGGCACGGGTTCGCGCCTTTTTTGTTCACCCGGACTGGGCGAGGCGTGGTATCGGGCGCAGCATCATGGCCTCCAGTGAGCGGGCAATTCGCGAGTCAGGCTTTCGTACGGTGGATATCGTAGCCACACTGGCGGGAGAACCACTCTACGCCCTCTTTGGTTACGCAGTCGTGGAGCGTTACGAGATTGCGATGGTCAGCGGTATGAGTTTACCCGTCGTGAAGATGAACAAGGTCATTTAGCGCGCCCCGCGACGAACCGCGCGCACGAAACTCGGAAATACAGCTAAAATCGAATGCCATCAGTCGCATGCTCATGAATTTCAGCATCCGCAAAGCGAAGTACGCTGATTTGCCACAACTATGGCAACTCGTAGCAGATTGCGTGGCCGCGTTGCGCGCTGCGGGCATTGATCAGTGGGACGCGACAAATCCGAGCGAAGAGACCATCCAAGCCGATGTTGCGGCGGACGCCGTTGAGGTCTTGGTTGATAACGCAGAGATCGTCGGTTGTGTGACGCTAGATTGTGCCATCGATCCACTCTGGGAGAATTGGGATTGGAGCACAAAAGGCGAACCCACGGTAAGCCTGCATCGGCTTATGGTGCATCCGTCCCGCCGTGGACGCGGTCTGGCGAAGCTTTTGATGCAACACGCCGAAGGTGTGACGCGGCAGCGCGGCGGTCGCAGTATCCGACTGGACTGCCTGTTGCTAAACATCACCGCCTCTGATTTCTACAAACATCTTGGCTTTGCTCAAATAGGAACAGCAGAAGGCCGGAAGGGGAAAATAGCCGGATTTGAGAAGCTAGTGGCCGCCGCATCTGCCTAAGCATATTATCTGAAGGTTGGTTTTGATGCTCATAATTCAGCTTAGCTCATGCCTGCCACTAGAAATCTAAAATGAAAACAACGGAGTCCAACAAAGGCACCGCAGCTGACTGCTTACGTGGCATTTCGGTGGCTGGTCTCTTGTCGTTAGCCGTTACCACCCGTCTCCCGTGAACGAAGCACCACTTACCCAGCTTCCAGACAATCTGCCCGTTCCCAAGGATGATGGGGCGTGTGCCCACCTTCTCGGCAAGCATCTTCCCGACTTATCTCTGGTTTCGACTTCGGGCCATCACATAAACCTCCGACACCGGCTAGGGCTGACCGTGCTTTATGCTTATCCGCTTACCGGTCGTCCCGGCGTGCCGCTTCCCAGCGGTTGGGACGAGATTCCCGGTGCGCGAGGCTGCACTCCCCAGTCGTGCGCTTTCCGCGACAATTACACGGAGATTCGACAACTTGGGGTGGAGGTCTTCGGCCTCAGCACGCAGCCCACCGATTATCAGCGAGAGGTTCGGAAGCGACTTCATCTTACTTTCGACTTACTCAGCGACGAGGCATTCACCTTCACCGACGCGCTTTCGCTACCCACCTTTACGGCCGCGTCCATGCGCCTACTCCGACGTGTGACGATCGTCTCCGATTCCGGCGTTATTGAGCGCGTCTTTTATCCCATCTTTCCACCGGACAGACACCCAGCAGATGTCGTCTCTTACCTCAACACCCGCAACGCCTGACCATGCGCTGCCGCGAACGGCTACGCGGTCGCTGTGCTTGAGTCTTTTGGATTCTAGCTCAGGCGTGAAGCCGTGCGCGACCGGACCTGCTGGATGTGGTAAATTCCTTGCTATCCATCGGGGACTTGCTGCCGCGCATGGCACTGTGCGGCTTTCAAGTTGGAGGTGCTTTGGTGCGTCCCGCGACGAACCACGCACGCGGACTGCGGAACGCTTCTTCCGTGAGGGGATTCCCCTGCGCTGAGGCAGATGCGGACAGACATCCCAGTTGGGCAAATTGGGACACGACCGCTGCCTGCGAACCCGCCAGCGACCGCTACCGGAGACGCCCTGAGGCAAACTCAATGAAATTGCAGAGTGGAAATGGACAAATTTTCCGAATTTTGCCACCCAATGAGACCCCCAGCGTGCCGCGCCCGAGCTGCCCCGCTCCATCACAGCACGAAGGCGGGACGCGCGGACAGGCGCGAAAAAAGCGATCTCCCGGCGGTTGGTTCGGAACCGGATACCTCGGGCGCTCCCTCGCAAGCCTCGCAGCATCCCAGTCTCTGTAGCCCGAGAGAGCGGCCAGGCCTCCCTAACCAGAACGTCGCCCGCGGGGCCTGCTCGCATTCCTTGTAAATCAACCAAAGCACGGATAATATGCAATGATGATAGCCCGCTCGATTCTCGCTGACTTGCAGCGTGCCCTAGCCCGCCAGCCGGCCGCCGCCCTTCTTGGGCCCCGACAAGTTGGGAAAACCACTCTCGCCCGGCAACTCGCTCAATCCCTCGATGGTCTCTACCTTGATCTGGAAAACTTCAGGGACCGCGAAAAGCTGACTGATCCCCGGCTTTTTCTCGCTGCCCATGAAAACCGGTTGGTCGTTTTTGACGAGGTTCAACGCTCTCCCGGCCTCTTTGAAGCGCTTCGGGGAATCATCGACGAGGGCCGGGCCAAGGGGCTGAAGACCGGCCGCTTTCTGCTTCTCGGCTCCGCATCGCTGGAACTCCTTCGGCAAAGTGGAGAAACGCTCGCAGGTCGGATTGCATTTCTTGAGATGACGCCCTTGCACGCATTGGAGGTGCCGGAAGACCCCCTTGAGTCGCTGTGGACAAGGGGCGGCTTCCCGGAAAGTTACCTGACCAAGACTGACGAGCTGAGTTTGGAATGGCGGGTGGATCTCATACGCACCTATCTGGAGCGGGATATCCCCCAGTTTGGACCACGTATTCCGGCCGAAACGCTGCGCCGCTTTTGGACCATGCTTGCCCATAATCAGGGAGGCCTGCACAACGCCTCAAAAGTCGCGACAGGGCTGGAAATCAGCCCTCAAACCGCAAGCCGCTACACCGATCTTCTGGTGGATTTGTTATTGGTGAGACGCCTCCAACCCTACCATGTGAATGTGGGAAAACGGCTGGTGAAATCTCCGAAACTTTACATCCGGGACAGCGGTTTACTCCACGCCCTGTTGAATCTTCGCGACCGAGACGCGCTGCTCGGGCACCCCGTCGCGGGAGGAAGCTGGGAGGGGTACGTCATTGAAAATCTGCTTTCCGCGGGCACGGCTAGAGCGGTACCGGGATTTTACCGCACCAGCGGCGGCGCCGAGGTGGACCTTGTGCTTGAGTTTCCCGGTGGGGAGAGATGGGCGATCGAGATCAAGCGGGGGCATAGCAGCAATCCCTCGCGTGGTTTTTATGAAGCATGCCAGGATCTCAAGCCTGCTCGGAAGTTCGTGGTGTACGCCGGTGCGGACCGGTTTCCATTGGGTGTGGGTGTCGAGGCGATCGGACTGAGAGCCTTGATGGAGGTTTTGTCAGAAGCAGGGAACTAGAGGGACAGTCGCGTGCCTCGAGATGGGCAGCTGATTTTGAACGTCGTGCAAATCACTGGCGCCCGGCTGCTATTTCACCATCATCACCCAACAAAAACCACCTCAATGCGGCGACGCCAGTTTTCTTAAGCGCATCGCGAAAGGAGCAACTGACAATTGTTGAGGCTGGGCCACACCAGTGGCTCGGATTGCAAACGGATTCTCCGAAAAAAAGAGTGGGACTCTAAGGGAAACTCTCCGCCTTTGGTTTTCCTGCGGAGGAGTCACTCCATAGTGGCCGAGCACTCAGCGCTACGGAAGGACAGCGAACTTGGGCCGCAAAGCCAGCGAAACGCGCGCCCCTACGTGAGGTCGATCCGAATATTCAGGCCGTTCTCCTGCGGCACCTTCGGTTCCGGCGGCAGCGTCTTGAGCAGCAGCGGCACGAACGTCTTTGGATCCTCCTGCGCCAACCTCACCAGGTACTCCACGCCCCCCACCTGCTCAAACGCCATCTGGAAGGCCTCCCGGATGGACTGGTTCACCTTGTTCGGTGTGCCCTCCGCTCGCCCGCCCCAGCGGGTGCCCTTCGTCGGCCTCGGGGGAATTGCCCGGTCGCACGTTGTGAGGGAAGTGAGCGAACCGGACGGAGCGGTCACGGATGCGGGAGCGCAGGGCAGGCATGAGACATCGGATGTCGTATCCCTATTTCGCCACTACTTTAGCCAAAAAGCGAGCAGGAGGTTGAATAGACTCCGCATTTTTCAACGCATTACCCCTCCCGTTCATTGCTTGCCCTCAATTGTAAGCCAGCTTTCAATCCGCTTTAGGCATTGAAAGAAAACATGCAATTCCTTTCAATAAATCATGCAACGAGGTCTCGCCGGTTACTATGTTCCCATCTCCTCCACCGGCGAAAAGGCCCGCGCATTTGTTCCGGCCCCCCTCCCTCCCGAGCCACCCTTAACTCTGAGCGGACCGCTCGAAACGCTACTCGACTCCGCTTCCGTGGCCTTGGGGCGTCTGGACGGGTTGTCCCTTCTTCTGCCGGATCCGCGTCTTTTCCTCTACACCTACGTTAGAAAGGAAGCAGTTCTCTCCTCCCAAATCGAGGGCACGCAGTCATCCCTCTCAGACCTGCTCAAGCACGAATTTGAAAACACCCCCGCTCCAATGAAGCCGATGTGACAGAGGTTTCCTGTTATGTTGCCGCCATGGAATTGGGTCTCGCCAGACTCCGTGAAGGCGCTCCTCTAAGCCTCAGACTCCTGCGCGAAATACACGCCTGCCTGCTTTCCCACGGCCGAGGCAGCTCCAAGGAACCTGGGGAATTCCGCCGGAGTCAAAATTGGATCGGAGTCTCGCGCCCCGGGAATGCGACCTTCGTGCCTCCTCCTCCGGACGCCTTGCTGGAGGCCCTGGGCGCCTTGGAAAAGTTTCTGCACGATGATCCCGTAAAGACCAGACCTCTGGTAAAGGCCGCGCTGGCACATGTGCAGTTCGAGACCATTCACCCCTTTCTCGATGGAAACGGGCGCCTCGGCAGGCTGCTCATCACGCTCCTACTGTGCGCCGAAGGGATTCTTTCACAGCCGCTGTTGTACCTGTCCCTGCACTTTAAGGAGCACCGCTCCGAGTACTACCGGCTCCTCCAGCACGTCCGGCTCACGGGGGACTGGGAGGAGTGGCTGGAGTTCTTTCTGCAAGGGGTGGTGCGTACCGCCGAGTCCGCAACGCTCACCGCGCGCCGCCTGCTGGATCTGTTTCAGCATGACCGAGAAAAGCTTCACGGCGAATCCGCGACCGTTTTGCGTTTGCACGCGCAGCTCCAGCAAAAGCCGGTCCTGTCCGTTTCAGCGGCTGCCCGGGAATTAGGGGTAACCCATCCAACAGCAACCAAGGCGCTGAGGACCCTCGATCAAAAACAGATCGTCTCGGAAATCACCGGCTCCGATTACCGACGCGTCTACGCCTACACCCGCTACCTGAAAATCCTCAACGAGGGGGAATCCACTTTGGATTGATCGCGCAAGTACAGTCTTAGCGAAGTCGAACTCACCTGGCTGATCGCCTCTGCCATTTGCACAAGCAGAAGACTGGCTCCCGCTCCACCCAGGGCCGCACAAGAGCCATAGGTTGCATCCATGGTCCCGCGCGGCAAATTATACTGCCTGCCCCTCCCGCGTGCGCCTATCCTCATTGGAGAGATTGTTTTTTACCCGTCCCCAGCTAATGTTCGATTATGAGTCTGTCGTCGCTCCTCAAGGAATCCCGCTCCAAGCACAAGTTGAAGAGCTACGACGCCGCGCTCAAACAATTGCGCGCCTTCAGGGCGGTCATACCCATTACCTCGAAGAAGTCAGGATCTTTCGCAAATATTCCTTTCGATCTACCCCAACACCAAGGGCTTTTCTGTGGTCATCCCAAAGGCACACCACCCGAGCTACGCTTTTGATCTCCCTGACAAGGTGCTAGCCGATTTGACACTCGCGGCCCGTCAGGTTGGTCTGCTGCTCGACCGCGCCTTGGTTGGGGTAGCCCGCACGGGACTCATCTTCGAGGGTTATGGCGTGGATCACGTCCACGCAAAGTTGTTTCCCATGCACGGTACGGGCGACGACAGCTCTTTCCGCCCAATTTCATCCTCCGTGGATAGGTTTTTCCGGCGCTATGAAGGCTACATTTCCTCAAACGATGGCGCTCGGGCCAACGACGAGGACCTTTCCCGTCTCGCCGATCACATCCGCAGTGTTCATTCATGAACTCGCCTTCCATGACATCTCAATCGCTCACTGAAAAATTTGCGCTGATCCACGAACATTGGCGGCACAAGGTCGTTGCCCAACTCAACGGCCAGGAGCTCAAGCTCGCGAAGCTCTGCGGGGTGTTCCCATGGCACCATCACGAGCACGAGGATGAAATGTTTCTTGTCTGGCGTGGGCGCATGAAGATCGAATTCCGCGAGCATATGGTCGAACTCGGTGCAGGAGAATTCTGTGTCGTGCCGCGAGGAACCGAGCATCGCACAATGGCAGACAACGAGGTCGAGGTACTCATATTTGAACCGTCGGAAACTCGGAATACGGGCAATCTCGTGGACAATGAATTTACCGCTCCGAACGGAGTGAGGATATGAGCCAGACACTTTAGCGCGCCCCGCGACGCACCCGCGCGAGCTGCGGAAACGGGGCAAAAGGCATTTTCTTACCAATTCAGGGGATCCATTGTGCGCGTCTCAAAACGGAAAACGGGCCAATCTTTGGAATTGAAAAGCCTGCAGGGCTCTGATGTAAACAATCCCTCTTCTTTGCACGGCAGGCATGAAAATCAACACGACATTTTTGGGGCCAGGAACCCTCAACGATCCTTCCTCGCGCCGCATCCAGACCGCGATAGACACAGCGTCGACCGGTTGGATCGCTTTACCGTTGGAGGGAACGGACGCGGCGTTTGAAGTGAGTTTGGAGCGGTTGTCGCCGAAGAAGCCCGCAAGAACGGACACCCCCGCATCCTCGACTCCGGACTGGGGAAACGTGTTCTTCAACCTTTCGGCGGCAGACGGGGCGGTCCACATCGAGGACATGGCGAGGGTCGCCGATACAGCGATGAAAGACGCAAAGAACCGTCTGGATGCGGCTTTCTCAGCGGCCAGAATCCGCAGTTCTCCCGCTGTGAACCTGAGTTTTGACCTTGGCGGTCAACTTTGTTTTGAGGCGCACCCGCAAAAGGAGCAAATCCTCAGCCTTTTCAGAGAGAACCCTGAGCTTGAGCGGAATGTCCGCACTGCGATGTGTCTCAAGGAGAATGCCGTCTCTTGGCAAAAGGCGGAGTTGTACACCGAAATGTATCAGACCGCTTACCGTTTGAAGGGAAAGGCGGCGGCTCAGGCCGTCTCCAAGATTTTCCTGTCCCTCGGTCACCCCAGAACCACATTTCGGTATGACTCCTCGGGATTCACGGCTTCGTTCAACGGCCAGGCGGAACAGGAGTATCTCGCTGGTGTGCGTGATGCTTTGGGGCGATGGGTGGCCTGAGGCCATCCCTTCTGTTCATTTGCCGCAAACGTGTTGGGACGGCGAGCGTGGCCCTTTGTTTCTGAATTCGTGTCCTCACGGCCGACTTTATTTACGCTACAACGATCAGTTGGCGGGATTGGTGTAGGGAGCCCGTAGGGCGACCGTAACCATTCCCGCCAACTTGCGGCTCAAATAGACCCCACCCCACCCATGAGCA
>CANJZW010000148.1 GCA_947479475.1 Chthoniobacteraceae bacterium
ACGAAGCCAACTCTGTAGAAGGAGGAGAAGTAGACGATCTGTGAGGAAGGTGGGAAGAAAAAGAAGAAGCCCCCCGCGCCGGAGTCCGTTCTCGGCAGCACTTTCAAACCGGCAGGATCACGCCACTTTCATATCGGCCCCCGCAGCCGTCATCACTCCAGCCAATCGCCTCAAAAGGTCCACTCTCCTTTAAAGCCTGATGATGCCAACTTGCAACTGGGCCACAACCAATCTCAGTCTCGACCAAATGTGGATTGTCGAATCGATGTCGGTCGGCGTCCGGCTTGATATCGTGCAGATGCTGAATCAGAGAACAGCCCGCGTGTACCCCCATTAATTGCATGCCAAGGCAAATCCCAAGCACTGGCTTTTCAGGCTGTGAATCAAGCGCTTCCAATACCGCAAATTCAGCGGCCTGACGATCGCCCTCCATAATTTGTGCCTGCGGATGCAGCGGGATCCCAAAGGGACGCGTGTCGATATCATCACCGCCGGTAATGATGACGCCATCGACACACTCAAGCATCGCAGCACGCGTTGCGGCGACGGCAGGCAGCAGGAGCGGCGTTCCACCGGCCCGCAACACCGCGTCGATGTATGTCCCTTTCACTTGGTGCCGGAGTCTTCCCTTGTCGTCGCGCACAAGATTTGCGGTCAAACCAATGATAGGGTTTCCCATAGCTGCCTCAGTTTTTTTCGTCCTTAGTCACCGGCTTGAAAATCGTCGAGAGTGAATCGGGATGATCTGTGGCACGCGTGAGTTCGAGATACTTTGGTCCCTCGGAGTAATTGAGAGGAATGGAGCGGAAGACTTCCCCGTCGAGGACAAGCAGCTCGACTTTGCCTAGAGTGACGCTATCAGCAACCCCGTCCTTTAGGCGCTGTCCACTGAATTTCCGTTCATTGACACCTGCGATTGTCATCCCTCCCGCAAGCCCCGCCCGGTCTGCAGGCGAGCCGGGAATGATGGTGGAGATTTTACCATCGTCCCCCGCGCTAAGGCCTAGGCTGGCCGTGACGGAGACTTGCTTGCGATCCTTTTCGCGTTCGGTGAGGTACTCGCTTGGCTTGGCATTGTACTGCAGGCGGTAGCCGAGAGTCCGGGTGAGGAAGTCGAGCGCAAGAGTGTCGCGCGGCTTGCTGACCCGGTCCGCAAAAAACTTGTCCCAGTCTTGCTCCGCGAGTTCGCGGAGCAGGCCGGTGATCTCATTCAACTCATAGCCCATTACGATTGGCATCTTTTCGCGATCGGCAGCGAAGAACTTTTTACAGAAGTCATCAAGGCTCTTTTTTCCGTCAGTTTTTTCGCGGATTAAGGCATCGGCTTCGAGCCAAACCACGAGACCTTCGTCGTAGTAGTCCTGTCCACGTCGGAGTTGCGACCAGGCGCCGCTGTGGCCGCGAGACAGCCAGCTCGCTATGGCGGTGTCCTCAAGCGCACGCCAGCGGCGGCCATCCTGATGCATTAGCCAGTCAAGCTTCCCTGCCAAGGCGGGCAAATGTTCCTCGAATGTGAGCAGGCCGCTGCGCACCGCAAGCACCTCGCCCAGATACTGGGTCAGCCCTTCATAGACCCACAGCAACTTGGTGCGCTCGGGCTTATGAAAACTGGTGGTGATCATGCTCGCGGGCCGACGGAACTTCCCGCACCATGCATGCACGAACTCATGCGGGAGCAGATACGCGGCCCACCCCTTGCGCTTCTTGTCATCAATGAGGTCGCGCTCACCAACCACGTTAAAACTGCTCGCCAGATGCTCAAGACCATTGCGCGGGACTGTGTCGCTGCAGACGAGAAGGAAGTGATACGATTCGAAGCGCGCACCGCCGAAGAGGGCGAGTGTCTCCGTGTAGAGCTTGCGGTATTGTGCGATGAGCTTGTCGTCGATGGCGATGGCGCTCGACGCTTCGCTAGTGATGTGCAAAAAACCGGGGGGCGTGTTTTTGCCGGTAAGTTCGATACTGCGGAAATGCTCGCCGCAGATTAGCGGACTATCAACGATCCGGCGCAGGGTCATCGGCTCGAAGGCGAGGCTCGTGCCCTCCGCTTTTGTCGCGGCCGCCAGGGCGGTGCCGAAGCGCCAACCGGCGGGCAGTTGCAGGCGCACCGAGGCGGTCATCGTGTCGATGGACGCGTCTTCGGGATAAAGCAGGACGGTATTCCAATTGATCACGCCTACCTTGGAATTGCCGAAGCTATCCACTCCACTTGAGCTGTTCGTGGGCTGGTTACAAGTGTAGTCGAGCTTGGCGATCACCCGATCCGCACCGGCTGGCACGGTGATGAGGAAGCGATTCATTTCCACCTCGTCTCGCTTCCACTCAAGCGTCTCGCCCGCTGCACTTTCGAAGCGCAACCCAGCGAGGTTTTGCACCGGCCCTGCGGGGGCATGCACACCGGGAATCCACTTCGGATACCAGACCACCAACTCGCCGGGCTTCGCGGGAATTTCCAGCCGGGCATGGAGCAGGGAGCGGGAGATTTCCCGAGCGTCAACGTCCAGAGAGATGCCGGCTGGAGGCCCGGCGAATGCTGAAAGCGTGAAGACGCAGAGCGAGAGAAGGGCGAAAAACTCTTTCATGGGAGATGCCGTATTTTTAATAGAGTTACGGCGTTTTGAGCGGACTCCGGATTCGTTAATTGGTCTTTCCTGGAGGCAAAACGCTTTCGAATCTCGAATAGAGTGGGCTCGAGGCGGGAATTGCAAGATCGCGTTTGAGAAGTTGAAAAAACTCGCTCATGCGTTCTGCTTTCGCATTGAGAAATTTATCGGTTTTCAGCCTCTCTAAAAACAACTGATCTCCCTTCCCTGCATCGGCGAGGCGCGCAGTCATGAGGCGTCCATAGAGGGTGGCTCGATCGTCGGTGGCGATGTTCATTCCATAGGGTTCGGCGAAGCCCTGCCACTTGGTATTGTCCTTGTAAAAAATAGTTTTGGAGGGGGGGGCAGGTTCCGTCGGTACACTTGAAGTAATTGCATTGAGTCGGCTTATTTTGTAGACGAAACCTGTCTCATTAAGGCTTTCCCAAGCCTCACCGTAAATTGGCCCTCCCTCCTTGGAGAACTCTTTATCCATAAGGTGCAGCACCTCGTGATGGATAGTTCTGCGCAAGAAGTCCATCGACGTTGTCTTAGCCGTATCAAAGCCGTGCAGGCCATAAGCGAATGAGACCTGTGGCAACCAACTCATACCCTGACCGGCAACACCTGAGCCTCGAAAATTAAAGTCGTCCAGAATGTAAAGATTTTTTACGTTCAGCCGCTTGGTAATCTCGGCGGGATACATCTGCAACTCTTCTCGGATCATGTGAATGAACTCTTTAAATTGCGGAAGCTTCTTGTCGGTGAAGTAGGAGTATTCCAGTCTCACTTTACTGGGCATGGGAGGGACGGCGGAACCGGGCTCCCAGAGCACCTTGAAACCCCATTGTATTTCCAGCGTGCGGAGATCGCTTTGAATTGTGGCGTCGGCTTTAATCTGGTCAATGCTGTGAGTGTCAGTGAGGTCGTTGAGACACACGGTGCGTTGATGCTCGGGAATCGTCCCCAGTGCGCTCCAATAGGCTTGATTGAACTGCGGGTCGAGTGTCCGCAAAAAGTTCTGCACCAATTCGATGCGCTGCTTCAAACGAGCGTCCGTTTTGGCGAGGGCGTTCAATTCTGCAAAATCAAAGGGATCCCACATTATCTTGTAAAGCCCCTCTCTTGAGTTGCTTGCCTTTGTGAGCCTTTTCGCGGCCTCGGTTTCCAGGGCGGAATCATCAGACTCAAGTGTCTTCCAGTGCGCCAGTGCCATAGGCGATTCCGGTGCTTTAACATCCACCAGAAGGTAAGAAAAAAGCGTGTAGTGGATGTAACCCCGGCCGAGGACTTCGGTCGTAGGCGTCATCGTGGTTGGAACTGTCACGAAGATCGAACCACTGTTTTTGTCCGCAATGAAGGTTGGTGAGTAGGGCGTCGGAGTTCCTTTATTTGCCTTGGAGATGTATGCGTTAGCCAAAACAAAATGCTTTGATCCATACTTCTTTAGGAATCCTGCCGGATATCTTTTCAATTCAGCGTCAATCCACGCTAGCATAAAAAGGGCGTTTGCCACGTGTTCCGCCTTCATGGGGGTTATATCATAGACCTTGGCCACTTGTGGATCATTGCCCAGCCCCAGTTTGAGGCCGATGCCGAAGCTAGCCTGGAGCCGTTGTGAAGCCGCAATGAGCTCCGGATTTTGTCCGACGGGAATCTCTGCAGTGGTTCGTACGTCTTTTTCTCCTGCGTTGGGCGGCGGCGCCTTCTGCCCAGAGACGGACGCGGAAAGCGATAGCGCGATAGCGAGCACCAGCGGAAACCTTAAGCAGTTCATACTAGTTAGAATATAGCGGCGAGGGCAGATCATACGAGGTGTTCGTGCGGTAATTTTGCGCATCTTGACGGTAAAAATGTGCAGGCGACGCCGGTTGGAGGTTTTGAGAAAAAAACCTGCTTTCTTGGCTATTGCTCCCATTCCCAAAAGCGACAGAATCAGGACGCTATGAACGACCTCGATGTGGTTATCCTAACCGACATGCGCTACGAAAATCCAGACGATAGCCAATGGTATAATGCTCAACTGATTTTAGAAGAGCGACTTCTGCTCGCTGGACTTGAGGCTCGAGGACTGAGAACGGCGCGAGTGGCCTGGTCCAATCCAGATTTTGACTGGAGTCGCACACGCGCGGCGGTCTTTCGCTCGACATGGGATTATTTCGAGCGGTTTCCCGAGTTTTGCGCGTGGATGAAGAGAGTCGAAGGCGGCACCCAGTTGTTGAATGCCCCATCTTTGGTGCGCTGGAATTTGGATAAGCACTACCTGCTCGACCTCGCTGGGCGCGGCGTAAATGTGCCAAAGACACATTTTATTGAGCGCGGAGAAAAGACAACACTACGCGAACTGGTCGCGTCCAACCAGTCGAGAGAGTTGATTTTAAAACCGGCGGTATCAGGCGCGGCGCGGCACACCTACCGCCTCAAAGACGCCAATATTGAAGCGCACGAGGCGGTATTGAGCGATCTGCTGCGCGAAGAGGCGATGATGTTGCAGCCCTTCCTGAGCAGCGTGCTTACGCAGGGTGAAATTTCGCTGGTGGTCATCGACGGGCGCTGCACCCATGCAGTTCGGAAGATTGCGAAGCCGGGCGATTTTCGAGTGCAGGACGACCACGGCGGCACCGTTGTGCCGCACACGCCGACCTCAGACGAAATCGCTTTCGCCGAGCACGCCGTCGCGGCCTGTTCGCAGGCTCCGCTCTATGCCCGCGTGGACGTTGTGCGAGATGATTCAGGCTCTCTCTCTCTAATGGAACTGGAACTCGTGGAGCCGGAATTGTTTTTCCGTTTCCACCCGCCAGCCGCTGATGCGCTGGCAGCAGCCATCGCGAGAAATCTATGACCATTCAGGTCGCGTCGGGCGGTCGACATGCCATGCTGATGGATGTGCAGAGCATCCTTTTTATCACCGACCCCTACATTGAGCATCTGCTTGAAGGTGTTGTAGATTTCGCCCGGGAACATCGCTGGGCTCTGAATGCGATGATGCGGCGCTCGGGTCGCTTTCCCGAAGGCGTCCGCCCCGATGGCATAATCGCAACCATCGAGCATGACGACACCGCACGTCGCCTCGCTCGTTTTCGCTGCCCCGTTGTGCAGATTCTCCGCATTCGCAAGTCGACAGGGTATCCAATGGTCATCCCAGACTATGATGCGCTCGGCGTGACCGCGGCGCGCCATCTGCTTACACTTGGGCGTCCGCATTTCGCCTTCTACCGCCGCTTCGACGCTGCCGATAGCAACGCCGTGCGCGACGGCTTTCTTCGCACCATGCGCGATGCCGGTTGCGTGGTGTCAATGCTCGATTTTCCACTCGGGATGGCGCGCAAGGATCCCTCAGAAAAGATATGGGAGTTACGACTGGCCAAGGGGCTGAGTGCGCTTCCAAGGCCCTGCGCCATCATGGCGGAGGATGACCGCTGCGGCGCACAACTTATCCGCCTAGCACTCGACGTAGGCCTTCGCGTGCCGCAGGACGTCGCCGTTGCGGGATGCGACAACCATCAGCCCGACATAAACCTTTCAGCGGTGCCACTCACCTCGGTTGACAGTAACCTGCGAGGTGTTGGTTATGCGGCGGCCCATTTGCTCCAGCAACTTTTATCCGGCGCGGCGGCTCCTGGCGCAACGATCGTCATCACCCCTCATGGCGTCATTGAGAGAGAAAGCACGGCGGCATTCGTTTGTGCAGACACCCGCATCGCCGCCACGGTGTGCCGCATCCGGCGCGATTTTGCCGGGCCCATAACCGTCAGCATGCTGGCCCGCGAAGCTACGATGTCTGTGCGCGCTCTGCAGGCTGGATTCAAAGCGGCAACAGGTCACTCGTTGCGGGACGAACTCATCCGCTGCCGTCTCGACCGTGCAGAGCAACTGCTCGAAAACACCGACCTGAAAATACAAGCCGTCGCTATCGAATGCGGTTTGGGTGACGCCAAAAGCCTCACTCGCTTTTTCCATCAGCGCCACCACCAAACGCCAAACACCTTCCGCACCTTGGTGTCCGGCAAGCGTAGGAAGCCAAGCCGGAGTTTCATTGCCTGAGTGATCGCAAAGCGCCACAAGATCTGTAGCAACAGGGGGTCAAGGAACAATTAGCGACCTTTGGTTCCCTCATTAGTACATCGTGATCCGTGTCCGGATTTCCAGCGGCAGTTCTTTGCCGGCCCCGCCGGAGAGCTTTTGTACCGGCGCCGAAGCATTTTCACCGCGCCACACACCACCTCTTTCCCCACTTCAGCATTGATTCAGCGAGGTGCGACGAAAGCGGGCAATGCTCCTGAAACCCTTTGCCACAGGCAACGAGCCACCCTTGAGCCGCTCCAGCTTTCCGAGGAAGGAGTCCTTGAAGGCTCCGAGATGTCTGGTTGGCGGCAGCAGAAAGTACGGAAATCGTTCACGGACCTCCGTGCACGTGGCCCTCGGTCTCAGAGTGGGCGGAGACCCTGGCGAGTCCTGCGCCGTGAGTAAAAGCAGGAGCCCGCGAAATCAGTCGTATGCTCGTCGAAGATTGGAGTTTCTCAAATTCCTTATTCTTTGCGCACCGGGACTTCCTTGTTTTCGGGCTCAAAGTCGTCTTTGTTGAAGAACTTGAGGAGCGGTCCGCCCGAACGGAAGCGGGTGTAGAAGCCGCGCTGGTTGTCGTTGGCGTAGGGATAGGCGTCAAACTCGGCGCCCCGGCCCAAAATGCGTGGGTCCTCTTGGGCCCGCAAATCGGCCTCCAACTGTGCGTTGAGGGCATCCTTCACTGGCAGCAGTTCCGCAGAAGACGCCAGATTCAGAACGCAATCGGGGTCGCTGTTTAGGTCGTAGAGTTCTTCCTCCCCGCGTTTGCCAAATGCCAGCGCCCAGAAAGGGTCGGCTGCATTTTTGCGGTGCGCCTGCAGGATTTCGCTTTTGGTCGGGCTCGAGTCACAGTCCAAGTAGCCGGTCTCCGGGTTACAGCCGGGCCACCGGCCGGGTTCGAAATTTCGTGAAAACAGGAGCCCGTTTTTAACGATGCTTCGGACGGGGTATCCCTCGTCATTGGGTCGGCCTACGTCGTTGCGTTCCCTGCCAAGGATGACGTGGTCGCGGCTGGCATCCAGAATTCCCGAGCGGTCCGAGCGCAGGAGCGGGAGAATGCTACGGCCTGTGGCGGGCGCCATGCCTGAGTCTTTCCAGGCAACCCCGGCGACTTCAAGAAGAGTGGGGGCGAGATCGATTACGCTGACGTAGTCGTCCACGATACGGCCCGGAGCCGGGATGCCCGCCGGCCAGCGGATGGCCAGCGGGAGGTGGTTGGCGATTTCGTAGTTCTGTCCCTTGCCACGCGGAAATGGCATCCCGTTGTCGGCCATTACGATGACGATGGTGTTCTCCAGTTGGCCCCGGCTTTCGAGTTCCTGCAGCATTCGCTCTAGATGGCGGTCGAAGTGTTCCACCTCAAAGGCGTAGTCGAGCATGTCGTTGCGGACGGTTTCTGTGTCCGGCCAGTAGGCTGGGACGCGTGGAATGTCGGTTAGCTTTTTCCCACCTTTGGCGATGCCGGAACCGTACTCGTACGCTCGGTGTGGTTCGACGCCCCCGTACCAGAAACACCACGGTTTGGACTCGGTATTGGCGCTCAGAAAGTCGGTGAAGTTGGAGGCGTAGTCGTTTTTTGAGATTTCCGCGGTGGGAGGGGTTGCGCTCCTTTTGTTGAAGGGAATGCCGGTCATCTGCCGTGGAAAGGAAAGGATAGGCATTTGCTTTTTGCCCCCCGGCACGATTTCTTCAGCCTGGACGCGGGAGCGTTAATGACCCTGGAAGTTAGCGGGTTGTCCTTGGTGGCGATGGCACGCGCCAGTTCAAGGCGGCCGCTTTTGTCCGTGGGAAACGGGGCGGGAGTCCGGGTGTTGAGCACGCTCAAGAACTGACGCGGTGCGTCCGCCCCTTTGGTGTTTGG
>CANJZW010000149.1 GCA_947479475.1 Chthoniobacteraceae bacterium
ATTCCAATCCCAGATGGGCGCAGGAAGTGGACTTGCTCCGAGTCCGGGGCGGCGATCTGACCGCGCGCGGCGCTTTCCTCAGCCTCCAGGACCATGGCGACTTCGTCTGGTACCGCGGCGTCAAATTACGCACGATCCCGGCGACCGAACCGGTTGTGAGCGAAAACATCACCCCGGCTCCAGTGCCTGAAGCCATGCTGGAAAAGGAGCGCAAATTCGTCGAATCCAAGAAAAAAGCACAGGAACCCGCAGCACCCAAATAGCAGAATAGCAGGTTTGGCGCCGTCGAAAGTGCCGGACAGAGCATCCGCCCTGGAGAGAAGTCGCTGATGCGAAAGCGCTGCCAGTGCGGGCCAAAGCCCAGAGAGCGCGGCGTAGTGAGTAGACTTTACGCAAAGACGGAGTTCGCCTTCGTTTGCCCTCGAAGGTTCGGAATGAAACAGGCCTCCGGATCAACTCGTCGCCGAGCTCGCCCATCTGGGGAGTGAGACGAAACACGGCACTTTGCAAGGGTGTCGATCTCAGGGGCCATTTTTGAGCTGATTAAGTTTCTGAATATCCGCCATTTATCGCAGCTCACTCCAACCGCGTTCAAAATTGATGCTTCCCACCCCATTTCTGGGGCCTATTCGTTGTTAGTAGGATCTTTGCGAGGGCCTCAACACTTCAAAATTCGCCACTAACTCTACCTTCACACCACGGCTAAAGAGCGCTTGGGACTTTACCGCCGCTGGGCCATTGAACGCACAATCGCTTGGCTAGAAAGCTTCAGGCGCCTGCGTGTCCGCGACGAATGCCGCGCAGATATTCACCTCGCCTGGCTAATCTTGGCGGCTTGTGCCTTGATCTGCTTTAACCAGCTCTAAACTCTGTTTTGTTAAAGCCTCTTAAGGCTGAGAACAACATAGAGTAGCAGAAAGCCCTCGACCTGTTCCTTTACAAGCTTCGCCACGGCGATCCCTAGACTACGACGGCAGCATGCCAGGCTACAAACTCGGCCTCCATGCGTTCAACGGCCAGAGATACTACTGCACTTCCTCTCCCCGCCCCATCTCACCCGCCCTCCGTGATTCCCAGGTTAAATTTGGAGCCCGCTGGCCGGTCATTTACGAGCTCATGCGCCGGCTTCTGATCACCCCGGAGTCGGGCGAAGACCAACTCTGGACGCTCCTGGCGCACCTCAAACTTTCCTGCGACTCCCTACCGCTTTGGCGTCAGGATACTCGAAACGTGCGTCCCGCGCAGGCCTGCATCATCGTAGGGCCGATCAACTGCGGAAAGACCGTCCTTTTTGAACGTAAAGCTCCCTCTTTTGGGGCACGGGCTGAGTGTTTTTTTGGGGATTAAAGCAAAAAGGGGCTTCCCTTACTCGGGGAGGGCTCTTTTCTGTATGGGTATGAGCGCTCAAAGCCACCCAACTCTTTGCCAGGTTGTCAACGAAGTGGTTGAAACCACCCCCGTTTTTGACATCCACACTCATCTTTTTGACCCCGCCTTTGGCTCGCTGGTGTCTTGGGGCATCGACGATCTGCTAACCTACCACTATCTGATTGCCGAGGCCTTCCGCTGCTCCACCGAGCCGGCTGAAGCTTTCTGGACCCTCGACAAGTCCCAGCAGGCCGACTGGATCTGGCAGCATCTCTTTCTAGAGCGTTCCCCCATTTCCGAGGCCTGCCGGGGTGTCCTCACCACCCTGCGCCTGCTGGGCATCGACGCGCGCAAACGCGACCTACCCGCCTTGCGAAAACACTTCGCGAAATGGACGCCCGAATCCTACACGGACCACATTCTGCAAATCGCCAACGTCCGCAAGGTCTGCATGACCAACCTGCCCTTTGACGATCAAGAAAGGCCTTTCTGGGAAAAGGGCTTCACCCGCCACCCCTCTTTTGTCGCCGCCCTGCGTCTGGACCCCCTCCTTCTAGAATGGGAGAAGACCGCGGGACAACTCCACAGCTGGGGTTACGACGTCCGGGTCGACCTTTCGGGGCAGACCCTTGCCGAGGTGCGCCGTTTTCTGGCCGACTGGGCGCTCAAGATGGATTCCCAATACTGCATGGTCTCCCTGCCCCCGGAGTGGCGATTCCCCGAAAACACGGTCACCAACCGACTGCTGCAGGAGGCCGTCCTCCTCTTCGGACGAGACCACGGGCAGGCCTTCGCCATGATGATCGGCGTACGCCGCGGCGTGAACCCCGAGCTGCGCATGGCGGGGGACAGCCTCGCTCCGGCAGATGTCCCCTCGGTGGAAGCGCTATGCGCAGTCTATCCGAAGAACAAGTTCATCTGCACGATGCTTGCGCGTGAAAACCAGCACGCCCTGTGCGTCGCCGCGCGGAAATTCCGCAACCTGCACATCTTTGGGTGCTGGTGGTTTTTGAACAATCCCTCCCTCATTGAGGAGATCACGCGGATGCGGATCGAACTTCTGGGTCTCGGCGTGACGCCCCAACACAGCGACTGCCGCGTCATGGACCAGCTCGCCTACAAATGGAGCCACTCGCGCCCGATTCTGGCCAAGGTGCTTTCGGAAAAGTACTCCGACCTCTCCGACACCGGCTGGCACGTGACCCGGGCCGAGATTGAACGCGATGTCCACCAGCTCTTGGGCGGCGGTTTCGAGGCGTTTATCAAGCACTAGCGCGGAATCGCTGCGCGCCAATGTTTCCCGCCCTCCTCACAACCTTTCTGTTTTCGTTTTCGGTCCTGTTTGCCTCCCGTTCCTCAAAGGTCGTGGGATCGATGCAGGCCAACGTCTCCAGGCTCCTCCTGGCGATGCTCCTGTTGGGAATCTGGGCCCACGGTTGGGGCGGCGGACTCGGCGGCGCGGGGCTGCCCTGGTTTCTCCTGAGCGGCGTCATTGGCTTCGGGATGGGAGACATCGCGCTGTTCGGCGCCCTGCCCAGAATCGGGCCGCGCCTGGCGATTTTGCTCACCCAGTGTCTGGCCGCCCCCATCGCCGGCGTCGCCGAGTACCTGCTTTTGGGCACCCGACCGACCCTTGTGGAAATAGGCTTCGGCGCCGTGATCCTCGCCGGCGTTGCCCTCGCGCTGGCGCCAGATACGCAGTGGGAGGGGGATCCAAAATCTTTCAAACTCGGGGTCCTCTTCGGGATCGGCTCCGCCACGGGCCAGGCTTTGGGAGCCGTTTTTTCCCGCAGAGGCAACGCCGCCGCCCTGCTTGCAGATTCCGTCGTGGACGGTGGAACCGCCGCCTACCAGCGCATCACGGCGGGCGTGCTCACCACGCTGGTGTTCTGGGGCGTCCTCACGCTGCTGGGTAAGTCCAAGGAACCCCGCCACCCGGCGGGCGTCTGGAAAAAAGCGATTCCTCTAGTAACGGGCAATGCCTTGTCGGGACCGACATTTGGCGTGGCTTGTTTTCAGTGGGCGCTACTCACCACTCCCAGCGCCAAAGTGCTGCCGATCGTTGCAACCTCGCCGCTCGTGACCATGGGCCTAGTCTGGCTTTTGGAGGGAATCCGGCCCAGCCGGCGGGCAATTTTGGGAGGCATTCTGGCCGTCTCGGGCGCGGTGGGCCTAGCGTGGGTGCAGACGCACTAAAAACGCCCGCATACAAGCAGCAGAAATCCCCCAGGTTTGCACCGTGGAGGATTTCAAAAACTAGAAAATCGAAACGAACGGCGGGCCTTTTCGCAACAGAATTGATGCGCGCTTTTTGACCGGAGCGGAGCCCTGCCCGCGGGACCTACGAGACCGTGGCAGACTTCGCCGCGTCTTTAGCCGCCTGGAGACGGTCGTTCTTCTTGCGGCGTACGGCGCGCTTCTTGACGTTATCTTTGCCTTTATTGTGTCCCATAAAACATCCATTCAACACGCGCCGGGGCATCCTGCCAAGCCGATTCGCAAGTCCAGAGTAAAGCCTCTGTCGCGGCCAGCCTCCGCAGTCGCTCCGGAAGTCTTGCGTGGAGGCATTCCATTACTTTGGCGTTTTGCTTTAATATTTTGAAGCCATTAAGGTCTTTTGCTTTGTCTGCCCGCCCGAAGATAGAGGACTGGCATGAAAAACCCGGGCCGACCCTTCACCCTTGCCACACCCCAATTCCTTTGAACGCACCCTTCTCGCGATCCGGTCGACCCAAACGTGCGGCTCTCAAAATCTGGCTTGGACTGACCGCCTTTAGCGTGGCCGCTTGGGCCCACGCCGCAGAACCTGTCCGACTCGCGGAAATTGAAATCCAGGCGTCCCCCTTTTCCAACACAGCCCTGAGCACCCCCGCCATCGAGGTGCTTTTGGAAGGCGAAACCCTGCGCCACGCCCCTGCTTCTTCGCTGGATGGAATCCTCAAATCGGTGCCGGGCTTCCGCCTGTTCCGGCGCACGGACAGCACCACAGCACACCCCACCACCCAGGGCGTAAGCTTGGGCAACGTCGGTCCCAACGGGGCCAGTCGCTCCCTTGTGCTCCTCGACGGGATCCCCATGAACGACCCCTTCGGCGGCTGGGTGGCCTGGAATCGATTCCTCCCCAGCACACTCTCGGGCGTGCGCCTCGTCCCCCAAGCCGGGGTGAGCCCTTGGGGAACCGCCTCCCTGGGCGGCGTTATCGCGCTCGACTCCCGTTTTCTGAATGAAGCGCCCTTCGCCTTCCTTGAAGCGTCCGCAGGAGATCACCTCCGCCATCAGGGCGCCCTCGCCTTCGCCCAAGACACGGAGTCGGGACTCACCCGCGTCTTCGGGAGCGTTCAGGAAACCGACTTCGCCGGGTATCCCGTCATTCGCAGCAACCAGCGCGGACCGGTGGACGGCCGCGCCTCCTCCCGCGCCCAAGCCTTCGACGGCGGAGTTCGCCAAGGCTTCGCCCCCGGCGGCGACTGGCACCTCACCCTCCGCGCCCAAGGCTGGCAGGAGCAGCGCAACAACGGCACCCCGCTCACCACCAACGCCGGCAACGCACTAGACTTCTCCGCCCGCCTCAACCGCGATGCAGGCCCGCACGATTGGGCGCTGGAAAGCATCCTTTTCACCCAGCAACGCCGCTTCGAAAGCCTCTTTTCCAGCATCTCCGCAGACCGCAACACCGAAAAACCCAGTCTCGATCAATACTCGGTCCCCTCCGATTCGCTGGGTTTTATCCAGCGCCTGCGTTTTCCCCTTGGGGACAGACACTCCCTCGGCGCCGGTCTGGATCTGCGCACGACCGAAGGAGTCACCAAGGAGCGCTTTAAGTACGTTGGCACGGCCTTCACTCAGGAACGGGAGGCCGGCGGGCGTCAGGACGATGCGGGAGTCTATTTGCAGGACACCTGGACTCTCTCCCCGCGCTGGCAGTTCCATGGAGGCGCCCGCTTGGAATGGCATGCCGACCGCGACGGGCACCTTCAGGAATGGGACATCCTCTCCCGGGCGCCGTTGCGCAACCTCCAGTACGAAAACAGCGAAACCGTCACGCCGCACTTCAGTCTTGGCTCGAAATGGACGCCCTCCAAGCGCGTTGAGTGGTCCGCCATCGCTTACGCGGGGGCGCGCAACCCGACCCTCAACGAACTTTACCGCCCCTACCGTGCCGGAGACGTTGTGACCCTTGCCAACCCTGCCCTCCGCCAAGAGTCCACCGTGGGAGGGGAGGTCGGCGTGAAAATCAACCCGACCGACGCTCTGGGCCTTCACCTGCGTGCATTTGAAAACCGCATCAAGGACGCGATTGCAAACGTCAATGAGGTTCGCGGTCCGGGCGTCCTTGGGGACTGGGGATTTCTTCCCGCCGGAGGAGTTGGGGCGCGAAGGGAAAACGTCGATAGCGTGGACATCCGAGGCCTCGAAGGGCGGCTGGAATGGAAACTCGACCGCTTGCTCACCGTCGCCGCTGGCTGGCTGGGGACCCAAAGCGAGGTGCGGCACTGTGCGGTGCAGCGCGCCCTCGAAGGCCGTCAACTGCCGCAAGTCCCTTCCCAACAAGCCAGCCTCCAATTGCGAGGCGAGTCCGACGATTGGCGCTGGGATATTGGGATGCGCTGGGTGAGCCGCCAGTTTGACGATGACGCCAACCAAAACGTCCTCACCTCCTATTGCAGCACCGACCTGCGGTTGACCCGGCGTTTCGGCTCTAAAACAGAGGTTTTTGCTGCCGTCGAAAACCTCACTAATGCCGAAATCCAGACCCGCCGGGACTCCAACGGCACCATCGCAATCGGCGCCCCGCGGATGTGGAGCGCCGGAATACGCCGCGAGTTTTAAGTCCCGACCGCCTCAATGGGCGCGTTCGGGCGGTTGGGCACTTCGACAAGTCTCTCAATTGCGGGCGCAAAAAAGGTCGCCCAATCGCAGTCTGCAAAGGCTTCCAGCCGCCCTGTTCAGTCGCCGCGGTTGAGAGGCAAGCTTGTGGGAGGGCCGGCGTGAAAACGGATGGATCCTGCCGGTTTGAACCTGGATGGCCGCCGGTGTACGAGGGCGGGCGTTTCTGCCGCCGCCGGACCGTCAACGCAGAGGTCAGCTTCACATCCCCGGCGAAGATCCGAGGCCACTGTACGCAGGCGATGTTGGTGGTGATGATCGTCGAGGCCTCCTCTTTTCCATGGGTAGGTATCAGAGCTGATCGAGCACACGCAACCTCGCGGTTTGCGCGGGAGTGTTCACCAAATTTCTAATTCTTGGGACAAACCAGTCTGATGGGGCGCTGCCCCCCCGCGCCTGCGGCCCGGGCAGCACTTAAAACCGGCCCGTAGTGATGTACTGATGCGAAAGACCAAGAATGTGCTTTTTCCTGATGTAGTCCCTGTAAGCGGACTTGAAATTGGCCATCGTCTGAGCGTCCTCTTGAGCATTCTTTCCAATGCCAACAAAATAGAGGCAATCAAGGTCTTCTATGAAGGGTTATACTCGGAAAACCAGTAATCAAAATTGAAGGCTGACGTGAAATCACCGGCAGTGAGGTTGCGGTAATAATCTGTGCTGTCTGCGACGTGGGGTGCGGCTCCTGGGGAAGATAGACGCGTTCCATGCTGTGGCCTTCCAAGACTTGCGCATGAGAATATGAGCATTCCATCCCGTTTCATGAGACGGACCATGTTTAAAAAAACGACATCCCAACAGTCTGCATGCTCAAAAACTTCGGTGGAAATGACAACGTCATATGCTCCAGCAGCGTCGCCGAAATCTTCCCCCTTCGCGACGATGTCGACACAATCCCCAGGTCCGATATCAACTCCGGTGTAGTTACAATCATCGAAGAAGATTCTGACGGTTCCGTTGACGTTTAACGACCCGATTTCTAGAACCTTTCTATCTTTAAAAAAACGGGGGAAAAAATGCCTGACGTTCTGAAAGAAAAACATTTGGGTTTCGTGGGCCATAGTCGGGATGTTTGGTGGCGGCGGGAAGGGGCTTACGGGACTGTAATTTCTGATGCTGGTAAATCTCCAATAGGCAATCCCCCATCTCTGCTGGGGAGACTCTCAGAGTTTGACTTATGAGGCAGTCTTCCCTGGGAGTGGGGTTATGAGCCGCGCAAAGCGAACAACCCAAACCAAACCACAGAAGACTACCAGAGTCTCAGTCACACAAAATAACAGTGCAAATACCATATCATATTTATCCTGAAGCACCGACAAAGGGCGCTTTTTGGCGCTGTGAGAAGTGAGCTTGGAAATGTGTTCACAGATTGGCCGAATCAAAAGAATGTCGCATCGAGTAAGAGCATGCGATGTCAGATGACAGCCACATGCTGTCAGCAGCCCGCCAAAATTGGCGGGATTCAGCGTGGTCAGCTATCTCAAGGGAAAAAACGTCATCCATGTGGCCCGGAATTTTTTGAATTCCGCCGGGTCTTCGAGGCCGACGTATTTAAACCCGGAAAAAAACGCCGGGCCGGGGTCGTCTTCCCCCCGGATCACCTCCGCACCGGAGATGGTGATCGTGTTGGTTCCGGTGGCATTCAATCCGGCGGAGAACACCGCATCGTCCAAGGCGTTGGTAAGGGACTCGGCAATTCTGGGAAAAACTTGCCTCCTCGAGGAAGGCTCCCGCCCCCGCAGCCGTCTCCTTCGCCGGGCACTCGCCCGCCGCCAAGCGGGCCCGCGCGGCAACCTCCCCAAACGCAGAGGGCCGGCAACGGACTTTCTGCACCAGCTCAAAATGCTGATGCTTAATAATCGACCCCTTTTTGGGGGGACTGAAATAAGTCTGCGGTGGACAGGGCGCACAAAAAACTCCGGCTGTTTTTCTAAAAAACCATCTTTGCTAAATGTGAAATTTACATTCCACATTCTCCGACAAAATTTTTTATGAGAGCAAAAACTAGAAAGGTCTTCTAAAGCATTATTTTTGTGCTTCCTATTATTTTATATGCAAAAACGCCATTGATTCATGCAGCTTACGGCGAACGAATTTTTGCAGCCTTCCCGCAGCGTCCATTGAGCCACCCACAGGGCGCGTAAAACTCCCGCCTCCGCTCCCTACGCGCTATTTTAGCGGCGGCACCGGCACCCCCATGGCATCGCCAACCGCCCGGACAAAAGCAATTTCCAAGTCCGTGTACACACCGTCCGC
>CANJZW010000150.1 GCA_947479475.1 Chthoniobacteraceae bacterium
CCCCCATGACGGCTCAAGGCGTCAACGTCGCGCGCAAGTCCGACAAGAAAGCCACCGGTTCGCAGGTGATGAACTCAGGATAAAACACGCCCACATCCTTCAAATGCTCGTCATACGTCACCAGATGCGAGGCGGCTCCGTTGAGCGCCGCCAGAAAGAAGGCCACGTCATCCGCATCTACCGGGTAATGTTGGAAGTGATCTTTGCGATGTTTTTTGTAACTGAGGTGCATCTATTTGCAGACGGAAACGGCAGGATAGCCAGAATCATGATGAACGCGGAACGACACTGATGCGGGCATGAGCGAATCATGATCCCTAGCGTTTTTCGAAGCGAGTACCTGCAATCCCCCTGGAATCTTACCCTTAACCAACATGCCGCAGGGCTGATTTCAGTCATGGATTACGCGCAGCGCTTCGTTCATGGGATTGATTTTTCTGATTATGAAACAGCAGTAAGCCAGCTGAAGGATTGTCACGCTTTCGGGCGTCCTGCCGATGCAATGGGCACTGGAGATCGATTGAGGCTCTGACGTGGACCTGGTCCCACCTTGCCCAAGGTCGGTGTGAACCAAATCAATGTCCACATAGAGACGGCAAGATGTCCCAGAACCGCACCGCCTCCTCCTTACGCATATTCTGGTTGTAGTGGGTATGCAGCATGGTTGTCCCCCGGTGCCCGAGCTCATAGGCCGTCTTCAGCGCATCCTGGTGGATTTTGTAGTGGGCCGCCAAAAAGATAAACAGCCCGATGGCGATTGGGACATTTGCTCAACCCAGACCGTTCCTGACTTTTTCGGGATCGCATACAGATTCGCACGGCGGATTCATATGGCATCGCAAATTCCCATTGCATCGCAAATTCCGATTGGAGTGATCGATGCCTGCTATTGGGGAACACCCGCCGAATCATGGGCTCCGCTCTCAGTCGTCAAATCCATGGATAGCGCTGTTGTTCGTTCGTTGATATCCGACTGGGACAAAAAGGTTGCCGAATGGGATCCGAAGAAGGAGCAGGAAAATCAGATCAAACAGTATGAGCGACGGAGGGAGGAGCTGAAGATGCAGGGGTGACAAAGCCGCAGGCGGACGTCGATTGGGACGGAATTGATGTTGTCATCGCTTTTAAGATGGCAGGATTTCGCGCCGCTCGACAACCTCATGTCACCTGCCAATCCAATTCCTGCCTCTTCAGAAGGCGGTTGTCGAAGGCCGCTTAGCAGGCCGGCTAAAGGTAATTCTGACTAGCCTTTGGTGCCTGAATAATGATGTTTTGTGTGAACTCAGGCAGGTCGGACGGAGAGTCCTTTTCCCTTAATTCTGAGAGGAGGGATTCCACTGAAAACAGGGCATCTGCGCGGGACATCACTTTTTTCTTGTCCAGGATTTCGAGACGTTTGACGTGGTTGCGGAATGTGAATTTGACCTTCCCTGTAGTCAGGAGCTGTACGAAAATTCCGAGCGTATGGGAACCGGTGTGGCCCAGACGGTCTACGTTTTCTCGGATGGCCTGTTCCAAAGACATTTGCACGGTCTTGGGATGCTCTAGCGTCATAGCAGACTGTTCCAGAGGGATAATCGTTTGCTCTACTAGAAGATTTCGAGCGAGGGGGGAACTCATAAATTTATCGTACTTAGAGCGGGTGTATAGTCAACGCTGAAGCAGTCTGTCGTTGGTTAACTGGGTGGGGGTCAATAGGGGAGGCGTACAGCTCACTCCGCCCCCGAATAGCTCCGCTCGTTTTCTGGCGGCTGAAAGTAGGTTTACCAACCCAACTACACCGCATCGTGTGGGAGGAACATGGATCATGCGTGCATTAAAGAGCCCACTTGCCACAGTCCACGCTGAATAAATCAATGAAAGAAGCCGTGTCTGCGTGTTGGACAGCGAGGCTTTTTCCATCAGGACTCCAATACAATCCAGTGGGTGCGTTAATAAAAAGAGCAAACTTTTGAAGCATCTTTTCGGTGCGCAGGTCCCAGATTTTCACACTGTGGTCTTCAGATGCCGTCGCGACAATCGGCAACAGGGGATGCCAGGCGATGGCCGTCAGCGGAGCATCATGCACCCGAAATTCTCGGATGGTCTGCAGCGTTTTCCCGTCACGCACCCGCAGCCGGAAATCGCCTCCGCCTTCTGCAAGTCGCGATCCGTCAGGAGAGGCGGAGACAGCTGCGGCATAGGGGGCATTAGCCGTGGCCACGGGTTTTCCTCCGTCCTTGGACCAGAGCAGTAGGACCCGGCTGAAAATCTCCTGATACTCCTCCGACTGCGCCGTCTGTGGGGTGGCGATTTCCACGAAATGCTCATCTCCGACCCAACGGGTGCTGGCCGTTTCGTCCACAACCTTGAACCCAGTGTGATCGAGATATTTTAACGGTGCCAGCGTATCGGCTTCAAAAAAATCCCTTCCAACCCAGAGGTACTTGCCCGACGGGCTCAACTGAAAGCCCTTTTCGGACACTTTTCCTTCTTTGCGCGCGACGCGAGAATAGGTCCCCTCTTTGGCTTTAAAGATTTGGAATTCATAAGGAACTCCTTTAGCGGTCCGTACGGCTACATTGGCAACGGCCACGGTCTTGCCATCGACGCTCGAGACTATCGTGGGAGGGACATCCGGGTTGATCTGGTAAAAGTTGGTTTTTGGGGCGTCCTTCTCTTCTGGTTTTGTAAGGTCCTCAAGCGTCAAATTCCCATCTTTGGTTTTCGCTAGGTAGGCAATGCCCACGTCCGAGCTCTCGCCAAAGCAGAAACTGTGGGTGACCGCATTCGGATCTCTCGGAGCTGTTTCCAGCCGCTTGAAACCGCGGGCTACTTCAATCTTCCACGCCTTTAGGTATTTGCCGGAAACAACGACCACGTGTTTTGACTGGGGATGGGTCAGAAGCCGCAGGTCCGTGATGGTATTCGGCATCGAAAAACCAAGGGTCAGGAGCTTTTTCCCGTCCTGACTGGCGTGGACTTGGAGCAGTCCGTCTCGCTCCCCTTTGCGGAAAGCGCAAAAAAGCAGCCTGTTGTTCCAATCGGCTTCAAAGCCCCTTGGTCCGGCTTTTCCGGGAGGCGGCAGAATGGTGAATTTTGTCTTGCGCAAAACGGCTACGGTGTCTGCCAGAGCCAGACCCTCCTTGGATGGAACGAACGCCTCGGCTCCGGACGGTGAAACAGTAATCACCCCGGCATGTCCCGGAATCGTGTCGGGGTATGTAAAAGCTCTCACCGGGGCTTTATCCGCGCCAGTGCGGGAGTCCAACAGCATGTTGTTTTTTCTGAGGTCGCCGAACAGATTAAACGCGTCTTCGCTTTGAACGGCAGTGACGTAGTGATAACCGAGGCCGTTTTTTTCCCAGAGGACAGCGCCACTGGTGGCGTCGCGGGCTGAAAATACCCCGCTACGGACACAGCGCAGGCCCCATACAGTTCCCGAGGCGTTAAACACGTAGATAAAGCGGTCGTGCACAAATTGACCGGAGTACTTCAGTTGCTTTTGAGCAACGTCATACCCCTCAAAAATAGCCATCTGGGGCGTGTTTTTGGGAGCATTTTTGGCTATCGGAATCAGTCGGGTCACGATGACGAGTGATCCGTCTGGAGAGACTCCGAGTTCGGAGCTCAAATCTTTGGTTCCGACTTGAAAAAGGTCCGCGATGGCCCCCGTATTCAGGTCGACCGACCGGATCCAACCATCTTTTTCCAAGGTGAAAAAGAATCCCGCTTTTTGTAAAACAGGTTCTACGGCAGACCAGGCGGCATCGCCCTTGGCCTGAACGCTTGTGACTCCAACATTCAGACGGTCATCCAAGTAGTGCCAGTTGTGCTCGCGCAACTCCTCGGGAACGGCCTGCAAAGAACGCCTGACCTCAGAGGTGTTGAGTTCGCGCTCTGCGATTTCCGCCATCGCCAACTGGGCGTCAGCGGCAGATCGGCGAGCCGCTTTTTTCTCAATAAGTGCCTGCTGAGCATTTTGTTGTGCCTCGACAGCTCTTAGGCGAGAGAGCTTTTCACTCTGGGCTAACCTCACAGTGAAGGCCGCCGCAACCACGAGCAAGATTGCCGCGAGGGAGGACGCAAGACGATTGCGTTTGATCAAGAGCGTCAACTGCCGCAGTAGCCCGGCTTGTTCGGCGCTTGTGGCAAACCCATTTTGATAGGCTTCAATATCGGCGACGAGCGCATTCACGTTTGGATACCGATCAGAACGACGGGTGGCCATCGCCTTGAAGGTCACTGCGCGCAGGGCCTCGGGCATCTGTAATTCGGTTTTACCTGAGGGGCCGGTTATGACTCGGACTTCAGGCATTGGCGTGATTTGTCCGTTTCGAACGCGATCTAAAACCTCGTTTAAAGAAGTCCCCGAAAATGGGGAATTTGTGGTCAGGATCGCATACAAAACGCCCCCCAAGGAGTAGACATCGGAGCGTTCATCCAGTCCTTCCACCAAACCTTCTACCTGTTCAGGGGACATGTACTGGGGCGTGCCCTGCAGACGTATCGTCTTCGATTCCTCTCCCTCTGGGGGTGGGGCGGGCGGGCGGGCTGACTCGGCCTGTTCTCCGAAAGCTACGGCTAGGCCCCAGTCCATCACAAGGACTTCGCCAAATTCGCCCACCATGATGTTCTCCGGCTTAAGGTCGCGGTGCAGGTATCCTTTGGCATGTGCAAAAGCTACGCCATCACACACCTTCCGGAAAATTTCCAAAAGTCGTTGGAAAGTGAACGCGTCAGTTGTCTCGGGATCCCCAGTTGCCAGCTGTTTGAGGATTTTCTGAAGTGTTTTTCCATGAATAAGCTTCATGGAATAGAAGGCGCGTCCCAGATCATCCGTGCCCCGGCTGTGGATGGGAGGAATGTTAGGATGTGCCAGATTCGCGAGGACTTCAGCTTCCCTGAGAAAGAGGGTGTCTGGAACACTGGTGTCCGCGGTGCTCACTTTGATCGCTACGAGGCGGGCCAGCAGGGGATCATCCGCCGAGAAGATTTTGGCCATGCCGCCGCGGCCCACTTCTTCTCGCCTTGCATAGCTCACTACCGCCGGGTACTGCTTTGGATCCGGGAGATCGGGAGCACCGGTATCGAATCCGGTGTCGAAAGCCATCGTGGTTTCAGGCAAGAGCGTCTCGGAATCGAACGTGTCGAAGGAGACGGTGACTTCGGGAATGTGTTGGAGATCCGAAGGTTGATTTTGTTTGGGGGTGTCAGAACTCATTGGAGAAACGGCAGCTCAGGTTGGAGGCCGCGCGATGGATTTGTCGGTCTTTAGAGGGGTGATGAGACAGGCGCTTAACAGTCCTTCAGTGTGGGCGCATCGCACCCTCTGGCAATCATCAATGGGACACAGAATTCCACAATCTGTCGTAGGATGCAGACAGTTTTTTTGCCGAGTTCAGGCTGGGCCTCGGCTAAATCCTTTGCGCAGGCGGGCAGAGGCGAACGGAATTCGTTTCTCCTTGATCTGCCATCTCTAGCCTAGCGCGTCGGTAGGCCTCCCTTGACGATTTGCGGATTTAAGGTTGTTTCGGGCGGCGCAGAATCAACTCTTGGTATCTACGCATTTAAACACCTTTGCGCGGAGGTAACTGCCGAGGACGGGACTGTCTGCCGCTTACATGCCCAGAATAGGGGCCAGTGGCCAAGCCCGTGTGACTAACGAGACCCCTTGGTAAATATTGAGTTAGGCGATGACCCACATCGCCATTTTTCCACCGAACGTCTCGCTTAACACCAGCACATGCGATTTTTCCCAATTCCCTTTCTTTGTTGAATTCACCCAGTTTGAATATCTACACACCAATGCCGATCGTCGCAGCCGCACCAAGTCACAGCACCGAGGTGCTTTTGTCCCTTTTTATCATGCTCACAGCGGCCAAGCTGTTTGCAGAAATATTTGAACGATTACGACAGCCTGCGGTGGTTGGTGAAATTCTAGCGGGGGTCATCATCGGTCCAAGCGTTCTGGGATGGGTTACACCGTCCGAGATCCTACACATTCTCTCTGAAATCGGGGTCGTCTTCCTTCTCTTCAATGTCGGCTTGGAAACGAAACCCAGTACGATACTGCGAGTCGGAAAGACCGCTTTTTCGGTTGCTGTTTTGGGGATAGCGATCCCGTTAGCGGCTGGATGGGCTCTTCTGCGTTCTCGAGGAAGCACTCATATCGAGGCGCTTTTTGTTGGAACCTCTTTGGTTGCCACGTCTGTAGGGATCACGGCGCGAGTGTTATCGGCTATGAGAGTGTTGGAGGCTCCAGCGAGTCGAATCATCCTCGGTGCGGCGGTGATTGATGATATTTTGGGACTCCTCGTGCTTGCGGTAGTGGCCAGCTTTGCTGCCGGTAGCGTCAACTACATGGAGATCGCAACAACGGCTGGGCTCGCCTTGAGTTTCACTGCAGTTGCCGCATTTGTGGGTGCGCCACTTCTCAAACGGGCGGCATCACATTTTGATCGTTTACGCATTGGCCATGCATTCTTCGTTTGCGCATTGATCCTTTGTCTCGGCTTATCGGTTGCGGCGGCCTACATTGGTATTGCTGCGATTATCGGAGCATTCCTCGCAGGTATGGCGCTGGCGGAGGCCACTGAAGGCAATCACACGTTGCACAAACAGACCAGTGGCGTAACCGAATTTCTGGTGCCGTTTTTCCTGACTTACATCGGAATGCAACTAAAGCTCGACGTCTTTAGAGACCAATCGACTCTCTTCCTCGCATTGCTGCTCACCGTCGTAGCCGTCTTCACAAAAATGGTCGGATGTGGCGCGGGTGCCTGGCATCTTGGCTTGCGACAGGCCTCACAAGTCGGCGTCGGAATGGTCCCCCGAGGCGAGGTCGGCATTGTTGTGGCTCAACTCGGACTTAGCTTGGGAATCATCAACGATTCTCTGTTTGGCGTAATCCTGTTTATGGCTGTTGCCACGACATTAATCGCTCCGCCGCTTCTAAAGCTTTTATTTGCACCTCAAAGTGAACTTCATTGAAGCATGGATGGGGAACCTCAGTGATCGCGTAGGCCGTAATCGCGACTCCCCCCGCTCCCACTGCTTGAGGCCATAATCGCGCAGGCCTTTCCCAGCGCACTTCAGGGAAGCGCTCAGGCACCCGTCTTGACATCAGTGACTTCAAAGCGGCCAGGAGTACCGGGCATTTCCGGCCACACTTGGCGTCGCGCTCGGAGTGCGTGTGTTTCTCCTGGCGGGCACCCGCTGGGCTCGATTCACGGGAGCCAATGATCTAAATTACATGATAATTTATATGCATTACTGTCGCACGAGGCAAATTTTAAGTAATTCACACACTGGCGGCTGCATCGTGGGAAATGCGCAGTCTTAAGGGGCAGATGCGTAGCTTCCGTTTCATCGTTTTGCCAGCATCCGGGAGTACAACTATACCGGCAGACAGACACGTTCTGGCCCTTTAAACGCCACGACCTGTTCAACTCCGCCGACTGGCCTGTTTCCGTTCACCAACCCTCCCCTCCAAAAAATGCATGTCATTCATCGCCCCCATGAAACGCGCCCCCACGGACAATCCAGCGCACACCCTGTGGCCCCTTCACGTCGGCAATCCTCCCGACACAGCCCCGTTCTTAGGCCATGACAACGGTGCCCGAATGGTTAGCGGCCCTCTCCTGCTATGCGACGCTTCAGCGGTTACACGAGCGCTACCTGCATTGTGGCGAATGCCTCACCAGCTTGCATGCTCGCGCCGAGGAATTTACACCCGCAGAAACCGCGGAATTCGGGAAGTTTAAAACCTCTCGCTTCGGTAAAAAAGGCCACTTTGAAAAATACTGCGCACTTCGAAAAGCGGAGCTTTTAGAAATTCCTTTCCCTCATTTCGCGGGCAGGAAAAAAAACTGGGTCAATGGGTGTCGCTGAACACTTCAAAGTGCACCACCAATGTTCGAATCAAAGTGCACCACTTGAGGGATGTTTTTGGTTACGGGATTTGATTCATTTTTGCAAGTGCTCTTGATCGTCGGCCGCGGTTTCGCGGCTGGTGCCCCCCCGAGGAGGGGTTTGGGGAACCGTGGTTCCC
>CANJZW010000151.1 GCA_947479475.1 Chthoniobacteraceae bacterium
GCGATGAGAACGGCAAAACAATTCGGCGTTTCCAACTTATAATGCACTGAAATCATCGCGTTTGTTTTTAGGCACTGTGAAGGACGCCCCAACAGGACACATTCCTCAATGAGCCTGCGAGCAAAAGTGCCTGTCCCCGTCCCCACGCAATGGTGAGCTTCCAGGTGGAGACTTTGCCTCCGGTCTTTTTGATTTCCAGATTGGCAAGCAGCCGCTCAACCTCGCGGTCGGTGAGCTTGCTGCCTTCGATACGAGTTGAGGAACCGATGCTCTCGATGGTTGCGACGCGGCGAAGCGCCTTCAGACGTTCAGGGGCGAGGGTTCCAAGGGCACGCCAAGCGCCTTTGAACTCGTCAATCTCGGCGATCAAACACAGCAATTCGGAGGTGATCTCAATGGCATCGGTTTTTAGCATTCGGCCTCCTGACACCCGCAAGCACTCCCATAAACACCCAAACGTCCAGCCGAATCAGCATCCTTAAGCTTCCAGCCTCCGCCCAAATGCTCGCGGACTTGGATTCTTGGACCTCTCACACTGGTTCCACGGGCACCTGCGCGCGGATCTGGCCTCATCGATTGGACAGTCTAGGGTGAGGGTTCTGCGTGAGCCCGAGTTCCCAGGCTTGCGGAATGCCGCGGATCCCATGGATTTTCCATGTTTAGAGGTGCGCTTCCAAGAGGGAAAAGGGGCGTGGAGTTCCTGTTAGCGCAATTTGTCGGGAGTGACCGGAGGTTGAGGCTGGAGTTTTCGCTAAAGTAGTGGAGAAATAGGGGTAAGACATCAAATGTCTAATGCCTGCCTGACTTCGCCGTGGCGGCAACTGCTCTGTCCGGTTCGCCCACTTTCCACACCACGTCCTGCCCGGCAGTCCCTCCGAGGCCGCCCAAGGGCACACGCTCTGGCGGGCGGGCGAAGGGCACACCGAACAAGGGCGCCACTCGACCGCATTATCGTCAACGGACTCTTTATCAGCTCCCGGCTCCGCAACGAGTGCCTGCGTCTGGCGGGGGAGTGAACGCGCCCTGCCTTCAAAAAACCCCATTCCAGAAGAATGATTTCGCTTTTGGCTCTGTTTCCGCCTCTCGCGCGAGGGATGGTCGTGGGGCGCGCTTAAGGCCCACCGCGCCGTTGACATGTTCGGAAACTTTTCACGCCCTGCGCGTGGGCACGCGGCGTCGAGTGGATTCAGATTCCGCATCGGGCTAGGACTCAGGCCGGATTTACTGAGGCCGTTTGAGCAGTGGCCTGGCGAGGTCGTTGAGGTAGTACTCCAGTGCGGTGTATCCCTCACTGGAAAGACGGAGCGCGTCACTGGGATCGTCGGGACGCAGTTTGTGTGCGGTCTCCCAGGCGTCCGGGATGCCGTCTCCGTCGCTGTCTTTTGGAACTGGGCCGGAGGCGTAAGAGGGAAGACCTCCTACGTCCGACTCCTTGTTCGGGATGATTCCACGTGCGGCGCCCACCTCGGAAACTAGGCGCGCGTCCACGGGATCGCGTATTGGGATGGTGGCGCCGGCAAGAGCCAGCACCTGCTCGGCTGCAAGAGTAGCCGTCTGAGTTTCCACTGCGGGATAAGGATGGGCGGTTCGGGCAAACACTGTGGGATCGAATGCGGCACCGCCGCGGTTGTCACGGGAGAGATCGGGGGCGTTCTCCATCCAGTTGCCATCCAGAAAGATTGCGCCGGGCATGGCAATGCCATCCGGTTTAAGAAACCTGGGTGGTTTTTGTGTGGTCGAGGGTCCGGGCTTGAGGAAATTGCCGGCGTAATTGATAGCACCGAAGTCGCCGTAACCGGAAGTGTCGCCCCAGTTGTAGATGAGGTTGTTGCGGAAGTCGCTGCGACTGCCTGCGGCAAAGCGCGGATTTCGGGTTCTGCAATGCGCAAAGAGGTTGTGGTGCCACGAGCTGCGGTCGCCACCGGCGATGGACGCCATGGAGTGTCCCGCGAAGTTGAGGGCCTCGGCGATAATGCACCACTGAACCGTGTAGAGGTCGCATCCTTCGGAGCAGGAAAGGGTTTCGTCCGTGCCCCACGAGGTGGAGCAGTGGTCGAGGATGAAGGAATGAGAGCCCAAACAGGTGATGCAGTCGCCCTTCTGGGATTCCTTGTCTCCGCCGTACCCGGTCCGGACCCTGAGGAACCGGATCACCACATCATGGGTGTCGCGCAGGGTCAGGGTGTCACGGGATCCCTTCAGGCAGATGCCGTCACCGGGCGCAGTCTGGCCGGCAATGGTGAGGTAGGGTTCCTGGATAACAATCGGTTTTTGGAGTTCGATGACGCCCCCCACGCCGAACACAACGGTGCGCGGGCCATGGGTTTCCACCGCTTCCCGAAGGGTGCCCGGACCCGAGTCGGCAAGGGAACTGACCACCAGAAGTTTGCCACCCCGTCCGCCTATTGCGAATGCGCCGAAGCCCTCGGCGCCGGGAAATGCTGCGGGTGGTTTCGGACCGGGAACAGGCATTAGGCCCTGAGTGTTTGGATCCCGGCAGGCCATTAAAAACTGGAGCCACTGGGACTGCAGGGTTTGTAGGTCGGTGGGCGGTTGGATCTGTATTTTTGCTGAACTGATGTAAGGCTTTGCTGCCCCGGCCGGGGACAAAAGTTGGGGATCTCGGAGCACCACATGGGTTTTTGTGGGACCGCCTTGGTAGCTGAGTTTCCATTCCACGGTCAGGTTGCCCTTGGTGGCCCGGATGGGGGCACCTTCTGGGAGACCGACAAACGTGCCAGTGGTTGCGACAGCACTTCGAACGAGGGTGATTTCGCCGGAGGGCGGTGCGTCCAGAAGGGTGACCTTGAGTGAGCAATTCCCGGATTCTCCCTTGCGGGCGAGCCGCAGGGGTTCGCCCGGGAAAAGAAGGGTGACGGGCGTAACGCCGTTCGCGTCGAGCTGGAATTCGAGCTGGGGGCCGCCTTCGGTGTTTTTTGGGGAAAGGGCGCAGTTAAATGAGTTGAGCACGTAGATGCCTGCAGGACGTGAACCGACCACGCGGAGGACGGCGGTGGAATTGCGGCGCCAGCCCAGCATCAGGTAGCGGGTGGCGAGAACACCGCCGCGCACCTCCAGTTCGGCCTCGCAGCCTTTGCCGGGGGCATCCCCCTCGTTCATTCCACCGATCCCCAGTTCGGTGGATGTGATCCTTCCGCCGTCAAGGAGCAGGCGGCCAAAGGAACCCGGATACTCGCCAACTCTAATGAATTCGAGGGCAGCGAGATGTCCTCCTAGAACCGAAAGCGCAGAATGCGAGCCTGGTTTGGAACCGATGTCGAGACTGAGAAGGCCGGGCGCGTCGTTTTTGAAGGTGGCGTCCGCATTGCCTTCAATCGCTGCCTTTTGGCCGGTCATTGGGACACCGATCTCCCATGAGGCGTCTTCCGACCATGTGCCTGGGCCCCTCCATTTCGCGGGGGCTGCGGCCGAAAGGTCGGAGGAGGGTAGGGCGAGGAGTGCGAAGAGGGCGAGGCCGGAAATGGTCACGCCAAGTAGGGGGGGCTGGGCCATGGCAGGAGGTTACCCCGGAATGCTTTTGGAATGAAATTCAAAACACGGGAGCCTGAATCCATTCCGAAATGGTGACTCGATGACCGGCGGCGGCTGAGCAGGGGCTGTAGAGAAGTGATAGAATTCGTTTCCGCCCCGCTTCCGCAACTCGCGCGCGCGGTAGCGTCGCGGGGCGCGCTTAAATGGAGAAAGGATCCAACGAGTGCCGAGCCATCGCTCGCTTTGCATTGGATGATCAGATCATCGAGGGGCTCACTGCCAAATACATCCGTGAACTGTTCGACCCATGCTTCTCCTCATCAAGTCTAGCCTTCCGCTGCGCTCAAGTCTGGAATGCCTCATGTCGCGTACCTCAGAAAAAGTCCGAAGCAGATCGTGCATCGATATCGACAAAAGCTAATCTCGGTCGCGGTGGCAAGAAGGGCCTTTCACCACGACCTTAGGACATCGATGCCCAAGTGCTGGGCTGCCGGATTCGAAATGGTTCACAGCAAAAAGACGCCCTTAAATGCACTCAAAGAGTTAGACCGGTTTCGTCAGCGACAGATCGCGCGTGTGGCTCGCAAACTTAAGAAGGCTCCCAGAGTAAATGCCACCGGGTTATCAGCTCGCGTCCGCCCTCCGCGCTACGATGGGTTCCCATTCAGCTGTGTGAGCCAGTTCGTCCCTGGGAGGATTTCGAAGCTGTAGGGGTGGGGGGCGTGGGAGGGGTGTAGAGGCGGCGCACGGTTGGCACGGTGTTGGTAACGATGCATGGTGTTTGTGGCTGCGTGGGGGGGGCCGGGGCCGTCTGCTTTGGACTCACGACGTTCTCCAGCACATGCTTGCGGACTTCGTCCACTTTGGTAAGTGTGACACCCATGAAACAATGGTCCCTCACTCTCCACGGCCCCAGTGGGATATTGAGTATAGTTGACACTGGGGAGACCCAGTTTGTGATCGGCGCGGAAGAGGCGGCTGATGTGTTCACGATTTCCGGTGACGGTGTAGCCCTCAGACACGCTTGGGTGTGGCTGGCGGACGAGCGTATGCAGGTGGAGGACCTTGGTGGAGGGACGCTGGTGAATGGGCACCCAATCATGGAGCGGGTGGAAGTGGCGTATCCGGCTTCGGTGCAGATGGGCTCGATCGCGTTGGTTGTGGAAGAGAAGGTGGCGCCGGTAGAGATCTCCTCGGCTGTGACCATTCCTCAGAGACCGGCATCGAAGAGTGCGTCCAGCGTGAGCACGGCGGAGACCATTTTGACACGCCCGGGCCTGCACGCAGGGGTTAGCTCTGGGCCAGCGGATTCAAACAAGGCGTCCCCCACCTGTGAATACACCATGGTGCGCGAAATCGCCCGTGGTGGGATGGGGCAGATCTACGTTGGCGAGGATCCCCAGCTTGAGAGGCAGGTGGCGCTCAAAGTGAGCAGCGTGAGTTATGGAGGTGAGGACCCCAGGTTCTCCAAGGAGGCCAAGGTCCTTGCCCACTTGGCACACCCAAACATCGTGCCGATCTACAACATCGGAGTGGATGCTCAGAGTCGGCCGTTCTACTCGATGAAGCTGGTCAAAGGACGCACTCTCCAAGCGGTGCTTAACGCGATCAGGGATGGAGACGCTGCGGCTGTGAAGGAATACACGCGTGCTGCCTTGTTGACTGTGTTTCGGAAGGTGTGTGATGCGATGGCGTTTGCCCACGCTAAGGGAATCCTGCACCGGGACCTCAAGCCGGAGAACATCATGGTCGGAGAATACGGCGAAGTGCTGGTCATGGACTGGGGATTGGCAAAGATCTTGGGCGAACGTGATGCGGCGAGAGTCAGTGTAACACCGGCCAGCGACACGGGAGATTACGGGATGACGATGGAGGGCGAGGTGATGGGGACACCGCAGTACATGTCGCCGGAACAGGCCCAGGGCATGGTGGCGGAACTGGACGCCCGTTCGGATATTTATTCGTTGGGCGGGATTTTGTACGCAATCCTCACGCTGCGGCCGCCCATCGACGGGAAGACCTTGAATGAGGTGCTCACCAAAGTGAGGAAAGGCGAGATCAGTTCAATGGTCACCAAGCGTGGCGGCAAGGGAGACGTCAATGTTGGGACGCCAGTTGTGATGGGCGTTGAGGTGCCCGAGGCTTTGCAGGCGGTGACACTGAAGGCGATGGCGATGGATCGTAACAAGCGTTACGCGAGAGTGGAGACGTTTGCCGTGGATATCGAGGCGTACCAGAACGGGTTTGCCACTATGGCCGAGGATGCCGGTGCGTGGAAGCGTGTGAAGCTGTGGGTTGGGCGGAACAAGGTGCTGGCTGGATCGGTAGCGGCAATGCTGTTGGTGGTGATTGGATTTGCGACACGTGTGGTTCAGAAAGGGCGTGAGGCGAGTGAGGCGTTGCAGAGTCTGCGCGAGACAGCGCCGACGTTTGCAGTACGTGCCCAGGGCGCTCTGAGGGAGGGTGAGTTTGAGGAGGCACTAAAAGCAGCCACGTTTGCGGTAAAGCTTGAACCAGACAACGGCGGGTATCACGCCCTTCGAGGGAACGTGCTGCAGGTGCTTGTGCGCTGGCCGGAAGCTGTGTTGGCGTATCAGGAAGCCATGCGCCATGGGGAGAGCGACAAAGCTCAAGCAAACCTGTCGTTAACGGAGTCGCTTCTGGCGCAGGCAAAGAAAGAAGGAGACGCGAAGGCTAAGGTTAATCTGTTTGAGGCGCTCAACGCTCAAGGGCGGCAGTATGAGGCGATGGCTTTTGGGAAAGAGCTGGGCGACTTCTGGAAGGAGCGGAAGAAGGATCCGAGTGCGTTGCCGGAGTTGGTGAAACGTTTGGAAGCAAATCTACTGTTGGTGCCCGGGACGGGGGTGCTTATGAGCAAGACGGAGTTTACGGTGGGGGAATGGAAGCTCTATCTGCGAGCAGAGGGGTTGCCTGATTGGCAACAACCCACCAAGGACTGGACGCAAACGGACGAACATCCCGTGGTAAATATGAGTTGGCACAAGGCAAAGGAGTTTTGTGATTGGCTGAGTGCGAAGACGGGGAGGGAGTGGCGCCTTCCTACGAATGCGGAGTGGGAGGCAGCGGTTGGCACGTCTACGTATGCCTGGGGGGCGTATTTTCCACCGAAGTGGGACGACGGAAACTACGCAATATTGGAGGATGGGACGGACGACCCGAAGAAAATCGGTGTGGATGGGATATTGGGGACGGCGCCAGTGGGTTCCTTTAAACCGAACGCGTTGGGCTTTTACGATCTTGGGGGGAATGCTGAAGAATGGATGTGGGACGGATTTGATGCGAAGGATCCGAAGTCGAACCGAGTCCTGCGGGGGGGGCGCTGGAACGACGGCGCGAGCTACGCGCGGAGCGCGCACCGCAACGGCATTACCCCCACGGGAGCGAACCTCAGCTACGGATTCCGCTTGGCCCGAGGGCGTCCATAGCAGTCAGGCGAGCGGAGGGAGGGCTCTGGGTGGCGGGAGTCACCGGTGGCGGCGGAGCCGACAGAGCCCGGAGGGCGCAGGCGAGGTGGCTTCTCATTTTTAGAAGTTCTCCATGCGAATGCAGGCGGGAACCGAGCTTGAGCCGGAGCTTATCAATATAGAAGCGGACATTTTCACACGTATCGCCCTCGCTGGATTCTGAATCGTGGCCGTGACCTTTCGTGCCGTTGCTGACGAGAACTTCGATCTGTTTTTTGGGCTTTAAATTAGGCTTAAGTGCTTTTTTTGAGTTATTAAGTGTGCAGTGGGTGGCTGTAAGCCAAATTCTGTCGGGGGCTTTGAGTTCTGTTGTCCAACAGAGTAAATGAGATCTCGTTGGACCCTCTGGACATGGGGGAGTGTTGAAGCTATTGTTGAAGCTGTGGCGAGCATTTTGAAGAAACCCCGTTTCCCGTTCTCCCTTCTGGTTTGCCGCCTACCGAGATGTTGATGGGCGGCGCGTTCAGAAGAGCACCAAGACAACAGATCGAGCGAAAGCCCTCAGGATCGCCATAGAACTTGAATCCTTGGCTAAAAAGGGGAGGGAAGGTTTACTCGTTGACAGTCAGGTTCGCCGCGTGGTCGCCGAGCTTTACGAGCAATTTAGTGGGACGCCTCTGCATTTCAAAAGCGTCGCCTAGTACTTCGGCAACTGGGTCCAAAACAAACAGAGGTCGACCAAGGATGCGACGGCCACAAGATACAGGCAAGTTTCAAGAAAATGCTTTTCGGCCCGTTTCCGAAGCTCGCGCGCGCGGTATCGTCGCGGGGCGCGCTAAGTCGTTCATCTTGGATTGCTAGGCATGACCATGAACGCCACGGCTGATTTATTTCACCAAGTCTGCTTCAACTATCCGACCCTCGGCGCTCTTTACAAGTATGCAACGTATGATGCGATGAGAACGGCAAAACAATTCGGCGTTTCCAACTTATAATGCACTGAAATCATCGCGTTTGTTTTTAGGCACTGTGAAGGACGCCCCAACAGGACACATTCCTCAATGAGCCTGCGAGCAAAAGTGCCTGTCCCCGTCCCCACGCA
>CANJZW010000152.1 GCA_947479475.1 Chthoniobacteraceae bacterium
GAACGCCCCCCAGAACGCCCCCCAGAACGCCCCCCAGAACGCCCCCCAGAACGCCCCCCAGAACGCCCCCCAGAACGCCCCCCAGAACGCCCCCCAGAACGCCCCCCAGAACGCCCCTCGAAAACCGGGGCGCACCCGGCCGCAAGAGGCCCACGCCCCGCTCCAAAACTACAGCCCCAGCCTCCTGAACGTGTCGTCCACATGCCGGAAATGAATCTCAAGCGAACACAGACGGTCGATTTCCTCCCGGGTCAAAACCGCCGCAACGTCCGGCTCCGCCGCCAGGTTCTCCTGAAGGGAAATCGCCCCCTGCCAGGTTTTCATGGCCGCACGCTGCACTGCCTCGTACGCGGCCTTGCGCTCCAACCCGCGCCGCGTGAGTTCCAAAAGAACACTCTGACTGAAGTACAGCCCCTTGGTGAGCTTCAGGTTGCGGTCCATGTTCTCAGGGTACACTAGCAGCTTGTCGACGAGCTTGCGCAGCGTCACCAGCATGTAGTTTAGGAGGATCGTCGAGTCCGGCATGATCACCCGCTCCACCGAAGAGTGTGAAATATCGCGCTCGTGCCAAAGCGGGACGTTCTCCAAGGCCGCCCCCGCGTTGGAACGCACCAAACGGGCCAAGCCGCTGAGTTTTTCCCCCGTGATCGGGTTCCGCTTGTGAGGCATGGCAGAGGACCCCTTTTGGCCGGGGTTGAAGTACTCCTCCACCTCCAGCACCTCCGTGCGCTGCAGATGCCGAAACTCTGTGGCCCACCGGTCGACACTTGAGGCGATCAGAGCCAGAACACTCTGGAACTCCGCGTGTCTGTCCCTCTGGAGGACCTGCGTGCTGAGGATCGCCGCCGACAACCCAAGACGGGCGCAAACGGCCTCCTCGATCTGGGGATCCAGATGCGCATGCGTGCCAACCGCCCCGCTCAGTTTGCCCACCCTGATACGAGGTTGAACCTCCTGCAGGCGCTGCTGGGCGCGGCGGAACTCATCGTACATTAGCGCCAGCTTCAGCCCAAAGGTGATGGGCTCCGCATGGATTCCATGACTGCGGCCGATCATCGGCGTGTCCTTGAACTCGCGCGCCCGGCGGCCAACGACCTCTAAAAGATCCACCAAATCCCGGGAGAGAAGGTCGGAGGCCTCCGCCATCTGCACGGCTAAAGTAGTATCAAGAACGTCCGAAGAGGTTAGTCCCTGGTGCATCCATCGAGCGGCCGGGCCGACGTAGGAGGCCACATTCTCGAGAAAAGCGATCACATCGTGGTGAGTCCGCTTCTCGATTTCGAGGATCTCGGCGACGTCAAACCGTCCCTTGGCGCGGATCTCCCGGGCGTCTGCTTCTGGAATCAGTCCGTGTGCTGCCATCGCCTCGCAGGCCGCGATTTCGATTTCAAGCCAGATTTCATATTTGCGCTGGTCAGTCCAGACTGCGCTCATTTCGGGAAGTGTATAACGTTCAATCACGGACGCAGGTTGGGAGGAGAACGGCTTGGGAGCAAAAAAAAAGAAACGCGGACCTGAAAATCATCCCAAACAAACGCGTCAGAAAACGCTCATTTGCACACCAACCGGCCTTCCCCCTGAATCTATAGCCTCCCCGACCTGGCAGGTTTCCCGCACACCGGACGCCCACCCCTTTTTCCTTGCGCCTTTAGAAGGCCAAAAAACGAATGCCACTCCGGGGCTGCTTTGCAAGCGACTTTCGACCAAAAACCGGCAGGTCTCAATCGGCAAATTCATCCACGACAGGCTTTTGAGATACCTCCCGAAAAGCATCTGCCCCCAGCGCCTTTCAGAGCGTCACTGGCGTAAACATCGAAGCGGCGCACAGCCGGATCATGGATGTAGATGTGGCTCGCGAAAGCAGCAATCTAGTCCGTATGAAAATTCTCCCTCTTCTAAATTCGAACTCTCAGGGGTAGAATTCATGCTGACCCCTCTTTAAAGAATCTTCGCACAACCAAGATGGGGAACGGTTGAGGCGTTGATGCCTAAATTCTTACGAAAGTGCGGGGGAACCACTCTCGCTCTGCAAATCTTGCCCGCACAGCAATCCAGAAAGGCATTCGCACGCATCAATTCTAAGTTTGTCGCAAGTTTCCAGCACAGACAGATGACTGCAATCTTCGGGCCCGCTAATCAGCTCACCTCGCAGCGTTGCGGCGCCGCTTGAAAAAAGAGAATCATTCGGCCTGTACCTCCAAGATCCAGACCCTTCAAAGTCGAATTAGGGGAGATTCAGGTCGACCCGAGCCTCTCCAGTCTCAGGCGTCCCGGAGGAATTTGCAGCCTCCGCCCAGCCCCGAAAGCGCCGGGAGGAGTCACCCAGCGAACAGGCAGGCGCCAGAGAAACAGTACGCCGTGGGCTTCTGGGGGGTGAATAACTCCCAAGAAGTTGACCCGTGACCTTGTCAAATTTCAAGGTAAGCAACGGTGCCTTGCTTGATGAATCTGACGATGCATTTGCCCGTACCGCACCGGAATCCGATATGGATACATCCCAAGAATACTGTGTCGCGACGCCCTGAGAATCCACAAGGGGATCTATCAATGTCAGCTTCATTGGCTGCCCCCGAAAGAGAAAAAATCCTTTCACCGGATCCGCGTTTTTCCAAACGACCGCTTGATCCCAACTGAAATCGAGGGCACTCACTCCAGTCTCATTTTGACCCGAAGCGCCGTACACATACGTATTGTCGCGCTTACTGATGAACGTCCGCTGCCTTTCGAGTTGTGACGGGCTCAGCGAGGAACCAAAATGACAAAGCGAAGTGATCCCGCCCGCATCTGGGACAAAATTCAACTCGCCCAGCAAACTCATCGAGTTAAGGGCGTTTCCTGAGGTGGATGCTCGGCCTTCATAAAAAACGACGCGCGCATTTGCCTCCTCCGTTAGGCTCAAATTCCCACTCCCACTGCCCGTGTAGCCGGGCTGCCTGCTCGTCCAGAGAACGGCTCCTGTTGAAGTGGCATTAACCAGAAAATAGGCCTTTGAATCATCGGAAGACACAACATACCGTCCAGCAATCTTCGCACATTGCGGATTCGCCTTACTGAGATTTTTGGAAATCTTCGAAGCGCCGCTCACCCACGGCTGGGCGGCTGAGTTTGTCCCTTTAGAAGCGAAGTCAACCACCGTGACCGTTAGGGCGGGCGGCGACTGACTGAAATCCAAGTCCGCGGAAATAGTCTGCCTCTCGACCACCGGCGTTCCCCTGCGGGTCGGCGTGAAAGTGAGCCTCAGTGGGGCATCGGCTGCGGTTGCCGAAAACGAGCCAATTAGCGCAGTTGAAACTGGGCGATACGCCCGCAGGTCGGGTTGCGGCGCACCGATAATTTCCAAGGCCTCATTGTAATTCAGACGCCCACTCACAGCACCATTGCGTGATACAGTCAGTGAGATTGCCCCTCTGTATTTGGCCCCATCGCTGGAGCCGGAACCCACTTGATCCTCCAGCAACGCCTCATACGTTCCCGCAACCTCCTCCCAATCCAGCGCCGTGATCTGGAAAGGCTGGGACATTACCGAAAGCGCGGTTCCATCAGCAAAAGCACGAGTGAATTTGATCTTGTAGCTTCCTGATTTCGAGACTTTTGAAATCGGGATTTCAACGGCTCCTGCGGCAGGCATGTCTCCCTCAAGAACCGCCCCCTTCGTTGTTTGTACGTTTTCTGCCAGCTGCACTTGGTAAGAAGTTTTGACAGCGCCAGCCGAAGCCGCATCCACAGACACCGGAAGCCCCATGGAAACCCTTGCAACAAACGTGGTGTTTTTAGGCTGTTTTACAACCGAGAGTCTTTTCACAAGAGCCGGCGCTGGCCGAGCCGCAGCCGCAGCCGCAGCCGCAGCCGCAGCCGCAGCCGCAGGAGCCGCAGGAGCCGCAGGAGCCGCAGGAGCCGCAGGAGCCGCAGGAGCCGCAGGAGCCGCAGGAGCCGCAGGAGCCGCAGGAGCCGCAGGAGCCGCAGGAGCAAGTACGGACGAGGGGGAGGCCGAGGCGGCAGGTGCCGCATTGAGAAGAGAGGCTCTGGAAGGAGGACAAACCGGGGGCGGGAGTTCCGGCAACGGTGGCAAGACAGGCAATGTCGGCAATTCCGGCAACGGTGGCAAACCAGGCAGGGACGGCAGTTCCGGCAATGGCGGCAAGACAGGAATCGGCGGCAGTTCCGGCAACGGCGGCAAGACAGGAATCGGCGGCAGTTCCGGCAACGGCGGCAAGACAGGAATCGGCGGCAGTTCCGGCAACGGCGGCAAGACAGGCAATTCCGGCAATTCCGGCAACGGTGGCAAACCAGGCAGGGACGGCAGTTCCGGCAACGGTGGTAAGGTGGCAAACGTCAGACTAAAAACGCCAGTCGCGAAAAAAACACCCAGACTACAGACGTGGAGTCGCACCGATCTGCTAATGTAAGACAAAGTGTCACTCATGGTAGGGGGGACGCTTAAAGTAAGGGAACCGCTCAGAATCGCTAGCTTTATAACGGATTCGCCTTTTCGTTGCAAGTTCCGTGACTCCCGATCAAAGGATTGAAACTCGCTCTAGGTCAATCGCCCTTAGTTCACATAAGCAGCCTCGTTGGAGAAAATAATCGCCTGGACGAGGGCCTCCCAGGGAGAGAAAGTCTTGCGCTGCACTAAATCGGCTGCGCGCAGTTTGGCTGAATTACTTGAGGTGGTGACCGGTTTGCTCAGAGTCACCATGGTCTCCATGACCGATTTGATCACCGTCCCTTCAGGAACGCCCGGACCCGAGACAACCGCGCCCTCGTGCAACTCCGCCGTGTTTGTCACATGCGAGACCAAAGGACTACCGTTGGTGATTGTGACGTTTGGGCCATTGAACTCACCGTCGTTGATGATCGCCTTGGTGGCTCTTTCGTTTTTCTGTTCCGCCTTGAGCTGATCGCCAGCGCGTTTGAGCGCTTCCCTAGCGATTTCCACAGTTGCAGACTTCACTGAATCCTGTGCGCTTTTTTCCTTAAGGAGAAATTGCAGCGCCATTTCCTGCTCCTGGACCGTGGGAGTGCGCTGCAAAATAATCCGGAAAATCGCGACAATTCCGGCCTTTGTGTTTTTTTCCACACTCACGGCTTGGACCACTTCCGGACGGTTCACGATTTTTTGAACCACTTGTGCCGCAAACGAGCTATTCATCAAAAACAAAGCCTGCTGCGGCACGATGGTCGACGTCCTCTTTGTATTTGGCTGGTCTGGGTTGGCCACGTCGAATTGCATAAGCAAGTCGGGAATGTTGGCCCGGTCAATATAGCCGTACACGGACCGGCGGAAAGAATAGGGCTCCAACGTAATATTCACCGAAGGCCCTCCGATTTCGGAGCGGTCAAGGGTTCCGGCCATACTTAAAAGCGAGTCTCGGAAGGATTCAAAGTCCAGCCGCCTCACATTGGCGTGCCAGAGCAGGCTGTTGGCAGGATCCAGCTTTTCGTAGTTAATCGACTTCCCACGGAAGGGCGTGTTGCTGGATTGCTGGTAGGTCTTGGACATCATGATGGCCTTGTGAAGGGCTTTCATCGACCAGCCTGGTTTGGTTGCGCCAAAGTCCTCTGTAAACCAACTCGCCAGGAAATCTAAAAGTTCAGGATGAGAAGGCTGTCCCGCCTGGTTCCCAAGATCGTCAGGGGTGCGCACAAGCCCCTCCCCAAAATGATACATCCAAACCCGGTTTGCCAGGACCCTCGCCGTCAGCGGGTTTTGTTTGCTCGCAATGGCCTGTGCGAGTTCCAGCCTTCCGCTCCCCTCTTTAAAGGGAATGGCTTCTCCGTTTGGACTGAGCACTTCAATAAAGCGGCGGGGGATAATCCTCGCTTCCTCTCCCGCCTTGGGCGCGTTACCCCGGACAAACAGCTCTGAGTCCTGCGCTCTAGGCAGATCCTCCACCACCATCGCCCGGACGGGCCCTCCTTTGGCCCTCAACTTGAATTCGTTGATTTTGGGCAGCGCCGCGCGCCGTTCAAATTCCCGGGAGAAATCCTGACCTAATCGGGCGCCCTCTTCCACCGCTTTTTGCATCGAGATTCCGAACATTGGCACCATGTTGAAAGGATGCGTTGCCAACTCCATCAGCGCCTTTTTGGGTGAATCCGCAGCATTTTTGGTCGTGTCTGTGATTTCGGCGAAAAGCCCAGCCACCAAGGGTTCAAGTTCAAGCATCATCCGGCCAAAAAGAACCGCCACTTCGTGCACGGAGGATGGCAATTTTGGCTGTTTTTTTAGAAACGCAATCACCTCGGGGTTGTACCTCGAGCCCCTGGAGGCCCCTTCGAAAATCTGAGCCAGTTGCGGTCCCCTGTTTTCTTGGAGCGTGATCATCTTCACAAAAATCCCAGTCACCGGATGGTTCGGGTTGATCTTCGCCGTCTGATCCACAAAGTTGGCTTGGAGCCTGGCTTTGGTGAGCATCTCGGTTGCAGCCGTTCTCTCTTCCTGGCTGGCATCCCGCCGGGAGAGATATCCAATTTCAAAAACCGCCTCTGCATTTTTACGCAGCCGACCGGAAATTTCGCGTTGTATTGCAAAGAGCGTGTCGATGACATTCTGCTCCATCACTCCGAGCTTCCGGCTGAATTCTTGATAAGATTTGGAGTCGCGATCCCCAGCGATAATCGGCCCTTCTTTGGGTTCAGCGATGGAATTAAAAACGCCCCGCAGTGCGTAGTAATCCGCGGCCGTCACCGGATCGAATTTGTGATCATGGCAGCGCGCGCAGGCGATCGTCAGTCCCAAAAAGCCGCGGCCAACCACATCAATGCGATCGTTGATGACGTCATCCTTTGGACCGAAGCGCTGCCCGACAGTGAGAAAACCAAGAGCCGCGAGATTTTCCTTTCCGTTGCTGGCAAGCCTGTCTGCCGCCAGTTGATGCAGGATAAACTTGTCGTAAGGCATGTCTGCGTTGATGGCGTTAATCAACCAATCCCTATAGGAGTAGGCGTAGGCGTAGCGGTAATCGGAGCCGTTATTAGTCGGCAAACCCGTCGTGTCAGCATATCTCGCCGTATCCATCCAATGCCTTGCCCAGCGCTCGCCATAGGCGGTGTCCGAGAGCAGTTTGTCGATCACCCTCTCGTAAGCTTTCTCGGGCTCTGGATTCCGCACAAAACTCTCAATCTGGGAAGGGGAAGGAGGCAGTCCAATGAGGTCAAAATACGCACGCCGCAGCAACGCCTCTTTGTCGGCTTGCGCGGCTGGAAGCATTTCCTTGGACTCCAACTTGGCGAGGACGAAGTTGTCGATGGAGTTCTGACACCACGCCGCATTTTTAACCTCAGGCACCTTCGGGCGAGTCACCGGCTGGAAGGCCCAGTGCGATTTTTTGTCTTTGACCACCAGCTTGGAGGGATCCCGAGGATCCGGTGCTCCCATTCCGATCCACGTTTTCAAATCTGCAATCTGGTCTGGAGTGAGCTTCTTTTTGGGCGGCATTTGGAGGTCGTCCTCCCAGGTGATGGCCTTGATCAGAAGGCTGCCTTTCACATCTCCTATTTTGAAACCAGGGCCCGTTTCGCCTCCCTTGAGCAGAGTTTCCCGAGAGTCAAGATTGAGTCCCCCCTTGACCTTCCCCTTCTCCGCAGAGTGACATTCCAAGCAGGTCTCACTCAGAATGGGTCTGATTTTATTTTCGAAGAACTCCCTTTGTTCAGGCGCAATTGCTGGTGCGGCGGCACCCCGAAGAGATGGCCCCTGAGCCACAAAAAACAGCAAACCAATATGACGTAAAAACGAGTGCAGTTTCATTGTTAACAGGAATTAAAGGCTGCAGAATTTAAGGAGACTACCAGAACATCCTACGAAAAATGCAAGTGGAAGCCATTCATAATTAGAGCCTGTCCGTGAATAGCCGTTTTTCACAAACGTTCGATCCGCGCGGTTTGGAATCCGCGTTTTTTTCGAGATTTGGGCGCTCATCTCCGGCCTCAAATACAATACCAGGCGAAAACACGCGAAA
>CANJZW010000153.1 GCA_947479475.1 Chthoniobacteraceae bacterium
TCCGGCTCCTGCAACGCGCGCAACGCATACTGAAACTCCTGGCGCCGGATCGGCACCCCGTTGCCCCGCGCCCGCTCCAACTGCTGAAACAGGCGCCGCACCTTGAGCACCTGCTCCGCAGAACCCTCCACCCGAAGCCACCCCTCGCGGGTCGTCAGTCGAACGGAAAGCTCCCGTTCCACTAGCTTCAAATGCGCCAAATCGTTGCCGTAAAGCGCCTGCAAACTCCGCCCGCTTTCAAACTGCAGCGTCTCAACTTCAGTCATGCGGGTAAATTTTCAAAGCCGGAGATTGCTTGAAAAGGAGAGCCGGTTTTCAAAACAAAAAAAGGCCTCCTAGCGGAACCCGTAGGCGAGCGACCACACCGTCCGCTCGTCAGGCGACTTCTCAATCTCCACCAACAAATAATACGTGCCGGTGCGTTTGGGACGGATTCTGGCGGCGGCCTTCTGCCCCTTTTGCCAGAACTCGTCCTCGGCAAGTTTGCCGGCGCTGTCGTAGACGTGGACCGATATCTTCGCGCCTTTGCAGTCGGTCCCCATCCAAAACCAGTATTCGTTGCCCTTAAAAAGCTGATGGGCAATGGGTTTGGGCTGGCCGGAGGGCAGGTCCCCTCCCCAGTACTCTTCGCGGACGGTAAATCCCTCCTTCACAGACCCCTGCGCCGCCTCCAAGGCGAAGGACAGGGCGTCGTCTATCGTGCCACGGGCCGTTCCGGGTCCGGAGAGAAGACTGAATGCGGCAAACGTCGCGAGAAATGTTCTTTTCACAAAAAAGCCCCTTTTCATTTACTTCGTCTTTGCGTTCACCGAAGCCACAAGCTCGGCGCATATTTTCCCAATTTCACGCACATCCTTCTCTGAAATACTCGCCCCGTCTTCGGTCCCCATCAGAGGCCGGATCGAATGCAATCCGCTCAAAATCTTTGAAATCACCCCCTCCTTGCGCGTCTTCTCAGGAAGTGACTGCAACTGGACGTGGAAGTGTTCAACCAAAACGGGCTGGTGCAACAACTCGGCGCCGTCCTTTGAAAAACTCTTCCCCACAACCGTCGAGAGAGCCTCGGTGCCTCTGAGCCAACCGCCCAAACTCACCAACTGCGCCAACGATTCGCTGTTGAGCTCCATCATGGCCTGGCGCACGTCTGTAAGCGCCAAATCCAGCTCCTTGCGCACCTCCGCCCAGCGCCTCTTCTCGGCGTACTCCACGATGGAATTGGCCCGCCGGCTCACAGCCTTCTCAACGCCAATGGCTTTCGCCAGCGAACGCACGCTGTTGCCAATATTTTTAACCTCTTCGCCGTTTTCAGCCTCCACCGCAATAAAGCCCTCCGCAATGACCACCCCAAGCAGCAGGGAAATCTGCTCCTTTCCGCCCGCCGGGGTCGCAAGCCCCTTCTGGGGGCGCAATACGTCGGGCCAGTTCGGCTTGCCAAGCTTGTCCAAAACCGCAAAAACCTCGCTCGGGACGGGCACTAAAACCCGCTCCACCAGTTGCGCTTCCTTTGGAAACTGGTTCACCGCTATGGTTTTCGCAGGGGCACCTGAGGAGGCGGCTGTCCCAGTCAGAGTCAATGCTCCGGCTAGCGCGCACAGAATTCGTTCATTCATAAGAGTGGCTCATTAGCTTCGACGTTCTTCGTAAAAACTCAACATCCGCGTTGTATCTAAATCTAAATCCCGCCTCGCGCACCCGCCTTCATACCACCTTGCCGCTCCACTTCAGCTTCTGACGCAGCACCTCGAAAAATGGAAGACCCGAAGGAAACACCAGCCTTAACGCCTGCCGAGAACGCCGGATCCGGGTCAAATCCCCGGGCTCCAGCGACAGCGGATGGCGCCCGTCCAATGTCAGGCACACCCCGATCTGATCCGCCGCAGGACGCACGGTAATGCTCGAGCGCTCATTCACAATCACGCTGCGATTGGTTAACACGTGCGGGCAGATGGGCGTCACCACAAAAACTCCGGAATCCGGCGCAAGCACAGGCCCGCCAGCGCTCAAAGAGTAGGCGGTCGACCCCGTCGGCGTCGCCACAATCAACCCGTCGGCGTTGTATTCGGTCAGCATCACCCCATCAATTTCCACCTCCAACCGGATCACCCGGGAGCGTTCACCCCGCGAAACAACCACTTCGTTCAGAGCGCGCCCGTTCCAAAACGGGACGCCGTCCCGCAACACCTCCACAGAAAGCAAACTGCGCTCGCTAATGATCGCCTTCCCCGCGAGCACCTCCTCCAAGATCTGTTCGAAATCATCAGGCCCCGCCCCGGTCAAAAAACCGAGCGTCCCAAAGTTGATCCCCAAAACGTGGGGCGCGGGAAAAGACCCCTCATGGACGGCCTGCAGCAAAGTCCCGTCGCCGCCCAGCACCACCAAAAGCCCGCAGCGCCGGAACACGTTTTTGACCGTCAGATCCACGGTTTCACCCAGCAGACTTCCTGTGGCACGGTCGTAAATCACCTCCCTGCCCAAGTTGCGAAGGGCCGCGACCACTGTCTGCAGCAGTCCGGAGGCACCTACTTTGGAGCCATTTGCGATGATTCCTACGGTTTTCCAATCCATGCGAGGTACTCCACGTTACCATCCCCTCCACGAATTGGGGACTCTATTAAACCCTTCCACTCCAACCCCGCCTGCGCTCCCACCCAATTCCGAATTCGCTCCACCGCGCGAGCGTGCAATTCGGGATCCTTCACCACCCCTCCCCGCCCCACCTCTTCCCGCCGCAGCTCAAACTGCGGCTTGATCAAAACCACGGCCATCCCCCCCGCCCGCACCCGCTCCAGAGAGGGCTGTAAAATCAGGGTCAGTGAAATAAAGGATACATCGGCCACCAGCAGATCCACTAACTCCGGCACCTCCGACGCGCTCAAATAACGGCAGTTGACCTTCTCCAGTGCCACCACGCGCACGTCGCTCCGAATCTTCCAGTCCAGCTGCGAATGGCCCACGTCCAACGCGTACACCTTGGCCGCCCCATGTTGGAGAAGGCAGTCAGTGAAGCCCCCCGTGGAAGCGCCCACATCCAGGCAAGTCCACCCTTCCGGACAAATCCCAAACCCTTGCAGCGCCCCTTCCATCTTAAACCCACCCCGCCCCACGTACCGTTCCCCTGCCTGCACTTCAATGGCGACGTCCAAGCCAATCCGGCTCCCCGCCTTGTCCACGCGCTGCCCGCCCACAAGGACCATCCCCGCCATGATGGCGCGCTGGGCCCGCTCCCGACTCTCCATAAGACCCCGCTCCACGAGAAGGACGTCCAGTCTTTGCTTCATATCTAGCCGTGACTTAACCCTACACCCTTCCCCCTGAACAGTGCGAATTCTCGCTAATGCTCGCCATCCCCCCGGGCGGCGGGCGGCTCACTCAGGAACAGGAATGTCAGTTTCCGCCGAGCTACCCCATCCAACCACGCCAAGCCGGCGGCAGAGCCCGTGAACCCGAAATCACTCGGCCTCTGTTGGCGCCGCCGCCGCTGGAACAACCGGCGCCACGGGTGGCTCCGCGGGCGACTCGGCGCCAACCCACATCCGCAGACGGTTGTCGTACTTCAATTCCACCCTCCAGCGGGTCGTGCGTGCAGAGCCGAAATACGGCGAGATCTGCGCCTCCAGATCCACAAACGCGTGGTCCTCCCCCTTAAAACTCACCGCAGACGCTTCGAACTCGCGAAAATGCGCCCCCGAGAACCAGCCCAAACTCTCCCTCAAAACGCCCCGCGCACGCCAATACGCCGAGGACGCGTCCTTCTCCACCTGGCGCTGCTCCTTCCAGCCTTGCCGGAGAGTTGGCAGAAAAATCCACACAAACAACAAAAGCGCCCCACACCCGGCAATAGTCCCCGCCCCGAAGTGAATCCTGCGCCGTTTCTTTTCCTCTTTGGGCACGATGAGCTGCGTCACAGGCTGCCACTGATCCAAGCCTTCACACCAAAACATCGCCTCATGGTGGACAATGCCGCTGTTCACCATGTGCCCAACCTGGCTCACCGTGTACGGCCCCCTCTGGACGCCGTGCAGATACAAAAAATAACGCTCCTGAGACATTCTAAACTCCGCCATTGCTCCACCGCCACGAACCCAAATACGGGACGCGTCCGGATCAATTCAACCCTGTCTAACACCTAAACCCGCGCTTCCACTGGATGCAGGAACCACGCCCGAGACGAAAAAAGGGGAAAGCACGCCTCCCCTCTCTTCAATATCGAATGTAATCAACCCGCCGCCTGTGCCGCGGACATCGCTTTGTTCAAAAACCAGTCTGCGCTGCCACGGGAATCGCAGGCACCGCAACTAGCCCACGGCACCGCAACTAGCCCACGGGATCGCAACTAGCGAACGGGCACCGCTTCGCCCCGCGCCATCGCTGCGTGCTGCGCATCCGAACACGGAGCGTTCAAGGGCACGCCTGCGTCCGCATGGTTGAGCTGTACCAGGTTTTTTTCGAGCATGTAGCGCTCCACTTCCTCCCCGGAAATGTCGGCTAACATCACCCCGTTGATTTCCACACAGGGGCTCAACTGCTGGCCGCTGCGCTGCTCCATTTCAAAACGGAACGCCGGGTTTTTGATGATGTCTTTTTCCGTGTACGGAAGGTCGTACTTGGCCATTACAGCGCGCACGCCGTTGCTCCATCCACACATTGTCTTCACGTACGCCGTCACTTGAGGTTTTTCCATAAATAGATTTGATGTCTGACTGATAAACGAACCAAGAAAAAAGAGGTCCCTAAAAAAGAAAGGACCGGCGAGGAGTATAACCCCACGCCGGCCATTCTTATAGCACAGACTTTACAGCCCGCGCCTGAACTTCACAAAAGAAGCAGACTAACGCTTCTTGCTTTCGCCTGGACGGTATTCTTCGGCAGCCGCGAACGCCTGCTCCAGACCCACCATGTCTTCGCCCGGACGCAACGAGTCGAACGCAGCAGCTTCCCGCTTGATTTCTTCCTCGTCGTACGCGGCCGCCTTGATCGACAAGCCGATCCGGCGTTCGGTTTTGTCCACCTTGATAACCCGGGCTTCAATGTCCTGCCCGACTTTCAGATGGTCCTTCACCTTGTCCACGCGATCTTCGCTGATCTGGGAAATGTGCACCAGACCGTCAATGTCGCCGTCCAGCTCCACAAAGGCGCCGAAGCTTGCGATCTTGCTGATCTTGCCCTTCACCAAATCACCGATCTTATAGCGAGTCTCGATCGTCTTCCAGGGATCATCTTCAAGCTGTTTGACGCCAAGGCTGATGCGCTGGCTGTTCTTGTCGATGTCGATGACCACTGCTTCGATCTCGTCGCCCTTCTTGAGCACTTCGGAAGGATGATTCACCTTCCGCGTCCAGCTCATGTCGGACACGTGGATCATCCCGTCGATCCCTTCTTCCAGCTCCACAAACGCCCCGTAGGCCGTCATGTTGCGGACCGTTCCCTTCACCTGCTTGCCAATCGGATAGCGGTGTTCGATTTCTTCCCAAGGATTCGGCTCGAGCTGACGCACGCCCAGGCTGATCTTCTGTTCGTCGCGGTTGACGCCCAAAACAATCGCCTCGATCTCCTGCCCCAGCGTGAGCACGTCGCTCGGACGCGTGATGCGCTTGGTCCACGACAATTCGGAAACGTGAATGAGCCCTTCGACTCCTTCTTCGATCTCCACAAAGGCGCCGTAAGGCACCAAATTGGTGATCTTGCCCTTGACCTTGGTTCCCACGGGGAAACGGCCTTCGGTTTCTTCCCACGGATTCTTCTGGATCTGCTTGAGACCCAGTGAAACGCGTTCCTTGTCGCGGTTGATGTCCAGCACCACCACTTCGACTTCCTGACCCACCTTGAGCAATTCGCTCGGGTGCCCAAGACGGCCCCAGCTCATGTCGGTGATGTGCAGCAAGCCGTCCATCCCGTCGAGGTCGACGAACGCGCCGAAATCGGTGAGGTTCTTGATTGCTCCGCGCACGATGTCCCCGGCCTTGGTGGCGTCGAGGAAACGGGTGCGTTTGTCGGAACGTTCCTGTTCGATGAGTTCGCGGCGCGAAAGCACCACGTTCTTGCGGTCGTCGTTGATTTTGACGATCTTAAATTCGTAGGTGTTGCCCACAAACTGGTGCAGATCCTTCGGCGGAACGATGTCGATCTGAGATCCGGGCAAAAATGCCTCCACCCCAATGTTCACAGTCAGGCCGCCCTTAACCACGCTGCGCACCTTGCCTTTGATGATGCCGCTATCGTGGAAGACTTTGACGATCTTCTCCCAGTTCTGACGATAGGCGGCGCGTTCCTTCGAGAGGATGACCATGCCTTCGTCGTTTTCCAAACGGCAAAGCAGCACTTCGACTTCGTCGCCGACCTGGATATCTTCCATGTCTTCGAATTCGGAGAGCGGGATCACCCCTTCGCTCTTGTAGCCGATGTCCACAAGCACTTCGCGTGCACGGACTTCAAGGACGTGTCCCTTGATGATACTACCTTCCTTAAAGTCGCGAAGCTGGTGCTTCGCGAGCAATGCCTTCATATCTTCCATTTGAGTCATTTAGTGATGACCTTTCCAATCTGTTGCGACCCTTTCGGGCCCAACTAACCCCGGTTTCCATTTTTGTCTCTCCAACGGGCGGCAGAAACACTACCCCCTATAGCGCCGGAGAGCTGAACAATGTACGGAGGAGTGTCTCTGTAAGCAATGTTCAAAGCTGGGGAAGCTATAAATAAATGGAAACTTTGCTTGCCCCCGGCGAGTCCCGCGCGTTAAGTTCCCCATCCGATTTTCCGACTGGGGGATGTGTGCATGGCAGCATGGCCGCATAGGGGGTGGGTTGGTTGAACGGGTTGTTTGTTTTAAAAAACCGTTTTAAGGAACGGTATTCAATGGCTGGGTAGCTCAGTTGGTAGAGCAGAGGACTGAAAATCCTCGTGTCGCCGGTTCGATTCCGGCCCCAGCCACCTTCCCTGATTATCAGAGGTTTACAGGGTGAGCAGAGCCCAATAACCACTAAAGCTTCAACAAAAGCTTCAACACCTTCGCCCACGTCACCTCTATTCCCCGAGGTGTTTTAGTGCTTTATCTGCCTTCACAGTCCCGCGCCATTATCACCTCAGCCACCTTTTTAAACCGGTGAATCTGAGCCGCCATTAGGTGCTCTGCAGCCACGGCCACGGCAACCAGGTCACGGTCCGTAATCCTCGGCCCGCCATCCGCGGACCACGCCACGGTCTCTCCGCCCAAAAGCTGGCGACTCCCACGCAAAACAGCCCAGGCGCCCAACGCAGCGCAGGCTCACCCGCTGACGCCAACCGTGCCAACCGTGCCAAGGTTACCAGCGCCGGGCAGGCTCGCCACTGGCCCGTCACTCGCCTCCGTAATGAATCCTTTTTCGCAAACACTGTCCTGCCAGACGACCTCGGTGTCCTACCCTAAGCCCGCGCTGAGTGCGCGTGATGAGCATTTACTCCATGCTTGTCGTGAACGAATTAGGCGAGCACAGAGGGTGGCGGCGAAGATCTTTTAGGTACGGTTGTCACCGGGAACAGCGCGCCCCTGAAAGAAATCGGACCGCGGCAAAACCAACTGGGCGACTTCGCGCCAATGCGACTCCCAGAGATTGCGCTCGGTCAGGAGACGCGAATGACGTCGCAGCAGTTCGTCAGCGGTAAAGGGCATGCGGATGCCACGTAATCGTTTCGACTACGGACATCGGATGGCTGATGCTCGCAAAAAGCCGCCGCACGCTCGGGCTATTGGCCAGAATTACAGGCGACACGGAAACCGAAGGAGGCGTTGTGAATGTCCGCGCTTTGGCTAGTCCCATCGTTAAATACAACTGCGCTTACGGCGGCGTTTTCAACACGACCTCCACGAAGCCGGCGTTCAGAGGGGCCTCCTGAACCATTCCAAGTATCTACGCCCCCACCCCA
>CANJZW010000154.1 GCA_947479475.1 Chthoniobacteraceae bacterium
CAGTTGAGATTGCCGGCGTTGGATCGCTTCACGCTCCGTTTCGCGTGACGAAACGTGGTAGAGATGCGGGACAGCGGCACCCGTGAAAAACGTGGCGCCTATGAATAAAGATCGTCGAGGGCGGTGCATGAAAGAGGGGCATGAGTTTATAGAGCGGGGCCAGATCCCGCGATCTCAAAGCCTATAGCATCCCTGTGGGGAAAAGCAGCAGCATCGCATTCACCGTGCCGTGGCCGTCCGGGTTCAACTTTACTTCGATGCGCAGGCCACCACCGAGGCTCAGGATGCCGGGAAGCAACGGGAGTTGCGCGTGATTCGCAGGAAGCAGTGGGCGCAGCCGAGCGGCGAGTTCGGTCATCGCTGCGTCGCGGCGACGGTACCAATCGACCGGCTCGTTTTCGGGCCGAAAGTTTGCGGTGAGCTGCTGCGCCTTGAAGCGCGCGAATTCGGCTTCGAGGAAAGTGCTCACCCGTCCAGAAGTGGCGTCGTCGAGGTCGAGCACCTCGCGCAGCGTCGCGCCTTGGAAACGGGCGACCTCGCGCGGGTCGTTTTCCAAGGCGCGCAGTTCGCCGAGTTGGCCGAAGAATTCCGCGAACGTAGATTGCTCATCCTTCGTCAGATCGGTCACTGGCTTTCCGCCCGGTTTCTGAGCCGCGGTCTGCGCAGCGGCCTGCCGCGCAAGAAACGTTACGGCTTTCCCAGCGCGCTTCCCCATTTCTTCGATGCGCCCGAAGGACGCGAGCACCTCGCCGTCGCGTGTGGGCAGGTGAGATACGAAGAGGCGCTGGTGGTAGGCGCTGGGGACGGTAGGCGCTGGGGACAGACACTGGTCCGTCGGAGGTGCCGGGGACCGTCGGAGGTGCCGGGGACAGGCACTTCTCTTAGGCTCTCTGGTGGTTGGTGGTCACCGGGGACTAGGTGGTCACCGGGGACAGACACTTTGGTAAGGCTTTTGAATGGTGGCATCCGTAACGGTAAGTATGAGACAGCCGAGGTTGAAAATGGAAGAGGGCGCTCCCGTCGCGTTTTATCATTGTGTGTCCAGGGTGGTGGACCGGAATTTCGTCTTGGGTGATTTGGAAAAAGAGCGCTTTGTAAAACTCATGCGAGGTTATGAAGCCTACTGCGGTGTGCGGGTGCTCACGTTCTGTATTATGACCAATCACTTTCATGTTCTGTTGGAGGTTCCCCAGCGCCCACCACCTGAGCAGCTGCCCTCGGATGCGGACTTGGTGAAATTAGTGAAAATTGCCGAATGCTCCTATGGCGCAACAACTTTAGAGCGAAGGCTCGTGCAGCTAAGACGCGATTGTCGGCATGAGGAGGCGGAGGCACTGCGCGAACATTTTTTTGCCAAGATGTGGGATGTGAGCTATTTTATGCGCGTCCTCAAGCAGCGCTTTTCACAGTGGTTTAATGCGGGTCACGCCAGAAAAGGCACGCTTTGGGAGGAGCGTTTTCGAAGTGTCCTCGTGGAGGGGGGAGACGCTTTGCGTACCGTGGCGTGGTATATCGACCTGAACCCGATCAGGGCGGGAATCGTGAGCGAGCCCGAAGCGTATCGCTGGAGCGGCTATGGCGAGGCCGTGGCAGGTGTTTCACGGGCGCGCCAGGGGCTCGAATTGCTGATGCAAAGTTTTTTTGTCGGAATAAAAAACACACAGGAGCTTCTTTCGGCTTATCGGATTCAGCTTTACGTGGTTGGCGAAGAGAACCCTGGCGACGAGCATGGGGAAGGGGGCCGGCGGGGATTTGGCAGGGAGCAAATACGGGCGGTGGAGGCTGCCGGGGGCGATCTTGGATTGAGAAAGGCCCTTGGATGCAAGGTGCGGCATTTTACAGAGGGAATCGTTTTAGGAAGTGAAGCATTCGTGGAGCGCCATTTTAAACGGCGGCGTGAAGAAGGCGGGGCTTTGCAACGCACAGGGCCAAGGAAAATTCAGAGCCTGTTCGGACGCGGGCTGTTCACTTGTGGAGCGTCCAGCTAAAGACAGGCTCGAGAGGTGGCGATGCAGGTGGTTTGCCGCGAATGGTTTGTCGGTTGGCGAAAGCGACAAAGGTCAGACAGGCTTATTTTAGCCCTACTTCGCGAACTGGCGGGGTACCGGGGACAGACACTTCTCCGAAGGCGCTGTGACATAATGCGAGGCGCTAGGGACTGTGTCCTCAGATTAGAACCATAGGAGACAGAAACGAGAGGGATTCGCTTTTAGCCACGTTTGGGAGATTTGCGCGCCGGATCGCCGAGGGGCGCGCTAAAGGCCTCTGGCGCGATTGCCGGCAGGCTTGAGCGCCCTAGAGGCTGAGGACGTGGGGGCCGGTGCGAGAGGCCAAACGGCCGGGCTTCCCATCCAATGGGAGATTCCTCAGGCCGAGATGTACGGCGATCCTTTCCACATCCCCGCGCCCGACGAGGAGGTGTTTGAGGAGAAATGGGACAAACGTGAGTTCTTGCGCTGCGGTTGTGTCTGGAAGGTGGGAAAGGGGCGGGTGTTCTATCTCAGGCCGTGCCACGAAACCTAGTCGGTCTTCAGGCAGGCCGAACCGCTGCGTGTCGTGGAAAACGCTGTCCGCTGGTTGGGAACAAAGTAACGGCTTAGGCCCCCTAGTGAGCGGGGCCTATTTCTCCAGGCGCGTCACCTCTCCTTTTGTGATGAATTGCACATCAAACCATGGGGTCGGGTTGGAGCTTTCACCTTCGATCCAAATGTCTGAGAAGCCCGTGTCCACGGTGTAATCCTTCAATGTGGCGGGGAGGTTTTCCAAAAGATGCCAGTTCAGATCGTAGACTCCGACGGTGTCTCCTCCTTTGTACCAGAGATACTCGTCGGTTTTGACCTCACCACGGACAGAGAGCGCTCCTGAGCCAGTGTGGATGACCGAGTTTTTGATGAAGGAGGGCTTCTCTCCCACAATGCGAAGGTTTTCGACGAGGACTCTCGCGCAGGAGTTCACGGGCGGAGGTGCCGGGGACAGGCACTTCTGTGAAAAACGTGGCGCCTATGAATAAAGATCGTCGAGGGCGGTGCATGAATGAGGGGCATAAGTTTATCGAGCGGCGCCAGATCCCGCGATCACAGAGCCATTAGTATCCCTGTGGGGAAAAGCGGCAGCTTCATCGTCACAGAGTCGATTCCGGACGGGTTCAATTTGACCTCGGTGCGCGGGCCACCACCGAGGCTCAGGATGCCGGGAAGCAACGGGAGTTGCGAGTGATTCGCAGGAAGCAGTGGGCGCAGCCGAGCGGCGAGTTCGGTGATCGCTGCGTCGCGGCGACAGTACCAATCGCCCGGCTCGTTTTCGGGCCGAAAGTTTGCGGTGAGCTGCTGCGCCTTGAGGCGTGCGAATTCGGCTTCGAGGAAAGCAGTCACCCGTCCAGACGTGGCGTCGTCGAGGCCGAGCACTTCGCGCAGCGTCGCGGCTTGGAAACGGGCGATCTCGCGCGGATCGTTCTCCACGGCGCGCAGTTCGCCAAGGTGGCACAAAAAAGCTGCGAACGCAGTTTGCTCGTCCTTCGTCAGATCGGTCACGGGCTCTACTCCCGGTTTCTGCGCCGCGGTCTGCGCAGCCGCTTGCCGCGCAAAGGTCATCACGGCTTTCCCCGCGCGCTGACCCATTTCCTCGATGCGCCCGAAGGACGAGACCACCTCGCCGTCTCGGGTAGGCAGGCGAGATTCGATTTCGGCGATTTTCGCTTCGGCAGCTTCACGGGAGGCGATCTCTCGCCGCGTCTCGTCGCGCAATGCTTCGGCACGAACCGTTCCCTCCTGCTGCCCGTTTATCAGCTCGGGCGTTGGACGCGCCTCCGTTGAAGCATGGACCTTGCCCGCCGCGGCTGCCTCAGTTCGCAGTGTTTCATTTTCGCTACGCAGGTGCCATCCGGCGCGCGCGAGCCATCCGACAATGATGAGTGTCACAGGCCAAAGCCAGAGAGGACCAAGCGTGCGCGTGGATTTCATTTCCGAGCCTCCCCCGCAGGGCCCAGCGGCATGAAATCCCTGCCGGTGAGATCGAAGATTTCGCCAAACTTCTTCGCCTCCAAGCGCCGATCGGGCGCCAGTGTCCTCAGTAGCGCGGCATCGAGTTCGGCAAAGGCTCGGCAGCGCGATTCCATCCAAGCGGAATCGTCGCCCCGCGGACGCGCCGCGGCGGTCAGCCCGTTGCGTTTCATCTCAGTGAAGTGATCACGCGCGACACGCAGGAGCGGTTCGCGAGCTGCCTCGTCAAGCGCGGCCATTTCTCCTAGCATCATCGCATAAAAGCGGGCGGCCTTCTCGGGATCAGACTCCAACTTTTGCACCTCGCGCACGACGTCGAAGAGATCACTGATATCGTTCATCTTCGTGGCGAGTTCCTGCGCGAGACGGTCGCGCTCTGTGGGGTCCGTCTTGTCTTCTAGGTTTAAGTGCTTAAATTTCTCAAATTCGCGCGCCTTTGCTGCGAGCCGGTGCGCGAGGTCTTCGACCTGGCCGTAGGAGACCACTACCTCCGTCTGGATCTGATCGAGCTGGCGCTGGAGCGCGGCCAGTTTTTGCTCGGCTGCTTGGCGGTTGGTCTGCGCGGCACGGAGCTCATTCCATGCAGCGAGCACGTCGCCACCGCCGGCCGGTGGTGGCGACGGAGCGGAAGCGTTCATTTGCGCAATGTCTGCAGTCAAGGAAAGTGGCGCGTGTGCGGCGCGCTCGGCAATGAGGCGGGCGTTGGTTTCCTGAAGGAAGACGACGGGTAGCGCGGTCAGCGCGATTGCTGAGACGGCGAGTTTGGTGGGCGTGTGGGACATGAGCGTAGTGAAAAGAAGCATTGCTGGGGAGGTGACGCCGCTACCCGAAAGCGCCGCCGCAGCAAGTCCCGCCTGCGCGGGCAGGGTGGTCTGGAGTGCAGCACCACTGGCAAGGAGCGCCGTAGCCGAGGCTCCGATGCCACGCCGCCGCAGCCGGTCGCCTAGCGCCCGCAAGCCGCGTGATACACGCTGGCGTGCCGCCGCTTCACTGACCCCGAGCGTCACTGCCATCTCCGCGTAGCTGCGGTCTTCAAAGTAGTGCAGCACAAGCGCCTCCCGGTCCTTCGCTCCGAGCGCGCTGAGCGCATTGTCGAGCGCCGACCAGTCTCCCGCGTCGCTCAACATTCCTCCAGATTCCTGCGCCAGGGCCTCGTGCCGCGCTCGCGCCCGGGCTTCTCCTCGCACCGCCCGCGACCCGAGATAACTCGCCGCACGATGCAACCAGCCCGCGAGGCTCTCGCGCCCGGCAAGCCACGCTGCCTTTCGTGCGAGAAGCGCGAAAACCTGCTGCGCCACATCGCGAGCCAGTTCCGCATCGCCCGTGCGCCGCAGCGCAGTACCAAGCACCATCCGCTGATGCGCATCCACCAATGCCGCAAACGACCTTTCGCAACCGTCGCGCAGATAGCGCGCGAGCAATTCGGGATCGGAGGGTGGGTGCGAGGCGGCAGTCATTGCTATACAGTTCCCCGGCTCACGGACACCTGTGACAGAAACTTTCAGCCTCGGGAGCATAAGCGACAGATGAGGTGAGCTTGTCGCGCTGAGAGAGAGCCGCGCTTCAAAAGTGACGGCAACTTCAAGTCATCTGCCAACTATTCTCTGGAGGGCGGTGATTATCGTTCGGACTGAATCAACGGACCGATACAGCTCATGGCAAGAAGTAGCGGCCTGTTTTGGCGGTCCCGTGTTTGACGACCAGCCCCGCGTCTAGAAGGGGTCGTATGAGTTTCATTGCCCCCTGTTTGGAAACGCTTAGCTGGGCCCAAATCTCCGACGGTGCCAGGCTTCCCTTTTCACGCAAAAGTCCCATCAGCCTTTCTTGTCTGGGAGTCAACACCATCCGGGTCGTGCTCACCGCCTGCAGTCTCTGCACGCGCCCCCACACGCGTTCCAAGGTTTGTTGAAGGCCCAACGCCGAATACTCCAGCCAGCACGAAAGGTCTTCCCCCGCCAACCGTGCCTGTTCCAAAGCGGCGTAGTACGCGGGTCGATCTTCCCAATAGTACTCATCGACGGAAAAAAGGTAATGCGAATCAAAGCCTCGTCGGTAGAGCTCCCAAAGGGCTAGAGCTCGTCCTGTGCGGCCGTTCCCGTCCGCAAACGGGTGAATATCCTCAAAGCGGTAGTGGAGGATCGCCGAGGTGAGGATCGGCGAGAGTTCGGGGGCCCGGGTATTCCACCATTCCAGGAGTTCGAACATCAGGGGGGAAACATCGTCGGGGTGCGGTGGCAGATGATTGCCCACGCGTACGCCGATGGTTCGATAGGCGCCCGCCCGCCCCTGATCCATGACGTCCGCGGCGAGGAGACGGTGGAGTTCAAAGAGATGTTCGTGGCGGACCTCCTTGAGTCCGGCGTGCTTCTCGACATATCGCAGCCCGGCGAAGTAATTCGTCACTTCGCGTTGGAACCGCGAGGGCGATGCCGTGACTTGGCGTCCCTCTTCAAGCGCGCGTACTTCCTCAAGAGTCAGCGGATTGCCCTCGATGGCTGTGGAAGCATGGCCGTTGCGGGTCCTGGTATCCTTCTGGAGCGCAGGAATCCAAGACAACCCAACCGGTGACCCGAGAATGCGCTCCCGCAGGGCAGCGATCTCTTCCACGAGAGAAAGCAGCGCCGGCGAGATCGTAAAGTAAGGCTGGTAGGCCACCTTATTAGTAAACCATCAGACAACCGATTGGTCAACTTTGCGACGCTGCGTCGGTGTCGCTCCTTCGCCAATTGCATCCTGCTCGTGAAGTCTTGGTGAAAAAAGACGTCTGAACCTGCTGAGAAAGCGGATCCGCTCCAACCTCCAGCTCGCTTTTTGGCTAAAGTAGTGGCGAAATAGGGGTATGACATCAAATGTCCAATGCCTGCCTGACTTCGCCTCGGCTGCGCCTGCTCCGCCCAGTTCGCTCGCTGCCCCCACTTCTCCCGGCCCAGCAACCCCCCCAAGGGTACCCGTTGGGGCGGGCGGGCGAAGGGCACACCGAAGAAGGTGAACCAGTCCATCCGGGAGGCCGTCCAGATGGCGTTTGTGCAGGCTGGGGGCGTGGATTACCTGGTGCGGCTGGCGCAGGAGGATCCCAAGACGTTCGTGCCGCTCTTGATCAAGACAATGCCGCCGGAGCCGAGGGTGCCGCAGGAGAACGGCCTGAACATCCACATTGACCTGACGTAGGGGGGGCGCGTCTGACAGGCCCCTACCCTCAGGAATGACGCGTGGCCTTTAGGCCTCTATTCTTGTGAAGTTTCTGAAGGTTTGGTACCTTCCCCCCAATGATTGCCATATCAGACATCAAGCAAATGAGTGTGAGTGAGCGGCTGCAAACCATTGAAATCCTTTGGGATTCATTGCGCTCGGATGACTCTGTTGATTCTTGTGCGTGGCATGGCGATGTTCTTCGTGCAAGAAGGGCCAAGGTCGAGGCTGGTGGAGGTGTCTTTTTGAGTATGTCCGAGCTCCGAACCCGGCTTCAGCAGTCGGCTTCATGAAGCCCGTTTTCGTCCTATCGGATGCAGCGGAGGACCTAGAGCTTGGAAAAGCCTTCTATGAGTCTCAGGAAATCGGGATCGGGACTACTTTGTAGACTCGCTCCTTTCAGATATTGAAAGCCTACGGTTGTTTCATGGCATTCACAAAATGGACTTCGGATTTTACAGGATGCTGTCCAATCGGTTCCCTTTCGGAATTTATTACGATTAAACTGAAGCAGCAGTAGTGGTGTATGCGGTATTAGATCTGCGCAAGGATCCGTTCTGGATTCGTGCTGAACTCCTGACCCGCTAACCTCCGAAGAAACACGGCTTCGGAAACTGTCGAGTCAGAGATACCTCGAGCCTGTCCGTGAATAGCCGTTTTTCACAAACGTTCGA
>CANJZW010000155.1 GCA_947479475.1 Chthoniobacteraceae bacterium
GAGTATTACCTGCCGCGCCCTCATGCGACTGAGGAAGATGTGCAGAAAGCCCTAGCCAGACGACACCGACGTCGGCAGATAGATATTGATTTGCGGAAGAAAAAGATCGAGCCGCGGCTTGATGACATTTTGTAACACAGCAGAATTAGGGTGGGCGAGGCGCGTGCTGATTGCCAGGCAAACGGCGCGTTTGGTGTTCGCGGAGAGCGGAGCGGAACTCAGGATGCGTACATGTCAACTTTGAGAATGGGCTGGGCGGCTGGCTCCGGGTTCTACTGCCCTCGTTTACTTTGGGGGGCACCAAATTAAAGTCTTCAAAAAGACTGGCGGCTCGGAGTCAATGGAAAGATTCGCCACCGCCTTGCTCGTTGTATCGAACCTTTTGGTCGCCGTCGCTTTACAGGATTAGCTTCAAGGCGGCTGCAAGCGCCGAGACAAGCAGCAGTCGTTCAAAAATACGCTGTGGAAGCACATTAAGAAAGCGCCGCCCAGTCCAGTTTCCCAAAAGAACAAGCGGACACAGGGTCAGGTCCAGAAGCAGTGAAGGCGCTCCGAGAAGGCCCAGTGCGCTTGAAAAGGGGAGCTTCAGAACGTTGATGATGAGGAAAAACCAAGCGCTTGTTCCCACGAGATTTTCCTTCGGCAGCGTCAATGCGAGAAAGTACACGGCCATGATGGGGCCCGCGGCATTGGCGACCATGGTGGCGACGCCCGCCCAAAAGCCCATCGTCCAGGCGAACAGGCGCGATTGGGGGATGGCGCCTCCCATTTCCGGCCAGAGCATTCGCAGGGCCTGCATGAGGGTGGTTCCCAGAAGCATCCAGCCCAAAATCGGCCGGAAAGAGGCGTCCGGGATGCTTTGCATCATGTAAAATCCAGCGCAGATTCCAAGGATGGTGGGTGGCAACATCCGCCCGATTTGCTCCCAGAGCGTGTGCTTCCGGAAGGCTTGAACGGCGCAGAGATCCCCGAAAATCAGTAGGGGCAGAAGAATGCCGGTGCTTTGACGCGCGGGGAAAGCCTCCGCCATGAGCGCGACGGTCACGAGGCTGACCCCTGGGAAACCGCTTTTGGAGAGACCGACGCAGAGTGCCGCTGCCAGGCAAAGGAAAGGAGGAAACGTCACGGTCTCGTCGCAGTGTAGAGGGCGGCGATCCCCCCAAGGAGCGGCTCGTAGCAGGGCTCGCGGTAGCCGGCGTCCGAGAGGCGTGCACACATCGCCTCGCCGTTGGGGAAGGTTTCGATGGAGTCAGCCAGATAGTCGTAGGCCGAGCGTTCCCCCGTGAGAAGGGTCGCCAAGAATGGCAGCACGTGGTGGAGATAAAAGCGGTAGAGCTCGAGGAGCGGCCCTTTTGGCATGCCGAAATCCAGGACGAGGAGGTGCCCGCCGGGGGAGAGCACTCGGTGCATCTCGGCCAAGGCGCCGGTCCAGGAGGCCATGTTTCGAAGGCCGAAGGCGACGGTCAATACTTCAAAGGAGTGGTCGGCGAAGGGCAGTTCCAGAGCGTCGGCGACGACAAGGTTGTGGAGGCGTTTTCCTCTGGCGACCTGAAGCATGGGTTCGCAAAAGTCCGCTCCCACAAGGAGAGCCTTCGGGCAAGCGCGTTGCAGGGTGCGGGCCAGGTCGCCCGAACCGGTGGCCAGGTCCAAAATTGAGGACGGCGCCCACTCGGCCACCCGCTGCGCCGCACGCAGGCGCCAGAGTGCGTCGATGCCGCCGCTGAGGAGGTGGTTGGCCAGATCGTACCGGGAGGCGATCTTAGAAAAATACGCACGCACACTGTTTGCCTGAATAGAGCCCTCCAAAGCCATAGTGGGGGATCATCCGCGGGGCGCGGGCGAATGGGAAGGCGTACTTGAGCGAGGGGTATTCCAAAACCAGCCTGCGATGACAGCGCCGGAGGCATAACAAAGGGGATCCCGCCAATCCGCGGTGCCAAGATGAAAAAAAGTGGGGAAGAACCACTCGAAAATCAGTGACCAGAGCAGCGTCCACTCCAGAATTTCAGGCCAGGTGGGCGGGCTATCGTGCCGACGGAGGTTTGTTTTTCGGAAAATCCAAAGAAGAACGGGCAGAGCGGCTGGGATGAGATAACAGTCGTTCCAATGCCGGCGCAAAAAGGGAAATTGGCCGCCGAAATGGCCCCTGAGGTAATAGCGGTTGATCCCGAAGAGGCAGGAGGTCCAGAGAAAGAGGGGGTCCCGAAGGTAGAGGAAAGGGCCGGGCACCGGAGCTGGAATTAGCTCAGCCATTGGATGCCAGTGGCAAAGAGGAGTCCAATGCCTATTCTTAGTAAGTGTTCCATGCGTTAAAAGGACTGTGTTTTGCCCAGACCTTAGGCTGAAAGGGGCAGTGAGATCGCCTAAAAACTCTACTTTTTCTCAATAGACGCCCTGTCTTGGCGGGGTGGGAGTATCTTTCATGAGGGTTGGCCCCAGTATTGCTATCTCTTAAAGGATGCTCGATGTGGTACTCAGCAAGGCGCGTTTTCTCATCGTGGACGATGAGGCGTCCAACGTGCGCCTATTGGAGCGTTTGCTGGAACTGGCGAAAGCCGGCCACGTAGTCAGCACGATGGACCCGCGGAATGCCCTCTCCTTGGTGATTTCCGAAAAGCCGGACATCGTCCTGCTCGATTTACACATGCCCTTTGTGGACGGGTTCACCTTGATTTCGCAGATTAAGGCCGCCCTGCCTGCCGGAGAGTACCTGCCCATTTTGGTCCTCACCGCAGACATCACCCCGGAAACCCGGCAGCGTGCCTTGGGGAAGGGGGCTCATGATTTCCTTACCAAACCCCTGGATCCGGACGAGGTGCTCCTGCGCATCCGGAACCTGCTGGAGACCCGGTTTCTGCATTTGGAGTTGCAGCGTCAAAACGAGGCGCTCGAGCAGCAGGTCAGAGACCGGACTTCGCAGTTGGAGGATACGCTGGGACGTTTGCGCGCCGCCCAGGAGCAGCTAGTCAAACAGGAGCGGTTGAGGGCCCTGGGCATGATGGCCAGCGGCATCGCCCACGATTTCAACAACGCCCTCACGATGGTCCTCGGGTACGGAGAGCTGCTGGCCGCCTTTTTCAAAAACGACGCTCCCCAGCGCGAACGTGAGCAGTTCCAGCACCTCATGGAGGCAGCCGAAGATGCCTCCCACGTTGTGGCCCGTTTGCGCGACTTTTACCGTCCCGCCGACCAGGACGAACTCCGCGTCGCGGTGGACGTGAACATCGCCATTCAGCAGGCCATCGTGCTAACCGCCCCACGCTGGCGCGACAAGTGCCGTGCCCGGGGGATCCAGATTACGGTGGAAACCGATCTGCCGACGATTCCCTCGTTTTTGGGGCATCCTCCCGAGGTTCGCGAGATTCTCACCAATCTCATTTTCAACGCCGTGGACGCCATGCCGGAGGGCGGGGTCTTACGTTTTTCCACTTCAAGTGAAGATGGCCGCATCTTCATCCGCGTGAGTGACACGGGGGTTGGGATGACGGAGGAGGAATGCAGTCGGTGTCTTGAGCCGTTTTACACAACCAAGGGGGAGCACGGCACCGGGCTGGGTTTGGCGGCGGTCTACGGCTTTGTCCAGCGTTATGGCGGGTCCGTGGGAATCCAGAGCCGCAAGTGGGCCGGCACCACTTTTACCCTGACGCTGCCTTCGTCCTCGGCCCAGAAAGTGGTGGTGGAAAACTCCGGATTGACGCGGATGCGCCATCTGCGTGTGCTTGTGGTCGACGATCAGGAGATTATTCGTCAAATCATCGCTGAAATGCTCCAAGCCGAAGGGCACGATGCTCTTCCTGTTGAGAACGGGGATGAGGTGTTGCGGCAGCTTGCGCTTTCCAAGTGGGACCTCGTGATTTCCGACCAGGCGATGCCTGGCATGACCGGAGCGCAACTGGCGGCTGAGATGCGTGCCACCAAAAGCAGCGTTCCTCTGATTTTACTGACGGGATTCGGCGATGAAATGCGCACCAATGGCGGCACGCCTCCCGGAGTGGACTTGTTGGTCAGTAAACCGCTTACGGCAAGTAGTCTGAGAAGGGCGATTGCTTCGGTTTTGAACGAATAAAGAGGGGCGCTACAGGACGGCATCGGGGCTTGGGGGGTGAGGATGATTTGGATGATTTCGGCCGTTTTGGGCACGATTTCCCCGGTCAGAGCTCATCCGGATCAAGGGAAGGGCGGGCGGGTCCTCAACCAAGCGGTTCAAGAGGTGGCCGCCTCGTCAGCGCAGTGCTGCCGGCTGCTCTTGGGTGGCCAGGCCCGCGAGGTCCGCAATCCGCGACCAGGTTTCATCCCAGGAAAAGGTTTCCGCGCGAGCGCGAGCGAGGCGCCCGTAATCCGCGCGCATCGCGGGATCCGCGAGCAGGCTCTTCAGATGGGCGGCTAAGTCGTCCACATTGTCGCTTTCAAAGAGGAGACCGGCCGGGCCGACGACTTCTGGCGTGCCGCCCGTATGTGAGGCGATGATGGCGAGGCCGCTTGCCATACCCTCCACGGTGGTCAGGCCAAAGGCCTCCTGGCAGCGGGAGGGAACGACATGAATGTGCGCCTTGCGCAGTTCGGCCGGGAGGGCGGAACGCGAGATCACTCCGGGGCGCCTCACCGTAATACCACGAGCTTCGAGTTGGCGCGAGAGTTCATCGAGTTCGCGCTGATAGTCGTCCGGTTCGCCGCCCCAATAGAAACGTGCGCCAAGAATTTGGATCGAGAAGTTTCGTGTTGTGGCGGTGAGTTTCAGCGCGGCTTTAAGCAGCAACTCGGGAGCTTTGTTGGCGTCTGTGCGGCCAAGGAAATTGAGGACAGGCGGCCCGGGCGGGGGTTCTGGAGCGGGAGAAAACGCCTCGAGATTCACGCCGTTATAGACCGTTTGCACAGAGTTCCGTGGCATTTTGAAATATTCCTCCTGCCACCGGCTCGTAAAGTCGCTCACCCCGGCGGCGACATTCACCGCGTCGGGGTATTCGCGCAGACAGCGTTCTCCGTAGAGATTGGTGTTGTGGAAAAGGTGGATAATTTTTGCTTTTGGAAAGCAGCGCCGCAGATGCACTGCCATCTCGGGATCGTTGTGGAGGACAAAGGGCAGGTTTTTAAGTCCGTGCTTTAGAATCGCGTTGATGATCTTTCTTGCGTACGCGCCTTGGCGCACGTGTCCCCATCCGCCCCATCGCCTTTGGAATTCAAAGAATCGCCCGAGCCCGGTGCCTCGGAATTGTGGAATCCATGGATAATCAAGCAGGACGGAGCGGTTCCACGGGTGCGGTTCGGCATTCGCGGTGCGCGAGATCAACCATGGTTCAACGCCGTGCCGCTGGGCTGCTCGGCAGACCTCCCAGTTCCACGTGCTAATGGCGCCGCTTCGGGTCGGCGTAAAAGTCTCTCCGGTACAATTGATGAAAACGAGGCTCATAGTAAAAGGTTGAAAGGAATTCATCGCGTCGCCGTCGGAGCCAACGGCCGTGTGGGGCGGCTCCGTCCGGTGTTTTTTGCCAGGGGTGTCACGGCTCTGAATTGTTCCCAAGCCGCATCCCACGGAAAAGAGGCGGCCCTCGCGCAGGCCCTGCGCCTGCAATCTTCGCGCAACGCGGGGTCCGCTACCAAACACGCGAGAATTCCTGCAAGGCCGTCAACCGAATCGCGTTCGAAGAGCATCCCGGCATCACCCAGAACTTCGGGGGCTCCTCCGGTGCGTGAAGCGACTGTTGCGAGTCCGCAGGCCATGCCTTCGAGGATTGTGAGTGCAAAAGGTTCGTCCCAGCGCGATGGAACGACATGAATGTGCGCCTTGCGCAGTTCAGAAGGGAGTGCCTGCCTGGAGATGTGTCCGGGTCTGCGCACGGGGATTCCTCGACCCTCGAGGTCTTCGGCGAGGTGCTGTAATTCCCGCTGATAGTCGTCCATTTCGAGGCGGTTCCAGTGGTTTGAGCCGAGGATTTGCACGCTGAATTTCGCGCCGGTTTCTGCGAGCTTTGCGGCTGCCTTGAGCACGAGGTCGGGTGCCTTTTCAATGCCCGTGCGGCCGACAAAGTTGATCACAGGCGGCCCCTCAGGAGGGGTGCGCGCCGGTGTGAAATGTGTGCAGTCCACCCCATTGTGGATTGTCTTCACGCTGTTCGGGGAAAGCTTGTAACAGGCTTCGATCCAGCGCCCGGTGAAATTGCTGACCGCCGTCACGACATTGGCAGCGGAGGCGAGTTTTTTTCGAAACCTGTGCGAGGCGTCGATCTGGTTGTGGAAATGATGGACGATGAACGCGCTTGGAAAATATCGGCGTAGAAGCACGGCGAGTTCGGGGTCGTTGTGGAGAATCAGCGGTAGGTGCTGGAGCTGTGCGCGGCGGATTGCTTGCACCACGCGCGCCCCGTAGGTTTGCTGTCGGCAATGCCTCCAGCCTGTGAGTTTGCGCTGCACTCGGTAAAGCTGATGTGCCAGACCATTCACCGGCACCTGCGGATAATCGATCCAGATCGCATCCACATCGGCGAATGGCTCGGCGTCGCTCCTCGCCGAGAGAACCACGGGGGAGTCACCGCGCCGCCGCGCCGCCCGGTAGCATTCGCACACATGGGTGGCGATGGCGCCGCTCTGTGTGGGCGTGAAGGTTTCATGGGAATGGTTGATAAAGACGACGCTGCTTTTCATTTTGGTCCCCGATCGTGTTTCTTCCGACACCCGCCCCTCCTGAAATAGTGCACCCCGCCTTGAACTCTGGGTTGCGTAAATCTCCCGGGCTTGGCCAGAGAAGGGCTTCCCTCCGCAAAATCTGAAACTGGCCTCCGATGTGAAACTGGCCTCCGACCAAAGTGCGCCTCAGATGCCTAGCTCCATCAACACGGAGTTTTGGCAACGACTTGGCAATCGCCTGAGGATGAACGTAAAATGGCGCAACCGGTCCTTCCCTGTTTACTGTTCCGACTCACAAAATGGGTTGAGGTGGAATGCTTCAAGAGACCCCGGCGATTTACGTGCCTTCTGTGGCAAGGCGGAGGTGAACGAAAGGCCTCATCTTATATTCGGGGCCCGCTGATTCGACGCGGGGCAGATCCGCCAATTTTTGAGGGAGGCCAGTGCATTGGATTCGCCTGTCCCATCGGGAGGCTATGCCTTCTTAAGGAGTTCCCTTATCGCGTGTGCAGATCTTCTTTGATCAATCTCCTCCTTTTCCTGTTTTTCGTATTCGGCTAGTAGACAGTAACGCTGCAGATGCCGGATGCGGAAACCGAGTTCTGTGCGATGGTACAAGATGGTGAATCTAGAAATGTCATCCATACCCGTGTCTAACGTTTCAACTGCGCCCGCCAGAGATGTCTGGAGTGCCACTTGCTAAGGTTTAATCTGGACGGGTACTGGTTCAATGGGGTGTAGCGATGCCATCGGAGCGAGCAGGAACGTGGTGGAAGTGAAGATGGGTCGTTTGATTGGTGCGTTTTTGGCGTCGTAGTCTCCGACTCATCGCCCCAGATTCTCCATAAAAGCCGAAACAGATACGCGTAGGTGTTTTGCGCGCGGGAAGTTCCAACCATTTGGCACATTGTGGTAGCCGATCCAGAGATCGTCGGGGGCGATCTCGATCACGAAAGGGTACGTGGCTCCGCCGGGTGTGCCTTGGGCTACACTCGAGCCTGTCCGTGAATAGCCGTTTTTCACAAACGTTCGATCCGCGCGGTTTGGAATCCGCGTTTTTTTCGAGATTTGGGCGCTTATCTCCGGCCTCAAATACAATACCAGGCGAAAATACGCGAAAATC
>CANJZW010000156.1 GCA_947479475.1 Chthoniobacteraceae bacterium
AATTGTTTCTTGATAACTCACTTTAAGGACGTTGGACATGTCCCATTCGAAGCGCCTTCCGGCGCTCAGATGGAACTGTTTTTGCGTACTAAAAGTGGTGCACTTTCAAGCCGTTCATTCCGCCCAGAGGTGGTGCACTTTGACCGCCCAGCGACTCCTCAGCACCAGCCTTGGATGTTCTTCAACTCATGGACGCTGCCTTTTTCAACTGCCTCATCGGAAATGGAGACGCTCACGGAAAAAACTTTTCACTACTCTACCGAAACCACCAGGTCCGCCTCGCGCCCCTCTATGATTTGGTATGCACCCACGCGTACCCGCAGCTCGATCCCTGCTATGCGATGAAAATCGGCAAGGAACGGCACCCTGAAAAAATCCGCTCCTCTGACTTCGAAATCCTGATAAAAGAGGCTGGGATGAACGAGAAGGCCGCATTCAAGAGAATGACTCGCCTCCTTGAAAAGACCACAGAGATAGTTTCGGGTTGGCCGATTCTCTCCACTCAGGAGCCCGTCGCGGACAGTATACGGCGAAATATTGTGTGGATAAGCCGATGCCTCTCGATAACGTGAAAACAGAGGCCTGCCGCCAAGGCTTAGAAAAACTCGCAAGGCACGCTCGAGCCTAACCTTACTGATCAACCGGCGGCTGAAAAGGCCTCTCCAAAAGGAGGACGGAGGCAATAAACATGTCAGTTTTGGTGGGAGAAAAGTGTGTCGAATGCCCCCTGAACAAAGTTGGTGCCAATTTGGTGCCAAAAAAAGCTGCATTGAAGTGCATCGAGGAGCAGAAAGGCACAGCCACGTTCTGAAGCTTTAAAAGTGCTGCTACCGGCTGAAAATGCGGGTTTTACGCAGGCTTTGAGGGTGGTGGGAGGGTGGTGGGTGGGGAGGGACTCGAACCCTCAACCAACGCCTTAAAAGGGCGCTGCTCTACCATTGAGCTACCAACCCAAAAACGAGCGCTCATTAATAGCCCGTGGACGGAGATCGTCAACCTGAAAAAGCAACTACATCAACCACCGCCTTGAACCCTTTGTTTTGAAGTGAAACCGTGCAGTTGAAGAGGTGTTCTGCCAGCGCCAGTTGCCCACCAGCGCGCGCCCATAGTGAAGTGCTATTTTCCATTCCACCCGCAGATGGCCGCCGCAAAAGCAGCGGCCCGCGGCAAAAGGCACCACCGCCAGTCACCGCCATACTCGCGCGCCTTGGAGCCCCGGCAACGGGCGCCGTCTCCTCCCCAGACCCCGACTACTCAGGCACTGCCATCGATTCCCCTGCCCCGCCCAGTGGGTTGAGGGGCAATGCGATCCCGTCTGTTCCAGCCCGGCGAAAAAACGCAGCTCCTCAATGTGCAGCCTGGGCGGACCGAAGCCGGGGTCCCTCATTGGACCGCCTGCGTGTTGGTACGTTTGCCGCTCAAAAGCCCGGCTTATTCAGCGGGCAAAAAACGCACGCACACAGGCGCTCCCACGGACACTTTTTTGCCCGTAAAACTCAAACGGCCATCCGCCGAGTTCACGCTGAAAATAGCGGCCGAATTCGTGTCCTGGTGTCCCACAACCATCCATTTTCCAGTCAAATCGAGCGAAAAATTCCGAGGGGTGTTGCCCTCCGTGGCCACGTTCTGAATCAGGGTCAGCGCGCCGGTTTGCGCATTACACTGGAAGACCGCAATGGTATCGTGGGTTCGGTTGGAAACGTAAACCACGCGCCCATTGGGGTGTGCCACCACCTCCGCAGTACTGAGGCCCTTCAAATTGCGGTCCGCCTCCGGAAGTGTGGAAACCGTGCCAAGAAGGCGCAATGCTCCCTTCTCCGCGTCGTACGCGAACGTGCTTACCGTCATCAGGATCTCGTTGTTAACAAAAACAAACTTCCCGTTCGGGTGAAAAGCGCTGTGCCGAGGCCCCGATCCAGGCGGCAGATCAGCGTGCCCGTGCGGAGTCAGCACTCCGGTGATCGGGTCCAATTTGTACACAAACACCTTGTCCGCGCCCAAGTCGCACGCCAGCGCGTACCGGTTGTCAGGCGTCATCCGAATGCTGTGCGCGTGGGGTTTGTCCTGACGCCCCGCATTCGGTCCCTTGCCCGCGTGCTGAATGACGCTCACGGCCTGCCCCAACGTTCCGTCCTTGGCCACGAGATGGGACGTCACCGTGCCATCCGAATATTGGGCCGTCATGGCAACTCCGCCCCCTTTTTCCAAACTGATGTAGCAGGGACCCGCCCCCCCCGCCGAAACACTGTTGAGTTTTTCCAGAGTACCACCGGGCCGGGAAATCTGGTAGGCGCTCACTTCCGATTTGGAGCTCGCGGAGGCAGGGGCCTCGCCCACTGTGTAAAGGAGACGTCCGGAGGGGTGGATTGCGAGAAAACTTGGGCTCGAGGTCTTTGCCGCCAGCACGGGCGAGGAAAGATCTCCGGTGGCTGCGTCAAACGTAGAGACGTACACGCCCTCACTGCCGGACTTGGGGTTCGTGTAGGTGCCGAAGTAAACCAACTGCGCGTTCTGGGCAAAGGCGGAAACAGCAGCCATGGCGAAAGTGAGGGAAAGGAGGGGGCGGATCATGGGGGAGGAGGTTTGAGGCGAGCATATTAGCCTATTGGAGCGCGCTGGCCATCAAAACATGGAGAGCCGGGGGATCCGCCACAACCCGTATCTTCCTGCCCTAAAAACCTCTTTTGGAATAGCTTCCCGCACATACGCATCCTACGGCACCCAAAAATTCGCGGTTTGCAGGGAGCCGCTCTTGACTGCCTTATTGTATCGTTTTATTATACGATACAATGGCACGTCCGCCCTCCACTTCACTTACCCCGGCCCAGAGGCGTGTTCTGAACACCGTCCTCAAACGCGAGGGACTGCAGCTGCCCAATTTTGTTTCCGACCTTGTTGCGGAACTGTCACTGAAGGCGGAAAGTAGCCTCGGGCCGACGCTGCAACGCATGGCCCGGCTTGGAGTCATCCTGCTGCAGGGGGGCGGCATCCAGGGCCGGCAGCGTCTGGTGGTGCCAACGCATAAGGGGCGCGTTTTAAGCAGCCTGGCCGGCGGCGCCACTCTGGAAAATGAAAATGAAAACGGCCGGGGCTCACCGCAAGAGTCTTTCCTGCATACCCACCTCTTCTCGCACGCCCCCCCGCGCACGAGCCTCCTCCCCCTGCTGGGCACCATTCCCGCCGGTCCCTTGGAGGAAGTCATTACCCAGCAGGACGCCGCATTTGAAACAGTCTCAGTCAACGAACTACTCAGGCACCGGCCTGGGGATTTTCTGCTGCGCATCAAGGGGGAATCCATGGTGGGCGACGGCATTTTAAACGGGGATCTCGTGTTGCTGCGCCCCGGCGTCGAAATCCAGCAGGGAGAGATTGCGGCCGTTGTCTGGAGCGGATCGGGCGCCGAGTGTGAGGCGACCTTGAAGCGGGTTTTCAAACAAAGTCCATCCAACCCCAGCGGGGGTCCATCTAACCCCAGTAGGGGTTCGTCCAACCCCAGTGGGGGTTCGTCCAACCCCGGAGAGGGCCGGGCGGCTCCCTTCCACGAAATCACCCCCGAGGCAGAGGAGGCAGAGATTGAAAACCAGTTGCTCCTGCGGGCCAGCAACCCTGCTTACGCAGATATTTTACTGCCTGCCAGCAGTGTTAGAATTGCAGGCGTTTTTCGAGGCCTCATCCGTCCGGAGGCCCCGCCCAGTTCCAGCCACAGAAACGCGCAGCCCGGAGGCTCCCAGTGAATCTCACAACCACACCGGCTCCGGCCTCCTCCGTTGTGGCGGACTTGCGAGCGCTGCTGCTGCTGCGTTTTCCAGCCAGCCACGCCTTCAACTCCCACAAAGGGGCGCGCCAACCCGTGCACGGAGCCAACGGGGCCAACGGGGCCAACGGGGCCAACGGGGATGCTCCGACCTCCCTCCGAACGCTGCCCCCTGGCATTGCTCCAACGCAATACGGCATTGCTCCCCCGTCCACCCTGCCCACCGGCATTGCCGCTTGGGACGAGGCGGCGGGTGGGCTCCGCCTTGGCGAGGTCACGGAAATCTGCGGCTCCCTTGGCGGCACGGGACTAGTGATGGACCGCTTGCTCGAAGCGAGCGCTGCCGCAGGATGGCTGGGAGCCTGGGTGGATGCTGGCGACGCACTTGAGGTCGAAGACTGGAATACACTCGCACTCAGACGGATCTTATGGGTGCGCTGCCGCAACCCGCTCATGGCTCTCAAAAGCGCCGATTTGCTACTGCGCGATGGCAACCTTTCCTGGGTAACCCTTGATTTACAGGCGGTTTCCGAAACGGCACTCAGGCGGATTTCCGGACAACATTGGCACCGTTTCCACCGGCTGGTGGCACATCATGGCAATGCACTTTTGGTTCTCTCCCCCAGCCCCATGGTGGAGGGGGCCAAGGTGCGGGTCCTCAGCCGCCAGCCCTGGCCCCTGGAGTCCCTGAACTTGCCGCGCCGCGATCTGCTCGCGAATTCTTGCTTTGAAGTTTTTGTCCGGGGCCGCCAACCCGGAGGCGCCCCCGCACCCGCGCCCGAACTCCACCCCGCAGAGATCCAGCGAATGACAGCTTGAGCCGGCATCTTTTTTAAAATGGCCGCCATGAAGCAAAGTCTCCCCCAATCCGAGGCCGATGGCATTTCGACCAGGATGCTGGCGGTTTTATGGGTGCCGAGGTTTCGACTTCAGGCCGTGCTTTTGAATCAAGCTTCAAACCCAGGTTCAAACCTTGAAGCGCACGGAAGAGCCCCCTCGCCCGCCCTGCACGGCACCGTGGCCTTGGTGGACGGCAGTTCCGTCCGGGGACTTCTGCTGGAAGCCACCTTGTGCGCGGAGCGGTTAGGGGTGGCGGCGGGCATGGCTCCCGCGCAAGCCTTGGCAAGATGCCCGCAACTCGAACTGGCCGTGGCATCAGAGACAAGCGAAGAATGGCTGGCCGGCCGGCTATTACACTTTGCGGGAACCCTCTCTCCCCGGGTGGAAAGGCAGGCACCCAACCGCTGTCTGCTGGACTTGCGGGGGCTGGGCATCCGGGACTGGAACCTCTGGGCGCAAGAGGCCCTCGAACGTCTGCGACACGAGTTCGGCATGGAGGCGGCCCTGGGAGTCGCCCCCCAGGCGGGGCTGGCCTGGTGTGCGGCTCGAAGGGCGTTCCCAGTCAGAGTGGTGGACGCCCCCGAAGTTTTTATTGAAGAACTCACTTTTGCGGAACTCGAGGTTTCCAGCACGCTGCAGCAACAGCTCGAGGGCTGGGGAGTGTACACGCTGGGCGAATTGCTGCGCCTGCCCAAGCAAGGCGCCCTGGAACGCCTCGGCCCCGAGGCGGCGCCCCTTTGGGAACTGGCACGCGATACGCGGGAATGCGTGCTTCGGCTCGAGTCCTTCCCCGAAGTGCTCCAGCTTTCCCAGGACCTCGAACATCCGGTGCAAACCCTTGCCCCCGTGATTTTCATTCTCAACCGTATGATTGAGCAACTGGCCTCCCGAATGCGACTGCTTCACAGAGTGGCAGCCGTGCTGGAATTGAAGCTGTTTTTAGAAAACGCCCCTCCCTATGAACGCCATTTCGGCCTCCCCACACCCAGCCGTGAGGAAGCCGTAATGCTCCGGGTTTTAGAAACCCATCTGGAAGCCCTCACGCTGGAGGCCGCCCTGGTGGGAGTGTCTTTAAAAATCCGGGAAGTCCTGCCTTCCAGCCAACAGTTGGCGCTTTTTGAAAATCCATTGAGAGATCCCAACCGGTTTGGGGAAACCCTCGCCCGCCTCGAGGCCCTCGCGGGAGAAAACCGCATGGGCATCCCCGTACCGGCACACACCCACAGGCCGGGCGCGTTCCACTTGCTGGATCCAAGCAAGGTGTTTGGTGCCCCCCCCGAACCCAAGCGCAGCCCCCATCCCGCGGGACCACAACCAACAGAACCCCAGCACGGGCTGCCCCTGCGAAGATTCCGGCCCGCCCTGGAAGCGCTCGTTCATCTAAAACAGCACCGCCCCGTCCGTATCCACGCGGGCAACATTAGCGGCGCCGTGCTCGACTGTTACGGCCCCTACCGTTTATCGGGGACGTGGTGGGAAGCTGGTGCGTGGCGGCGGGAGGAATGGGATATTCATCTAGGGGGCGGCGCCGGGGGGCTTTACCGTTTGGCTTGTGAGCACGGACCGCCACAGGTCTGGACGCTAGAGGGATGTTACGACGCCCACCAATGGGCGGTACGACGCCCACCAGTGAGCCGCACGACGTTCACCAGTGAGCCGCACGACGCCCACCAGTGAGCCGTACGACGTCCGCAAATGAGCCGTACGACGTTCACCAGTGTCAGTCTCCGAGGCGAGGCAGAATTCGCTTCAAAAGAAATCGCCCCTCACAGCAGTCAAAGCGTAGCGGGGGCAGAAGGCCCGCTCATGCGTTCAGAAGCCTGACACAGTGCAAGCGCCTGATCGCTCACCATGGAGGTGGTGCGTGTCTGAGCCTAAACGCCTTGCGGAGCCTAAGCACTGGGCGCCTTGGGGCATTTAAGGCTATACGCCTTGGGCGTTTAAGGCTCAGATATCCTGACGTCTTCCTGAACCATCTCGTTGGAAAAGGAATCTTGCTGATCTAATTTTTTTCTTTCCGCAAGTTTACAGAAACGGAAAGAGCCGAGCGAGATCAGGAACAGATCATCTCAATTCCCGTGACCTGCGGATGTCTGAGCCTCATCCGATGGGACGCCCTTTACAAGGGCTGGGGATGAATTGGGGGCCATTTTCCCGGGGCGTTGCCCCGGGCTAGCGTGGGGCGCATCGATGGCGCTGCATTCAGGCGCCCCTACAAGGGGCAGTCCACTCGCAGCCCATGGCAACGCCATGGGTTTGATCCGTTATAAAACCGTAAGCCCTGCAAGGGCGCCCCAATCCACCCGAAACAACAGCCCAGCTCCAGCAGATCTATCCGTCTCTGTAGACTCAGACATCCTGACCTCTATGAAGAGCCCCCCAAAGACCGGGAATCTTCCTGATCTCAACTTTTTGTTTTCTCCACTGGGTTACACTAGCAGATTGACCCAGATGAATTCAGAAACGATCATCTCAATTCCCGTGACCTCACGATGTCTAAGGCTATACGCCAGGGCGTTTAAGGCTGAGCGCCTTGGAGCGTCGCAGACTGGGCGGCGACGAGATAGAAATCGGCTGGATTTTTTATGCCCAGCTTCCGAACCAAACGCGCCCTGTAGGTAAAGACCGAAGGAATCGAGATATTCAAAATAGCGGCGATCTCTTTGGTATGGTGTCCGCGGCCGTAAAGATTCAAAACCTCCCGCTCTCTGAGGCTCAGCCCGTCCGTCGGATGTTTCAATATAACGGGGGATCCAGCCTGGAGCGCCGCTTTCAAGGTCTCTTCCTTCAATCGAATCGGCATGCGTTGCCATTCACTGGGGTGGGAAATTCCAAGATACCCCGCCAATTCACCCTCTTCCGTGCGCAGCGGCGGCGCGTTTCTGAATCAATGACTTCACGAGCGGTTTAATTACGCTACACGAGAGGCGGCCATTGTGGTTTTGTTTGGTTTGGTTGAAGTGCCGGTCTTCTCTCTGCTGTTAGCCTCCCAGCGTCGGCGGCGTTGGGAAAGTTTTTGG